>DASURS010000291.1:0-30319 GCA_036279935.1 Pyrinomonadaceae bacterium
TTCAAAGCATCACTTACGATGCATTCGATCACAGCAACCGCACGGGCAAGCTCTACACCGGCGAGCCGAGTGATGTCGGCACTTACGTCAACAATCGCCGCACGGATTTCGGGTGGCAGTACGATGCTAACGGCAATACGACTTCAGACCCCAGCTACACGCAGACCATTGATGCCTCTGGTGCTTTAGTTCACTCTGTATCGCGTGCCGTGGTCGGCGATGGCTTTCAATATCCATACGAACCGCGGCTGGACATCACGCAAACGTACGACGGCAGCGGAGGGCCCGCGAAGCGTCAACAGATCTCGCGTCTGCCGGGTATAGTTGACGAGTTCGGCAACCCGGGCGAACCGATGGAAGACACGCAAACGACTTACTACATCAAATCGAGCGTTCTGGGCGGCGCGACGGTCGCCGAGCTAGGCTGGGGCAATACGATCTACATCTACGCCAACGGCGAACGCATCGCACGTGAGTTCTGGGGCGACGTGACCTTCGAACATCACAATCCGGTGACCGGCAGTTGGCTCACCTCCTACGGCCACTCGAGCTATCGAACAACGACGCGCGAAGAACGCGACCCACGCGGCGCCGAGACTCCACTCTCAAACCCATTTGCTTATGCACAAAGTTATGTGGAGTGGAAGTTCAGCTCGCCGCTGTTTATCGAAGGCGGCGACCCATATGATTACAGCAGCGGAAGAGAAATTGATGGGCTCCCTGTTTCCGAAGCTGAGTTCCAGCGACGGGTTGGGAGTGGTAGCGCTGGAGGCGGCGTCTTTGTGGGTGGGAAGTTTGCGAAGTTCATCGATCTGTCGCGTCTACCGTCTATAAGTCATGTAACGGTTACGTTTGACGTATTTCGCTCCCTGCAGCGCAGTTCATGGGCGGACCTGTGGGAATATCTCGGGCCCTTTACTAAGGAATTCGACCTCAACCGCCGCATTCAGAATAGACCAACTTCAACAGGTTACTCTCAAAGGCGGAGCGACAGTAGCCCAACGCAGGACCGCCAATTGAAGTTCCCAGTAGTCACAGAAACAGGAAAGCCTCTTTCTCGATGTGCAAAGGGAATGTTGCGGCAGTTTCTGGAGGATGGTCCGTATTGGGAGTACAGAGACCAGGGGTTTCGCGTCATCCCCGACATTCAACTGTACTCTGGTCTTCCAAACGTTGTTAAGGACTATGCATTGATTGAAGTGAATGCGTTTACGTATGGCAACGGCATATGGTTTCGGGACGGTATAGATCCAGCAAGTTTGGACAATTTTGATGGACTGGTATTGCTTGCTCACGAGTTTGCGCACAGCTTACAAGCAGACAGGTATGGGCCCCCGATGATCTTTGGTGCTCTTTACCTGATAAGGTCCGGCACTGTGTCTCTGAAGGGGAAAGATCCTTACGTCGACAACAAGTACGAGGTTGACGCTCGTGATTTTGAAAATGCCTTTAGAAATTGGTTGGAAAAAAAGTACGGTCGGGATGATCCGTGCAAGAAATATCTGGGAGGAGAGTAATGTTCAACTTGCTTTGCCTTAAATCTGGTTACATGCTCGGTGTGCTCTGGTTAGTTCTTTTGATCTGCACGTTTAAGAGTTGCGATCGGACACCGCCAGAGTACGAGGCCTTCTTCAGTCAGGACTGGGATACACAGCGTCAGCAGGCCAAAGGGTTTCCAATCGAAAAACAGATCGAATATTGTCTCGCGGGAAAACGGTACGTCCATCCTCCCAACCACATCGTGTTTTACGTTATCGCAGACAAAGGCAAAGAGGCTGTCCCACCCATTATCGCCAGAATGAAGCGCACTGAAGACAGCAACGACAAGTTGGAACTCCTCGATCTCGTTCTCAATATTCATCAGTTCCACGATGACCTCAGCAATGACAAACAGGTGATTGAGCAGCTAACGGCGATTGTGGCGGGTATGACGGATGCTGATCGCAAACCGAAAGCCGAAGCTATGCTGACCCACATAAAGAGGCCTCCCGAACGCAGAAACAACTGAAGCCCAGCGAAATAAGCGAAGAACGTATTATTGGCGCAGACTAACAGTTTGCTTTGATCTCGCCGCACCCGTGATGCTAGACTTCGAGGCTTGAGTTTCGCTGCTCGAATCGTATCCATATTCCGCAGCATCACAATCGTGATTGCGATCGCTGTTGTCTTCCTCTTCGGAGTTGCAACCACGGTTTACCTGTCACTCCGCAGCCCCGAGGTGAAGGTGCCGGACGTGGTCGGCAAGGATCGATTCGAGGCCGAGAAGATTCTCGAGGAGGCCGATCTCAAGTATCGCGTGCGCGCGTCCCGACCCAGCAACCAGACGAAACCCGACACAGTGTTGTTCCAGTTGCCCCGAGCAGGAGAAGTCGTGAAGACGGGTCAAACGGTGGCTATGGACATCAGCCGTCCCGCCAAGGCAGGCGAGTCGCCGGAAACGGTCACGCCGGCGGACGAACCGAGCGAGAACCGCAACACAAACGCCTCGGCCAACGCGAACGAAAACAAACCGAAGAAGCCAAAACCCAGGAACACGAACGAAAACGCAAACGCAAACGGCAACGCAAACACGAACGCCAATACGAACCGGCCGCCAGCTAACGCCAACGCGAACCGGCCAGCTAACGCCAACAACAGGCCAAACACAAACGCAACGGTCAACAACGTCAACGCCGCTCCCCGTTCAAACGTGAATCAGCGAAACACGAACACACGGACGAACAACAGCAACGTGAACGACAACAGACGACCGGCTCCCCGGTCAACACCGACCATCATCAGACCCGAAAGATGACCCCAAGAACTCCGGCGGCATTCAACCACGGAGGCGCGGGGGTCGAGGCGCATGCTCAACCACAGAAATATCGATATTGCTCCTTCCATTCTTTCGGCGAACTTCTCGTGTCTCGGCGACGAGATACGCGCAGTCGAACGCGGCGGCGCCGGCATCCTGCACGTCGACGTGATGGACGGCCATTTCGTTCCCAACATCACGGTCGGTCTGCCCGTCGTCAAATCGCTCGCCGGTTTTACCAGGCTGCCGATTGACGCCCATTTGATGATCACGGATCCGGGCACGTACGCTCCGCAGTTTGTAGAAGCAGGCGCGCAGATGGTATCCGTTCACGTTGAAACCGACCCGAACCTGCATCGCACCCTGATGGCGATCAGGTCAGCGGGCGCGCAAGCGGGAGTCGTTTTAAACCCCGCGACGCCCTTGTCAGCCATCGAAGAGGCGCTCCAGGTTGTCAATTATGTATTAGTAATGTCGGTGAACCCGGGTTTTGGGGGACAGAAGTTTATTTCGCAGTCACTCGACAAGGTAAAACGGCTGCGACAACTGATCGTCGAGCGGCAACTGGACGTCCGCATCGAGATCGACGGCGGAGTAGACCGAACGAACATCGAATCCGTGGTCGCCGCCGGGGCAGAGATTATCGTCGCCGGTTCGGCTATCTTTGGTACTTCCGACGCCGAAGCCGCAGTCAAAGAACTCCGCAACGCCACAGTTCAATGGGTCTAAATTGCGGGGTTGCAGCAACCGGGGCGGGGAAAAGTGAATCCGATAACCCGGAATCCTTTCTCGCACAAACAAGTTTTTTTGGAGGTTATCTATGAAGTCTCGCGTGCTTATCCTGGCGGCTTTCTGCGCCCTCGTTTTCGGGCTTCCCTCAACCGGATTTGCCCAGCGACAGGGCCAGACCGAGCTGTCGACAGTCCAGCGTCTCGACGTCATGAGCTCAAAGCTCGATCTCATGCGCCGGTCCCTGAACAGCGCGGTTTCTGCCATTCCCCAGGATAAAAGCAAGACCGCAAACGCCGACGATCCGGCCGTGCGATTGAAAGGTCTCGAAAAAGAAGTCTCGTCCCTGATGTCCGAAGTGAACGATATTCGTTCGAAGAACGAGAAAGCGGAGAAGTTTGACGCGACCGCGCTCGACCGCCTCGAAGCTTCGGTTACGGAACTGAGCACGCGCGTCGACACAGGACTCCAGCAAACCGCCAGCGCCCGCACCGGCGCCGTCGCCGCCGCAAGCGACGACAAAAAGAAGAAGAAAAAAGGCAAGTTTTTCGGACTGTTCGGCGGCGGTGATGACAAATATGCCGAGTTGACCGGCGCGCCCGCGGCCGGCCGTGACCGCGTCCTCTTCGAAGAGGCTGCGAAGGAAGTCCGCAAAAACAACTACGACACTGGCCGCCTGCTCTTCGCCACCATCATCAACGCGTACCCGGATTCGCCTTTCCTGCCACTTGCGAAACTCGCCATCGCCGACTCGTTCTTCCTTGAAGGAACGACGAGCTCGCTGATTCAGGCAGCTCAGGCGTATCAGGACTGGCTGACGTTCTTCCCGACGGACCCGCTCGCCGACGACGCCAGTTTGAAAGTGGCGGAAGCCGAGATGCGTCAGATGGGCCTGTCCGACCGCGACATTTCCCACGCACGTAAAGCCGAGCTGCGCCTGAAGGTGCTGTTGCAGCAGTATCCGAAGAGCCCGTTGCGCGACACCGTCGAGGCGCGTCTGCGGCAAGTGCAGGAGAACCTGGCAATGCACAACCTCCAGGTCGCCCGTTTCTATCAGGACGTGAAGTATGCGACCGGCAAGGGAGGATTGAAGGGCGCGCAGTCGCGTTTGAAGGAGATCGCAGACAAGTATCCGTGCTTCTCATACAACGACGAGGTCTTCTATCGCCTGGGCAGCACTTACCAGGCCGAGGAAGAGCCGGACGAAGCCGCGCGCTACTATCAGAAGCTCGTGCAGGAGTTTCCGGAAAGCCAGTACAACGAGAAAGCGCGCGAGCAGTTGAACATCATCGGCGCGCCGATTCCGGAGAAAGGAACGCCGCATCCGTGCTCGAAGCGCCCGCAGCAGAGTTTCGTCGGAACCCTGATGCAGCAGGTTTCAGGCCGTGCTGACGTCACCGTCAACAAGAACGGAATTTTGATCAGCAAGGACGGCAAAGAAGGCACCGACCTGATCGACGAGGCGCTGAAATACAACGGACAACTGCCGGTTAAACTGACGCCGGACGCGCCGCAAACTGCGCCGCGCTCGAGTGCGCCGGTGCCGGCCGATACCAAGTCTCGAAACGCGAGCGGCGCGTCGCCCGTGGTTTCGTCGTCGCCCGCTCCGACGCCGGCTGCAATCAAGCAGCCGTAGTTACGAGTGGTGATGTCCTTAATTTGATCTCTGCGTATCTCTGCGTTCCTCTGTGTCTCTGCGGTTAAGGCTTTGCTTCACATTTACCGCAAAGACACAGAGGAACGCATAGATACGCAGAGAAAGATATCGAAAGTAGGGCACTACCCAGTTACGCGTCTGGTTTTACAATCCGTGCTTTTATGCTGGCGTCTGGAGTGAAGCTTGGATCCGACATCCGCAGTAGCTCAAGCCGAAATAACACGCAGGCATAAAGCCGCGGCCACAACCGTTCTGGGGTTGATCGTCGCAACTGTCCTCCTCTCCATCGTCGCCTTTCTCGGCAAGCCTTACTTCCGCGAACAACCGGCAGATCCGCCGCTCCACATGGCGGTGCAGATCCTGATCCTGGCCCTCGGCCTCGGATCCATCATCTGGCGACGCACGAAGTTCGCCGCCGCGCGGCTTCAGGACATCGCCGGGCTGTACGGCGTTTCCGGTTTGATCCGGACACTGGAAAAGACGACGCTACAGCTCGCGATTTTGGCTGCGGGCATCGCGGTCGTGGGCTTTGTCGCGACGCTGATGACCGGAAGTGAGGTTTACACGTATCGAGCCGGGGCAGTAGCGATTCTGGTGTTGATCTTTTACTACCCGAAGAAGTCCACCTGGCTGGGCACGGTTTACCGCTACACCGACGAGCGCCTCGAACCACAGCCGCCTCCGCCTCCATCCGACCTCCCCGCGTAAATACTTGTTGATCGACGTTGGCCGATTTTGTTAGCCTGCTAGGGCGGGTCGAGTGGCCCGTTTCCTCGTATGAGCAGCAAAGCCAGCTTTTTACTCGCCTTCGCCATCGTGATTTGTGGCTTTTCTCACAGCACATTCGCGCAGGAGGCGAAACCGCAGCCCGTCGCGCGGCTCGTCAGCGCCGGCCCGATCAACACCGCGCCGAAGCGCATCAGCCCGCCAGTCTCTCCTTCAGCAGCACCCACACTCGCTCAAGCCAACGCCATCGAGCGCAGGGCTTTCGAGCAGACCAACCTCCTTCGCGTGCAAAACGGCCTGCCGGCCCTGACGTGGGACGGCGACGTCTGCCGAATGGCCCGCGACCATTCCGAAAGCATGTCGCGCGACGGCTTCTTTTCTCACACCACGCCAGATGGAAAACGACTCCGAGATCGTGCCCGGCTCGTTGGGATTCTGGGCTTCTCGGTGCTCGGCGAGAACATCGCCTATAATCAGGGCTACGAAGATCCGGGAGCGTTTGCGGTCGAGCGCTGGATGCAGTCCGCGAAACACCGCGCGAACATATTGTCTCCGGAATTTCGTGCGATGGCGGTGGGTTCTTACGTCGCCGCCGATGGTTCGGTATATCTGACGCAGACATTCATTACGCGGTAGAGTTTGCTGAAGCTTCCTTCCTTCGCCAAGATCAACTGGACTCTGCGGATTCTCGGTAAGCGCCCCGATGGTTATCACGAGGTCTTTACCGTCCTGCAAAGCATTTCTCTGTGCGACGAGCTAACGTTTGAACTGCGCGAGGATGCGGAGATATCGCTGACGTGTGACGATCCGTCGATTCCGCTCGACGACTCCAATCTCATCATCAAAGCCGCCCGGGCGCTTCAAGCAGAGCAGGGCGTCAACGTTCACCTGACGAAGATGATTCCTGCGAAAGGCGGCCTCGGAGGCGCTTCGTCGAATGCGGCAGTAACGCTGTTGGCGTTGAATCACCTCTGGCGTCGGGAACTCGGGCACACGGATTTGCTCCGCATAGCCGGCGGGCTCGGTGCGGATGTCCCATTTTTTTTAATCGGAGGCTGCGCCGAGGCACGTGGCATTGGCACTGATCTGTGTGCAGTTGCTGACGGTCCGCGGCATCAACTGGTGGTGATCACTCCAGTCGCAACAGTCTCAACTGCTGACGCTTATGCTTCCTTGACAACTTCGGACTCGGCCTCTATTCTTTCAAGTTCCTTTGCGGGACCAGTTTCCAGTGATAGTGGTAAATGGCCCTTGCACAATGACTTTGAGGAAGTGATCTTTGAGATAGAACCTGAGATCGAGCGCGCCAAAGTTGCGTTGCTTGATGCAGGTGTGCGGGGCGCTTTGTTGGCAGGAAGCGGCTCGAGCGTGTTTGGTATCTTTGACGACGAAACGGCGCGCGATCGGGCTTTAGGTAATCTCAAATGCGAAAATGGGTGGAGGGTTTTTCCCTGTCACACGCTTTCGCGCGCTGAGTATCATCAAGCAATGGGTCCTTCGGGGTTCCCGCTTTTTACGCTCTCTTAAAAACCGGCAATCAGATACTGGGGCGTAGCCAAGTGGTAAGGCACCGGTCTTTGGAACCGGCATTCGTTGGTTCGAATCCACCCGCCCCAGCCATACTTGATTGGCGATTGTCGATTGCCAATTGCCGATTTTTGTCGGCTAAAGCTCGGAAAAGTTCTTCAAATTGGCAATCGGCAATTGGCAATCGACAATGAACTTATGAGCACAACCGGCGGCATCAAGATCTTCTCCGGAAATGCAAACCCTAAGTTGGCGGAAGAGATTTGTCGCCAACTGAGTTGTGACATGGGTAAGGCGTATCCCGAACGTTTCTCTGACGGTGAGTTCAACTTTCAGATCGACGAGAACGTTCGCGGCGGCGATGTTTTTATAGTTCAGCCGACCTGCCCGCCGACCGATGCGCACCTGATGGAACTGCTGATCATGCTCGACGCGTTTCGTCGTTCGTCAGCGTCGCGCATCACCGCCGTGATTCCGTATTACGGTTACGGCAGGTCCGACAAGAAGGACCGCCCGCGCGTTCCGATTTCGGCGAAGCTGGTTGCAAACCTGATCACCGTGGCCGGCACGGACCGTCTGTTGACGATGGACCTGCACGCCGCGCAGATTCAAGGGTTCTTTGATATTCCGGTGGACCACCTGTACGCAGCGCCGGTCTTCATCAATTATTATCAGGAGCATTCGCTGCCGAACCTGACGGTCGTTGCTCCCGATACGGGCGGCGCCGAGCGCGCTCGCGCTTACGCCAAGCGTCTTGACGCGGAACTGGCGTTGTGCGACAAGCGTCGCGAGAAGGCGAACGTCGCCGAAGTGATGAACGTGGTTGGCGACGTGCGCGGCCGCAATTGTTTGATCGTCGACGACATGTGCGACACTGGCGGTTCGTTGACGAAAGTCGCGCGCGCGTTGAAAGAGGCGGGCGCCGAACGAATTCACGCGTGCTTCACGCATCCGGTTTTTTCCGGCAAGGCAGTACAGTTACTCGGCGAGTCGGACATTGAAAAAGTAATCGTTACCAATACGATTCCGCTACGCGATCACGCGTGCGAGTTGGACAAAATAAAGGTACTTAGTATCGCGCCGCTTCTGGCGAAAGCGATCAAGTCGATCCACGAGGAGACTTCGGTTTCCTCGCTCTTCGTCTAGCGAAGGGCAAACACTGATGGCTTAAACGAAGACCATCAGCGACCGGCAGCCATTGCCGATTGTCGATTGCCAATTGTCGATTTGGGTTCTTTAAATCGGCAATCGGCAATTGAAAATCGACAATGACCTGGGTCGCTGAAAGTTTGTGAGGAGAAATCAGAAATCATGGCGGAGAAAAAAGAGTTTCGGATACAGGCAAAACAGCGCGACGGCCGCGGCAAAAACGACGCACGCCGCGCGCGGCGCGAGGGAATGGTTCCCATAACGCTTTATGGAGGCGGCGCCGAGACGGTTGCTGCTGTCGCTCCGTTGCGTGATTTGGCTGCGATCCTTCGTTCCGAAGCCGGAAGAAACACGATTTTTACGATCGACGTCGAGGGCGTTGGCGAGAGTGAAGTGATGTTTCACGACCGTCAGATCGATCCCGTCAAGGGCCGCTTGATCCACGCCGACCTGACGCGACTCGTGAAGGGCCAGAAGATCGAAGTGACCGTGCCGTTGCGCCTGACCGGCGAGCCCGTCGGAGTTAAAGAGAAGCAGGGCGTGCTGGAACAGGTCATTCGCGAGATCGACGTTCGCTGTCAGCCGCGCGACATTCCCGATTCGATCGACGTCGACGTTTCGAATCTCGACGTACACGACGTGCTTCACGTTTCGGACATCAAGGTGGCTGAAGGAGTCGAGATCCTGACTGACGCCGAGCTCGTGATCGCGACAGTCGGCATGGTGAGGGAAGAGGTCGCGCCGGCGCCTGGGGTTGAAGGCGAAGAGCCTGCCGAGCCGGAAGTCATCGGCAAGGGCAAGAAGGAAGAGGAAGGCGCAGAGAGCGAGTGAGGCCATTGTCGATTGCCGATTGCCAATTGCCGATTTTGGGGTGGCGATCAGTGTGGGAAAAGCTCGTTACGGCTTCAAATCGGCAATCGGCAATTGGCAATCGGCAATGTTAATTGTTGGTCTTGGCAATCCCGGTAGTGACTACGCGAAGACGCGCCATAACCTGGGGTTCATGTTGATTGACAAGCTGGCCGCCGAGGAAGGGATCGCGGTGAAACGTCGCGAGTGCAACGCGCTGGTGGGCCAGGGCCAAATCGAAGGCACTGTTACCCGCCTCGTTAAGCCGCAGACGTTTATGAACTTGAGTGGGCACTCTGTTTCATGCCTGCTCGCGAAGAGTGAGACCGATCCGGCGAAGCAGTTGGTCGTGATTTCCGACGACCTCGCCTTGCCGCTCGGAAAGATTCGGATTCGAGAACGCGGATCGGCCGGTGGTCACAACGGACTGAAGTCGATCATCGCGGAGATCGGAACGGAAGAGTTCATCAGGTTGCGGATCGGTATTCAACCCGATCATCCGATTTTCGATTCGAAACGGTTTGTGCTCGATCAGTTTTCCGGAACTGAACGGCCGGTAGTTGAAGAGACAATTGAGCGGAGCGTCCAGGCAGTGCGGACGATTATCCGAGACGGCGCTTTAAAAGCGATGATGGAGTTTAATTGATTGCCAATTGCCGATTGCCGATTGCCGATTTGTGCGCTGCGACTCGTGCGCCGCGACTCGTGCGCAGTTGGTCCGGAAACTACGGGTACGAGTTACAGCAAACAAATCGGCAATCGGCAATCGACAATCGACAATGCCTTTGAGGGGTTTAATTGATGCAAACGAAGAGACAATACGAAGTGGTCTTTATTGTTGAGCCGACCGCGGACGAAGAAGTGTCGCGACTCACGGAAGCGTTCTCGCAGATCGTCACCGATCAGGGCGGCGTGATCACGAAGGCCGAGACGATGGGCAAGCGCCCGCTCGCCTACGAGATCAATCACCACAAGGACGGCACGTTTGTGCTGTTGGAGATTGAAGGGACAGGCCGCGAGATCGCCGAGCTCGAACGCCGCATGCGCGTCAACGATCGCGTGTTGCGTTACCTGACGGTCCGCGTCGACGAAGATCGCCGCCGTGCCGAGAAGTTGAAAGACCGTCGCGCTCGCAAGGCCGCGAAGCGTCCCGCGCGCCAGGGGCAGAGCAGTGCGCCGGCACGGCGTGGCGGCAATGTGGAGTTTGCCGAAGCGTCGGGCGAGTAAGTTTGATCCACAGTTAAGAGGAAGATTATGTCAACCAATTATGAAGACCGCCCGCGTGGCGGCGGCTACGATAGTGACGATGATGGCGATCGACGGCCAATGGGCGGACGCGGCGGCGGCCGGCGCATGCATCGGCGGCGCGTTTGCCGTTTTTGCATCGACAAAGTAGACCTCATCGACTTCAAAGACGTCAGGCTGTTGCAGAACTACCTTCCCGAGCGCGGCAAGATTTTGCCGCGGCGTATCTCCGGTAATTGTGCGACGCATCAGCGCATGCTGGCGGAAGCGATCAAGCGCGCCCGCAACATCGCGCTCCTTCCGTACACGACCGACTAAGCGTTGGCAACCAACAGCCAGGGAGAGGAAAGACATGGCACACACGAAAGTACTGTTGCGCGAAGATGTGGATGATCTCGGCGCCCGCGGCGAGATCGTCAGAGTCAGGGCAGGTTACGCGCGGAATTATTTGCTGCCTCGCAATCTGGCGGTCCAGGCGACTGCCGGAAACGTGAAAGGCATCGAGCAGGAACGCGCGGCACTGCTGAAAAAGGAAGCGAAGGAACGCGCGACGGCGGAAGCGCAGTCGCAGCAAATGGGCTCGCTGGTCCTCGAGTTCAAACGGAAAGCGGGCGAGCAGGGCGCGTTGTACGGCTCGGTCACCTCGATGGACGTGGCGGAGGCGTTGAAAGAGCGCGGCTACGAGATCGATCGCCATCGCATCCACTTGCGCGAACCGTTGAAACGTCTGGGCGACTACACCGTTCCCGTCCGGCTGCACCGCGAAGTCACGATGGACCTTCAGGTGAAAGTCGCGCCCGAGGGCGAGGTCATCGTCGGCCACCTGTCGCCTGAGCAGGAAGCGGAACTAGGTGCTAACACAGATAAAACTGATGAATCTGTGTAATCCGAATAAATCTGTGGTTAAGTAGGAGAATGGCGTCCCCTGATCCGATTCGCGACCCAGCATTCGAACGTGCATTACCAAACAGCTCCGAAGCAGAACGTGCGATTCTCGGCGCGACACTTCTCGACAACGGCCTGATCAGCCAGGCAATCGAACTACTCAAACCCGAAGACTTTTACGTCCCGTCGCACCGCCGCATCTTCGTCGCCATGACGGCGCTGTTCGAGCGTGGTGCTGAGATCAATCCGATCCTGATCGGCGAAGAGCTGAAGAAGGAAAACGCGCTCGAGTCCGTCGGCGGCGTGTCCTTCATCACGAACCTCACTTACGGTCTGCCGCACTCGACCAACATTCTTCACTACGCGAAGGTCGTCAAAGGCAAGGCGATGCTTCGCCAGTTGATCAAGACGTCGAACAAGATCACACAGGAAGCACTCGCCGAAGAAGACGAACCCGAGATCATTCTCGATCACGCCGAACACTCGATCTTCCAGCTCGCCGACGAGCGTGTTCGCCAGGGTTTCGTTCACGTGAAACCGATCGCGGAGCAACTTCTCGAGAAGGTCCAGGAGATGGAAGGCCGCGCCGCCGTGCTGACGGGCCTGACCACAGGCTTTCAGGACCTCGACAAGATAACTTCCGGGCTTCAGCCTGCGGACCTGATCATCCTCGCCGCCCGTCCGTCGATGGGGAAAACGAGCTTCGCACTGATGCTGGCGGAAAATGCCGCGGTTCACGCAGGCGCTGTCGTCGGTGTGTTTTCGCTGGAAATGTCGAAGGAATCGCTGGTGATGCGCATGCTTTGTTCGCAAGGCAACATCGACGCGCAGCGTTTTCGCAACGGCTTCCTGTCGCGACTCGAATGGGCGCAGATTGCGAAGTCACTCGGCATTCTCGCCGACACTAAAATCTTCCTCGATGACACACCGGGAATCAGCGTCCTCGAGATGCGTGCGAAAGCGCGGCGGCTTGCGGCCGAGCAGAAAAAACTTGACTTAATCATCGTCGATTACTTGCAGTTGATGTCAGGTTCGGCGAAGCGCGTCGAATCACGCCAGCAGGAAGTGTCGCAGATTTCGCGCGAGCTGAAAGGCCTGGCGAAGGAAATGAACGTGCCGCTGGTCGCGCTGTCGCAGCTCTCTCGCGCGCCGGAGTCGCGTTCGGATCACCGCCCGCAGTTGGCTGACTTGCGCGAGTCAGGCGCGCTCGAGCAGGACGCCGATCTCGTCGCATTTATCTTTCGCGAGGAACAGTACAAGACTCCCGAAGAACGCGACGCGATGCCGGAAGATCGAAAGAACGTCGCCGAATTGATCATCGCGAAGCAGCGCAACGGCCCAACCGGCACGGTAGATCTTCGTTTCACACCATCCAGCATGCGTTTCGATAATCTTTATCGCGAGTAATGAGTCTTATCGCGGCGGCTCGAACATCTTCGCGTCGACGGGCACGTTGTGACGAATCTCTTTCACGGTAAATCCGAGTTTCACGCTCGGCGAGCTCTGGCTCGTGCTGAACGGATACTTGATCCCATCGACCTCGCGCCAATCGTCTAAATAAATCTCCAACGGCTCCGACACGCGCCCGACCGTCCTCGTGGTATTGATGCGTACGGGCAGATACGTCTGCGCGTCGAGATAGACTCTCTCGACCGGGCCGATCGCGGGTTGCATGTCGAGCACATAGACGTCGCGATATCCGATCTTGCTCATGCCCATCAGGACCACTTTCGCAAAATTGATTTTCGTCCTGAGCGGCGAGTAGAAGTCGGACTCACGCTGCAGGGTCGCCAACTCGACGCCTTTCATTGTGCTCACGTTGCCGTCCGACAAAAGCCATCCACTCTTTCCGTTGAAACCCATCTTTTTAATGCCGAGTGGATGAGCCTGGATGACGGTCAGCATTTTGCCAGGGGCGATCGCGTAGGTCTCGAAGGTGCCGCCGCGACTGATCCCCGAGATGTCGACCGTGCCTTTCATGACGCGAGTCGTGACGGCATTGATTGCCGCCGCGCCGCCCATGGCTTCAATTGAACGGGCAAGCACGTCGTCGACACTGGGCATGGCAGCGGAGCTGACGATGATGTTTCCGTCCCTGATTTCGACGCCACTCGGACTGCCTCCCATGATGCGTGAAGACGATGTTGTGGTCTCAGGTTGCTCCGCCATCATCGCGCCGCTCACTCGCGCGGAACCGGAAACGCTGCTGCGGTTCGTGTTTGTTTGACCGAGTGAGTCGAGCAGGTTTTGCGCTTCCGTTTTGACCGCGGCTTCGGAGTTGCGCGTGAGGTTTTCGAGAATCGTTCGCGCCTGCGCCGACTCGGATCGGCGTATGTGGATTTGCGCCAGCAACAGCGAATAGCTCGGCTTCGAGGGCGCGAGCCGTTGTGCCTTCTGGGCCATCTCCACTGCTTCGTCGAGACGCTCGTTAGTGACGAGATCGACGAGTGCGAGTAGGTAGTAGGCCGGAGCGTATTCGGGCGAGAGCTTGATCGACTTCAACAGGTGCTCGCGCATCAGCGCCGCACTCTCCCGAGAGTAGTCGGTGATGTGCCCGCTGGGAGACACGCCTTCGCGGCTCAGTACATACGCGTAGAGATAGTGAATCAGATAGCTCTGTTGCGACGTGACGGCGCGTTCCAGGTACTTCTTCGCCTCCGCGTATCGACGGCCGTAGACATTGATCAGACCGAGCGATGCATAAGCGGGCAGGAAATTGGAGTCGAGGGCGATCGCTTGTTTGAAGTAACGCTGCGCGTCGGCTTCGCGATTGATGTGCAACAGCAGGTCGCCGAGGTAGTAGTTTGCTTCGGCTTCCGTGAGCGACGAGCGCTGCATTGCAGTGTATGACGCGTAGGCTTGTGGATCCGCGGTAGCGATCCGCATTGCCGAAAACTCGCCGCGCCGCACGTATGTTTTGAGTTCGCTCTCTAAGACGGCAACGCTCATGCCGAATGAGTCTTGCAGGGCTTTGTCCGTTGCTTCGCCGCGGCCGACCTGTTGGAGAAATCGTTTGAATTGATCCTGCCGGCCGGGGCCGCCGCCGAGCATCAGGTAATGGACCAACGCCCACGACTCGCCGTAGAAGATCCCGCTCTTCTCCTGTTCGTTGTAATGAGGTGAGTTAACGCCGATCGAGAAGAGAGTGGGCAACGGCAACAGTTCCTGTCCGCGCAGGAGTTGAATGTATTGCGCGAGTGGAGCGCCGAGCAGCGCCTCGCCACCCGTGAACTGCATCGAGCCGTAAAACTCGGCGAGCCCTTCGTTGAGCCAGAGCGGAACGCCGGGCACGTTGTCTTTCAAATGCAAATGGACGTACTCGTGAAACGCGGTGCTGAACGGATCGCGCTCGCTTGGGTCGAGGGAGATGGCGATGTAGTTGACGTCGTCGCCGGGTTGAAAGAAGCCGGCGACGTTTGCCGGGCGTCCCTGGTAGAGGGGTTTGAACGGCGTGAACGAAGCATCGTCGCGGAAGACGATAACCGTGGTCGGGACGGACGAGTCGAGCACGTTGCGCGAGACGAGACGCGCGAAGGCGCTATGAAAAAACTCCAGCCACGCCGCGACCTGTCGAAGCTTTTCCGGATCGGCGTTGCCGATGACGAGCAGGTTATTCGTGCGGACACTGCGCCACGAATCGCGTGTTTGGATCGCGGCGGGCGCACTGACTGCCACCCGCGCCGGGCCCAACGGCGTCACAACCATAACAGCCAGCAATAAAGTCAGAAAAATCTTCATACGAGCCTCGCCAAACGGCAATGATAAACTACGTCGCATGTCCCAGGCGCAGAATATGATCTCCGGACGCCCGACGTGGGCGGAGATCCATCTCGACAATCTCGCTGCAAATTTCAAACAGATCCGAAACCTCGTATCCCCGGCGGCGCGTGTGATGGCCGTCGTCAAGGCGGACGCTTATGGCCACGGAGCGGTCGAATGCGCCCGCAGGCTCGCCGGTGAAGGCGCCGATTGGTTCGGCGTTGCGATTCCCGAAGAGGGAATTCTGTTGCGCGCCGCCGGCGTCACGCAGCCGGTCCTGTGCCTCGGCGGCTTCTGGCACGGCCAGGCAGCGGCGTGCATACAACAAAAACTGACCCCCGTCGTCTACCGTCTCGATATGATCGACTCGCTCAATCAGGCGGCACTTGAAGCCGGAGTCGTCGCGGACGCGCACCTGAAGATCGATACCGGCATGGGACGCCTCGGCATTCGTTTTGACGAGTTGACGGAATTTGCCGGTCAACTCGATCGATTTCGCAACGTCCGCATCGACGGCTTGATGAGTCACCTGGCCGCGGCTGACGACGCAATGTGCCAGCCACTGACTCTCGATCAGATCCGCCGCTTCGACGAAGCCGCCGCCCTCCTGCGCGAACGCGGCTACCATCCGACGTATCTTCATCTTTCAAACTCCGCCGGCATCTACGGCCACCGGTCGGCGTGGGGAAATCTCGTGCGTCCCGGCGGGGTGTTGTACGGGCTGTGGCGCGACGTGCTTTCGCACTCAGTTACGGACCCGCAACTCGCGCCCGTGATGTCGCTCCACACGCGAATCAGCCTGTTGAAGTGGGTGCCGGCCGGCGAAACGATCGGTTACGGCTGCACGTTCGAAGCATCGCGCAAGACGCGCATCGCGATCTTGCCGATCGGATACCACGACGGATACATGCGCGCGTTGTCGAACCGCGCGCACGTCATCATAAAAGGCGCTTACGCTCCGGTAGTCGGACGCATCTCGATGGATCTCACGTTGATTGACGTCACGAACATCGAAGGCGTCGAGATCGGCGACAAGGTGACGTTGCTTGGTTGGGATCGGCAATCTCCGGGGCCAACGGTCTCCGCGGAAGATCTCGCCCGCATCGCCGGAACACTTTCGTACGAAATGACGTGCGGCGTCGGCGAGCGTGTGCCGCGACTCTATCTATAATGTCTTCATTGACTCCTGCGCGACGCCTTTACTACTATTCGAGTCCCTGCAATCGTTCACGTTAAAAAGGAGATCCTCTCAATGACCTACACAGTAAAGCCCGGAGATACGCTGTCAAAAATCGCGAAGAGCAACGGCATTTCAATGGGCCAGCTACTCCAGGCCAACCCCCAGATCACAGACCCGAATAAAATCAAAGTCGGCGACGCGCTCACTATCCCGAACGGCTCGATCGATCTAACGACCGACAATACGAAGCCGCTGCCCCCAATAACTCCGCCGGCTCCGACACCGACCCCGACGACATCATCAGCCGGCGCATTGGGTGCGGCAATCGCTGAAGCGCTCGGCGAGTTGTCTGCGAAGTACGAGACGGGCGGGCGTGGTCCGGGAACGGTCTCGACAGGTTCAGGCGATCCCGGCGGCGTGTCGTACGGGTCGTATCAGATGGCGACCAAAATGGGAACTGTCGCGCGCTTCGTCGCGCAGGCCGGTTTCCAATGGGCGGCTGACTTTAAGGGACTGGCGCCAGGCACGGCGCCGTTCACCGCCTGCTGGAAGCGCATCGCCGCCGCAGAGACAGCCGCTTTTCAGAGCGCGCAACATGCGTTCATCAAGAAGAGTCATTACGATCTGCTCGCTGCGAAGATACTCAACGACGACGGCCTCGACGTGAACACGCGCAGCCGCGCGCTACAGGACGTCGTATGGTCCACTGCGGTGCAGCATGGCGGCGCAACCCCGATCTTTCATCGCGCGATTACGAACTGCGCCGCGAAACCCACCGACCCGAATTATGACGAACAACTGATTCGCGCTGTTTACGCGGAACGAGGACGAAAGAAAGCTGACGGGAACCTGGCGTATTTCTCCAAGAGTTCGCCGAGCGTGCAGGCGGGCGTCTCCAAGCGATTCAAGAACGAAGAGCAGGACGCGTTGGCGATGTTGGCGAAAAAAGCCTGATCAACTTCATGCCAAAGGAAACAGAGAAGCTTACAGTCAGTGTCAATGAAAACGATTCGGTGACGGCGCTTCTTTATGCTGCCGCCAAACAGGCGCGCCTGGGGCTGACGGCGGTGTTGGGCCACGGCGCCGGAGCGCCACAGGAAAGCGGTTTCATGGTCATGTTCGCGACCGGTTTGTCGGAGCGCGGCGTGGACGTGATGACGTTCAACTTCGTCTACATGGAACAGGGCCGTTCAGTTCCCGATCACAAGCACAAGCTCGAATCCTGTTTTCGTGCGGTGATCGAAACCGCGGTCAAGCATAAAAAACTTAAGAACAACCGCCTTGTGATCGGCGGGAAGTCGATGGGTGGGCGTATCGCTTCGCAAGTGGCGGCGGCAGCATCGGAAGGCAAGGAACCACTCGCGGATCAAATCAACGGCCTGGTGTTTCTCGGGTATCCGTTGCACCCACCGGGCGCGCCGGCAAAGCTGCGCGTCGAACATCTCCCGCAGATCCGCAAGCCGATGTTGTTCGTGCAAGGCACGCGCGACGCGCTGGGCACGCCGGAAGAGATTCAGCCTTTCATCAAAGGACTGCGTCCGGCGGCGAAGATTCATTCAATCGAAGGCGGCGATCATTCCTTTAAGGCGCCGAAGAAGTTCGGCGTTCCGCAGGAGCAGATCTACGACACGGCGATGAACGAGATCGTGCGCTGGGCAGAGACTCTTTAACCACAAAAGGCACAGAAGACACAAAAGGCACAAGAATGTAGAACCCAAAAGCTGCACAATCGAGTTGAAATGATCTCGTTGGTTTGTGCCTCTTGTGTCTTCTGGGCCTTTTGTGGTCAACGGCGGGAAGAGGTACGAGAAGCGACGGCTCTCGTACCTCTTTTGCGTGGGCGGGGTGCGCGTATCTGTCTCGCGTTAGCCTCTATCTACCCAAGATGAAGTTGTAAGTGATCACTCCTGAGACCTTGACTGGTTGATCACCCAATATCGTCGGGGAAAATCGTGCTTGCATCGCTGCGCGTTGAGCTTCTGGTCTCAGGGTCGGACTGCCGTCGATCGCCTTGGCCGAAACGACACGGCCATTCTCGTCGATCAGCACTTGTACACTCACGATCCCCTGTATGCCCGCTGCTTTTGCAATCGGCGGATAGACCGGTTTGGGTAACGAAAGCGCCTGGCCGTTGATCGGGCCTTTACTGATGATGATCTTCGGCTTGGGTGGATCCGCCGGTGGCGGCGGTGGATCTTCGATGATCACAGATGGACGCGATGTCACTACCTGTGCGCCACTCCCGGAACCGCCCGGCCTACCGCCTGAGCTAGGCTCGACATCCACTCCCGTTACGTCGTAGTAGCCGCGAGGGCGCGGCAGGCTTGTGTTGGGCGTGCTCGAAACGGTGACTGGAACAGCCTGTGGCTCGTCCACACGCGACATCGAGATCGCGCGCTGCGGTATGGTTGATTCATTGATGTTGCTGGGCCGCGGGCGATCCGGCTGTGAGGCGGGCGCCGGTTTCGGCTCCGGTGCGAAGTCCTGCGGCGACAGCATGGTTACGAATTCGAGGTTCTGCTGCTCGAGGCGCGCGTCGTACGCGTAGATGCTGACGACGCCGGTGATGACGAAAAGGACCATGTACGTCGCGGTTGTGAACAGCAGAAACGACCCGCGCCGTTTGAATTCTCTGGCGTGTGAAGTTGATTCGATCAGGTTGGTAAACATCCTGTTCCTCCGTATGACATCGCGAACAACGGGATTTCGAAGCAACTATCTGACGAGGCCAAAGCCCGATCAGATCGAAATCATGAGTCCGCCGGTTGCCGGTGCCATCGGGTCGCGGGAGCTTACTCGAATCCATTAGACACCGGTGTTGGGAAAGGGGTTCCCGTATTTTTTGGTCCGTCAAGGAAGTCATTTTCCATTCATCATTGCGCATTTCTCATTTTTGATTTCCTCCAATGACCAATGGCAAATGCGCAATGACAAATGGAAAATGACTTCATCGTCCCTTGAAACATCTTCGCCCACGGCATACGATTAGCTCTGCTCGCCAAAACCTTCCCAGGAGCAGATTGCATGGCAACTCAAAAAGCCTTCCAGGAACAGCTCAATCCGTTCGAAATTGCCAAACAACAGTTCAATCGTGCGGCTGACTACCTCGACCTCGATCCTTCAATGCGACACGTGCTGGAGAATGCGAAACGCCAGTTGGTCGTTTCGATTCCCGTGAAGATGGACGGCGGCGACGTCCAGGTCTTCGAGGGTTATCGCGTACAGCACAACATCGCGCGTGGGCCAGCCAAAGGCGGCATTCGCTATCACCCAAACGTCACGCTCGACGAAGTCAAAGCACTGGCTTCGTGGATGACCTGGAAGTGCGCGACGGTGGGAATTCCTTACGGCGGCGGCAAAGGCGGCGTCGTCTGCGATCCGAAGAGTCTTTCGCAGAACGAGCTGGAACGGCTTACGCGCCGCTACGCTTTCGAGATCGCTCCGATCATCGGCCCCGACCGCGACATTCCCGCTCCCGACATGTACACCGACGAACAGACGATGGCGTGGATCATGGACACGATCTCGATGGTGCGCGGTCATACAGAGCTCGGCGTCGTCACCGGAAAACCGATCTCGCTCGGCGGATCGCAGGGACGTTCGGAAGCGACTGCTCGCGGCGCTCTGTACGCGTTGCGCGAGGCCTGCCGCGTGAAGGGAATGAATTTGAGAGACGCGCGTGTGGCCGTTCAAGGGTTCGGTAACGCCGGCGCTAACATCGCGCGACTCGTGGCGGCAGACGGCGCGCGCGTCGTCGCGGCTTGCGATTCGAAAACCGCCGTTTGTTGCGACACCGGAATCGATGTTGAGGAGGCATTGAAACAGAAACACGCGACCAAGTCGCTGGCGGGATTGAAAGGCGCGAAAGAGATGTCGCTTGAAGACATCGTCACCGTAGATTGCGACATCTTTTTGCCTTCGGCGCTCGAAAACGCGATCACCATGAAGAATGTTGGGAACGTGAAGGCAAAGATCATCGCGGAGCTGGCGAATGGTCCAACGACGCCCGGCGCCGATCGCGTGCTGGAAGACGAAGGAGTTTTTCTGATTCCCGACATTTTGGCCAACGCCGGTGGCGTAACTGTAAGCTATTACGAGTGGGTGCAGGACCAGTATTCGTTCTTCTGGTCTGAGAGCAAGATCAACGACACGCTCGAACAGACGATCAAAACAGCATTCAACTCCGTGCACGAGACCGCCGAACGCTACAACACCGACATGCGAACGGGAGCTTATATTCTCGCCGTCTCTCGCGTGGCGGAAGCGACGCGAGTGCGCGGAATTTTTCCGTAAAACGAGGAGAACATGGCAGACAAGATCACAGTCTACGAAAAGCCCACTTGAACCAAGTGCCGGGAAATGGACAAGCTGCTCCGGGAGAGCGGCATCCCTTACGACAAGGTCAATTACTACGTTGAGCCATTGAGCAAAAAGAAGCTGACGGAGCTGGTGCGCAAGCTGAACATGAAGCCGCGCGAGCTCCTGCGCAAGAGCGAACCCGCTTACAAAGAGCTGGGATTGGCGAAAGACGAGTTCAGCGATAGCGAATTGATCGCATTAATGGTAGAACATCCCGACTTGTTGCAACGGCCGATCGTGGAACGCGGCGATCGCGCGGTGCTGGGACGCCCGACGGAGAACGTGAAGGAACTGTTGTGAGGAAAACCAAGCATTTCCCGCAAAGGCGCAAAGACGCAAAGTTTAACTTGAACGGCCTTCATTCTTTTTCTCTTTGCGCCTTTGCGCCTTTGCGGGAGAGCACTTGAAGAAGTCAGAAACGATCTTCGTCTGCCAGAATTGCAGTTATCAGTCGGCGAAGTGGCTCGGTAAGTGTCCTGAATGCGGCGAGTGGAACTCGCTCGTCGAAGAGCGCGCACGCAAGCCCGCGGGCCGTAACGGATTCGCGTTGCGCGAAGTTAAGGCCGTCGCCTTCGACGAGATCGAGCCGCAGGACGATCAGCGGCTGCCTTCGGGCGTGACGGAGTTCGATCGAGTTCTCGGCGGCGGGATCGTTCCGGGAACGCTTGTTCTGATAGGCGGCGATCCCGGAATCGGCAAGAGCACGTTGCTGCTTCAGGTTGCGGATCGAATGAGCAGCACGGATGCCGTTGTGCTGTATGTCTCCGGCGAGGAGTCGGAACGGCAGATCAAGCTGCGCGGCGATCGTCTCGGCGTCACGGCCAAAAATCTCTACCTCCTTCCTGAAACAAATCTCGAAAAGATCTTTCACGAGATCGATCGATTGACGCCCGGCGCGATCATTGTCGACTCGATTCAGACCGTGTTTTCGAGTGCGATCGAAGCGGCGCCGGGATCGATTTCGCAGGTGAGGGAAGTCGCGCACCAGTTTTTGATGTTGGCGAAGAACCGCGGCGTGCCTGTTTTCCTGATCGGTCACATCACGAAAGAGGGCTCGATCGCGGGCCCGAAGACGCTGGAACACATCGTCGACACCGTCCTCTACTTCGAAGGCGAGCGACACCACAATCACCGCATCGTGCGCGCGGCGAAGAACCGTTATGGCGCGGCTAACGAGGTGGGTGTGTTTGAGATGACGGGCACGGGACTGATACCGGTCGCGAATCCGTCGCAGATGTTTCTCGCGGAGCGTCCGCAGAACGCGGCGGGATCCGTTGTGACGGCTTGCATGGAAGGCACGCGGCCGCTGCTCGTCGAGATTCAGGCGCTGGTGTCGGGTACAAAATTCGGGAGCGGGCGGCGTATGACGCAGGGACTGGACCAGAACCGCGTCTCGTTGCTGATCGCGATGCTCGAAAAACGCGCGGGCATGCAACTGATCGGCGATGACGTGTTCGTCAACATCGCGGGCGGGTTGGAGGTCGACGAGCCGGCGGCGGATCTCGGCGTCGTGATGGCGATCGCGTCGAGTTTCAAGAACAGGACGATCGATCCGCATACGGCGGTGTTTGGTGAAATAGGGTTGACGGGCGAAGTGCGTGGCGCGATGCAGGCAGCGGTGCGCGCAAAGGAAGCGCAGGCGCTTGGGTTTAAGAAGATCGTGATGCCGGCGTCGAACGTCAGCGGGTTGGAGCGATTACTTGGCGTGCGTGTTGTTGGCGTGCGTTCAGTTGACGACGCGCTCGAGGAGTTGTTTTAAGTAAAAACGTACAACCAAATCTTCATCCAGTGGTTTTGAATCCACGACCTCAAATCCATCCAAATAACCCACCGGCATGAATGTATCCGCGCCGGAGACTACCAGCGGCACTTCAGTGACAATCCATTTCTCGATATAAGGCATGAATGCGTTGTAAATCTGCGCTCCACCGATTACGAACAGATCTTTTTTCCCCCAGTTATCAAACGAAATGACGCTGTGGATATCATTCAGTACCAGCATTGATTCACGCGGCTCGATTGTCGAGTCGCGGCTGAGAACGATGTTCAGACGATTCTTGAGCGGCTTGCCCATCGTCAGCCACGTCTTTCGTCCCATCACGACCGCGTGACCCGTCGTCGTCTCGCGAAAGAACTTCATGTCGGACGAGTAGTGCCAGGGAAGTTTGCCTTTCTTCCCAATCGCGCCCTGGCGGTCGACTGCTACGATGCCGATGATCATTTTTAATTAGACTGCAACGGGAGCGGCGATCTTGCCGTGTGATTTGTACCCGACGAGCTCGAGGTCCTCATACTTCATGCGTAATAATCCGTCCAACCCGCGTAACTCGTTCCCCTTGATCTTCAACTCCGGCAACGGAAACGGCTCGCGCGAAAGCAACTCGTTAACCTGGTCTATGTGATTTTTGTAAATGTGGTAGTCGCCGAGCGTGTAGACAAAATCGCCGGGTTCGAGCTCGGTCACGTGCGCGATCATGTGCGTCAGCAGCGCGTACGAACTGATGTTGAAAGGCACGCCGAGAAATGCGTCGGCCGAACGTTGATAGAGCTGGCAGTGCAGGATCGTTCCGTTCTCGACTTTGAATTGAAACAACGTGTGACACGGCGGCAGATCGACGTTGTCGGCCTGTCGCGGGTCCCAGCCGGTCACAATTAATCGACGGGAGTCAGGATTAGTGCGGATCTGGGTTATGAGTTTCGCGATCTGATCGACTCCGTTTTTCTCCGGATAGTCGCCGCCAAACGAGCGCCACAAGTAACCGTAAACGGGTCCGAGATCGCCGGCGGGACGCCCAAACTTCGCGGTGTGTTCTTCGTCGGCCCACTCGGCCCAGATATCGACGCCGCGCGCGCGCAGGTTCGCTTCGCTCGTGTCGCCGGCGAGGAACCAGAACAACTCCTCCGCCACCCAGCGAAACGGCACACGCTTGGTCGTGACGATCGGAAAGCCTTGTCTCAGATCGAATCTCGTCTGAAAACCAAAATGCGAAATCGTTCCGACGCCGGTGCGGTCACGATGCTCGCTTCCGTTTTTCAAAATCGATCGCAGCAGATCGTGGTACTGTTTCATGCGAATGGCAAATAGGATAACAAGAATTTCAGTGAAGCCACAGCAGACTCTACGGAAGGGATATTAGCCGGCTTGCGCCAGATTGCAATGACAGCTCCCACCGCGGCAGCGAAAGACGCCACGGCGAATAACAAGTAGATCAACCTGGTCCACCAGAGCTTGTTCTCAAACATCGTACGTGCCTGTTGCCAATCATTGTTCGCGAGAAAAGCCTGTATTTCATCCGGAGTAAGTACGTCGTCGAACGAATTGATGTATGCATCGTGTTGCGATTTGCGCAGCACGGTCGCGCGCTTCAGTGTCGGCATGTAATAGACGATGACGATCAGCAAGTATATGCCCATGGCGCCGAAGCCGAGCAGAAGAGCCACTAAACCGATCGAACTGTTGAAGAACCAGCCTGCTATCGCAAGTGCGATGAGGCCCATAACCTTGTAGAGGTCGGCACTCACATCGCGGCTAAGATTGATCGTGTCGTTGGTCAGCGCGGCCACGGCTGCTTGAATTCTTTCCTGAATGCTTTGGCGAGCAGCGAAGTATTCCTGGACCCTCTTAACCAGCGTTCGATCGTGCGTTTTCTTTGTTGCGGCCCGGATGTCAGAGGCCTTTGCGCACAGCGTTGGTACGTCGTCAGCAAACTGGGAGATGAATTGCTGCACGATTTCGAGTTTGTCTCCCGAGATTCCGTCGTAGGCATACTGATAGAGATCGTAGAGTTTGGGCCAGTGCTGCTCCTGGGCCAGGATCTCGTCGCGGTCGAGCAAAAATCTTTTCGGGCGGAAGGCGCGATACTCGACCGAATAGATACCAGCGGCATTCGCCTCGACAAAGTCTGCCATGAAGATTGCAGCGAGTGCGGGCTGGAACTGCTGTAACGCGCGCTTGAGTGACGCAACTTCCTGAGGGTCGCCGCGCGTTACCGCGAGCGCGAAAAACTCCGGCATGAGCCATTGTGGCGCGAAGTTTCCAAAACTCTGCGACTGCCGAAACTCGAGAACCGGCCTGGCCTTCATCAAGACTTCATCCGGTATCGGGCGTGAGAGAAGTGTCTCAACCTGTTGATGTTGACCCTGTCCGCAGACAGTGATGAAGTTGCCAGCCAAACCGCCAGGGAAGTCAAAGATCAGAAATACAGTCGGCTTGTCTGCCGACAGAAACTCATTCTCAAACCCGTTTACGGTGGTATTGGCGAGTTTGTTGATAAACTGATTTTGAAACAGATAACTGACGACATGAGATGTGACTTCCGTCGAAGCGTGTAATGCCAGGCTTCGGTTCAGCGACTTCTTATCAAGGAAAAGATCCAGCTGTGCCTTTATCCCCACGCCAGTCAATGCTACAGCGCCGTTCGCTACTGTATTGAGACTAATGGGCCCATGCGTGAACAGGTCCGCGAAAGGCATCACTTGTTGTTGTAATTCGCGGGAGAGTGCGGAGTCGTTTATCTTGTGCCCGGACAGGTTCAAGTTACCGGCGCCATCACGTTCGATATCCGAGGTTACTTTGTAACCTGCTACGTCGATTTGGAGAGTCAGCTTGAATGCGGGCGATAACAACAAGACATCGGCGAGCGGCGGAAGATGTTGTTGCAGCCATGGTAGGTCGACAATGTGCGAAGAGCTGTATTGCGAGGGAATCTCGCTTGCGTTGTTGGGCGCATCCGGAAAGTGCGCGCGCAACGTGGCACTGACCTGTACGAAATGCTGAAAAATCTCGCTAACTGACATAGCTTTTTTCGAAATTCTTCGGGCTTCTAATCTGGAACTCGACTTCGTCCCCTCGATCGATCACTTCTACCTGGTTTTCCATCACCGACCGAGGCCCCTTGATAACGATTCCACTCGGAAGCCTGTACTGAATCTTCGTGGCCTTCCACGCATTTACCGAAACCGCGAGATCACCAATCTGTTCCTGAGCCAACTGGTCGCGAAACTTCTTCTCGTCAAAGTTTCTGTACTTCTTAGTTTGTTTTAGCTTGTTGATGACGAGGTCGGGCGTAATGAGTAGCGCCTCGTCCAATTCATCCAAAACTGCCGGCACTGCTGAAGTCGCTGAAGGATGATATTGGAGGGTATATTTGGGGAGCATCTCGACGATCTTTTCGATCTGCTTCCTTTCACTCAGTCTTGGCGCGCAGCCAAGAAACTTCATGAAATAGAGGGCGAGCTCCTCGTCGCGAAATTTGACGTTGTATGAAGGCCGGTTTGGATGAGGTGTGATGGCCCATTTCAATACCTTGTCGCCCGGTTCCGGCAAGGCTGCGTCGATGTGTCGGACTGCCAACGAGAGCAACTGCTTTCCCTTCGAGGTCAACGCGATGCGATCCGCGCGCGCCGGCTCCATCTTCATCAACGTCAGGAAATTTCTCTCGTCTCCGTCAACGGTTAACCAAAGGACCATCAAGACTCCGTCTGACGCATTGGTCCCTTTGGACGCCTTGTTTAGCAGATCGGCCATGCCACACGAGTGAGCAAAGAAGTTTGCCGGATGTGGATTTAGATCGTCATAGTACTTTTGGATGTCGGACTTCCCATCAAACTGTGCTGACGAAACGGTGCGGGCCTCGCCCGCATCCCAGATATGTTTTAGATGGCTGGCGAAAAAGTCCTGAATCGCTTTTTGATCGTCAGCTGCGAAGCCGGACAGGGAAATTGCCTGCGTTGCCGGTTGTGGCCCGCTCTTGCTAACCGGGTGAAGCGCCACTTGTTTGACTTGATATGCGATCATGGTGACTCCTTGATGAAGATGTTGGTGGACCGGCAGTCACACTCGAGAATGTAAATGAAACCTGTGACGCGCTGCCGGAGAATTTCATAAGGACCAAGGACAGCATGCTACGATTGAGGATCCGTAATTAAGCGCACGATATTCCAAACCACGCCTTCCGTCAATGTTTTACTGACGGGTATATTTGACGGGAACCCGCGATCACGAGGAGCCGGATGACACGATACAGACTCGCTTTTCTCGGATATGGAAACGTTGGACGTGCGCTGGCGCGGCTGTTGGTGGCGAAATCGCACGAGCTGCGTGAGCGGTATGGGATTGAATGGGAGATCACCGGTGTTGCCACGCGGCGAATGGGTTGGCGTGCGAGTGGTGAGGCGATCGATGTTGCAGCCACGGATGAGATCCCCAATCAAAACGGATTGAATGAGTGGCTTGCGGTGGCGCGGCCCGACGTGCTCTTCGAAACAACTTCGCTGAATCCCGAAACGGGCCAGCCGGCGATCGAGTACATGAGAACGGCGCTGCAAGCCGGCATTCACACGATCACCGCCAACAAGGCGCCGATCGTCTACGCGTACGACGAGCTCAATGCCATCGCCAACGCCCAGCGCAAACGCTTCTTCTTCGAAGCGACTGTGCTCGACAGCGCGCCTGTCTTTTCACTCTTCCGCGAAACGCTGCCGGCTGTAAAAGTGCGCGGGTTCAGCGGCGTCTTCAACTCGACCACCAACGTCATCCTCGAAACGATGGAGGCTGGCAGAAGCTTTGCCGAAGGCGTGAAGATGGCCCAGGAACTCGGCGTCGCCGAGACGGATCCGACTCACGACGTCGAAGGTCTGGACTCGATCATGAAGATCTGTGCAATCGCGCGGGTGATTCTCGGCGTGCCGTTGCTGCCGCCGGACGTGAGACGCGAAGGAATACGGGGGTTGGATCCGGAGACGTTGCAGTCCGCGCGCGCTGAAGGAAAGCCTTACAAACTACTCTCGCGAGCGATCGTCAACCCTGACGGATCGGTCCTCGCGTCCGTGCGACCGGAACAGATCGCCGCAGGCGAACCGCTGAGCACCGTGCGCGGCACGTCCCTCGCGGTTCACTTCGAGCTCGACACGATCCCCGGACTCACCATCGTCTCGCACCGTCCGAACCTGCAAAGCACCGCCTACGGTCTGCTGGCCGACTTCATCAACGTTGCGCGCACAGAGCGGTGACGCCGTTACCGCGCGGGCTTCGAACCTTATAGAGACTGAGGCGCCTGAAACTCGGCGCTATCCAGCAACTGCACTGAATCGCACGAAATTGGAGAGTTTGTGCAGGGTTCTGCGGAAGATAAGCCCTTCTCCGAGGAATCAATTCAGCCTACGCTCCATCTAATTTCTGCGAGATCTCATTATCACTTGATTTCTATCGATCGTTGGGAGAGGAGTCGGCCTAGAGCCGCCTGCGATGCCGTACCAGAGTTCGACCACCCAATCCTCACGATACCCGGCATCGATTACAGTTATCCGCTTGGTATTTATACCCTTTGATTTGACTAAGAATCGTTTCGCACTCTCACCCCGACTTTTAGCTTCTCCGCGATAAGTCCTGCGCCCGCCGTAAGACATAATGTACGCTTGGAAGTGCGGATTTTTGTTTAAGTAACCAGCGAAAGCATCAAGCCGCTCCCTCCGCTCGCTCGGATTCTTAGTGTTGTCGTACTTTTCAAAGATGCCGTGCTCGTCTATAGAATTGCGCTCTCTCGTCTTAACAATTAGCGGGTCGGAAGATGGCTGTGCAACGCAAGATCCACATAGTTGACCAGCAAATAGAACGCCTGTCACAGCGACCACCAGAGAAACCGTTATTGCGATTGAATTATGCTTTTTCATATTCGTTCACCTCACGTGGCAGGCGTCGAACAGTTTGTCGTCAAAGTAGTCAGAATTTCGTCGATCGGCCTCTTTCGTCCGATCGGTAGTTGGTGCAGGGCCCTTTCTTCCGTTCGCGGCATAAGCAGCCGAGGCCATTTGGAAGTGAGATATGGTCATCCCTGAATTTGATGCTACGTGCAGCAACTCGTGGATTATTGTGCGGCCGGAACTCGCGCTGCTGTAGATTCCGCTCGAGTTAGCTGCAATGCTGTAATTAATATTCACAAATGCTTTACCTCCACCAACGCCGTTGGCGGCTTCAGCTATAAAAGGCCCAGCATGTCTTCCAAATCCCCCTTGTTTTTTGACCTCCTTAAAAATATCCAAGATATTAGTTGAGTACGCGGCGGTACCCGTTACGCCCTTAATGTGCATCAATACATCTTGCACAAATTTTGCGCACTCTTGATCCTTTAGGCGAGCTTCAAGATCTTTTAGAAGTTGGTCGATCTCGGAAGGTGTCAACGTTGAATCTCTCGGTGGGTTCTGCGGGCTACCGAAATTGAGTGAGGTTCGGTCGATGACGGCAACGGTAACCCATTCCGAACCATCGCCGCCTCCGAGAACTTGCCCCCACCCTAGTATCAAGACAGTAGAAGAGTCCGGGCCCCCTAAAGCGGTGGCAATGCCAATGGCGGCCCAGGGACCTAGTCCTCCCCCGCTGGTCCCTTGGGGATCGAGTCCCGCGGGATCGATGAAATTGACCGGGTCGTTGGCGGCGTAAGTGTATGCGTTGAAGGTTTGGGGAGCGACGATTGTGCCGCGCAAGGGATCAGGACTGGTCCAGCGGCCGCTCTTATTTTCGTATTTGCGCCACCAGGTGTGATCCAACCCACTTGTATCGTCGCGCTCAGTTAGTCCGTACTTCTGACGGTTCGTGTCCGTCGCCCCAAAGCCCTGGCCACTCGTACGCAGTCCGAAACCTGTACCAATCTCTTCTCCAAACGGCAAGTAATCATGCCGCGCCGTCACTGCGCCGCTCGAGTTGACTACGGCTCGCGTCGAACCCTGGGCATCCGTCAGCACGTATCGCAGCGTGCTTGTCCCGGCTTCGTAGGTGGCGAGCAGAGCAGCGCCCCGATAGATGTTCTCCCTTTCCAGCGCCGCTCCGGAATACTCCGCCACCGTTTGACCGAACGCGTCATAGACCGTGGTGCGCGTCGTTGAGCCGACGGTCGTTTGGACTCGTTGACCCGCACAGTCGTAGACCTGCGTTTGCGTCCACGTGCCATTCGTGGCCGATTTTTGCCGGCCATTCGCGTCGTACGCATAGGTGAGGGAGCGGAACTTCGCATCAGTCGTTATGTTCCCGGCGGCGTCGTAAGTCGCAACACTGGAAACAAAGCGATTGTTGTTGTTCGAAGTGTCGTAATCGCTTGATGAGATCGCGGGTAAGCCAAGTGTGGCGTTGGCGCTTTGCGTGCGATTGCCATAGCGGTCATAGCCATAAGCGAGAGCATACGTCTGTGTGGACATGCTGCTGCCCTGGTACTCCACGGCGTTTGTCAATCTGCCCAGTTCGTCATAGCTGAAGCCCTGGTTCCATTGCGCAGTCGTGCCGATGGTTGCGTTGATCTTCCCAATCTGCCCATTGTTCTTGCTCGTATCCACTGCACCGGTGCCCGTATTGAATTGCCCGTAGCTGTAATCATACTGCTGCTGGACAGCGCCGCTCACCGTCAGCTTCACCTGGCTTGGCTGCAAGCGTCGGTTGAACGCGACCGTATGGACGGCACTGTTCCCCCAC
>DASURS010000292.1:0-76699 GCA_036279935.1 Pyrinomonadaceae bacterium
GTGCTTTACAGCAGGAGAACGAAATCATGACGACAAAACGCAAGTCATCGAAGAAGACGACGGCTAAGAAAGCTACGGCGAAGAAAGCGACAAAGAAAACTGCGAAAAAGCGGGCTACGCCGATGAGAAAGCCGCAAGCCGCCTTCGCCCTGGCGACGAATGCCAGGAAACCCGCGCAGGAACGCGTCAAAGCCTTTATCGAAGCTCCGCTCGCCGTGTGTCAAAGCGACGAGAACCTGCAAGCTTCGCTGGACGTCCTGCGCAACCCGAAAGAACCGATCAAAGTCAGGCTCGCGGCCTTGCAATCACTACAAGCCGCCAGCTTCAGCGTGATCCAGTTCGAAGCATGTCGTGAAGACTATCTCGCGGCGCTGCGCGAGGTGGTGGACGATAAGAATGCGGAACTGCGACAACGCGCGCTCGGCATCCTCGCGCGTCAAAAGGACGGTTACAGTCAGAAGCGATTGCTCGAAGGATTGAAAGAGCCGGACAAGGCACTCGTCGCTCCCGAAAAGGCGCTGCAATTGCTCAGCTACGACGTTCACGCCGAAGCGTATCCGGTTGCGCGCGACATCGTGAGCGAGCCGCCGAGCCCGGAAGCAAAACGCGAGGCGCTGCGTTTGCTGTCGGCCGATGCAAGCTCGGCGCCCATGTTTGAAAAGTTGCTGCGCGACAAAAACGAGGACCGCGAGATACGCCAGATCTCCGCGGCTGCGTTGCAGACAGTCAAGCCGAAGAAATTCGAACAACAAGCGCGCGAGTTACTGCTCGACAAAGACGAGTACGACGACATCCAGGCGACGGCGCTCACGGCGTTGACGCAGTTCGGCGACGAGAAGAACGTCGCCGGGGATGCGGCGTTAATGAAGCGAGTCGATCAGCTCGGCAAAGGAAAATCGGCGAAGGTCAAGAAACCGGCGAAGCAGTTTCTGAACAGATACGGGAAATGACCGAGGAGCTGAGGTCGCTTTCTGGGCTATAGCGGGAACGGCCGTGGATGAATGGGTCATCCCCCCGTACGAGTTGAATTGAACATTCAGTCGAATCCCACCAACGACAGTTGGTGAATTGAACATTCAATCGAATCCCACCAACGGTAGTTGGTGGATACTTTCAACTGCAACCTACACGTTCGTTTGAATGCTTTATGAATCCCACCAACGGCAGTTGGTGGAAGTTTCACTTACCCGCCTACGACACAGGCTGGATCTGAACGATCCACCAACTGCCGTTGGTGGGATTTACGAAGAGGCCTGGTACGTTTATGTAGGTGGCAGGTGAACTATCCACCCACTGCCGTGGGTGGTATTCGCACCGTGAAGCCAGCCTCGCGATCGAGGGAACACGTCAGATTTTTGAGCAACCTATGACCGAGGAGCTGTTTTGCAGCCTGATCGAGCAGCTTGCCGGCGATGTGTCTCGTCGCGGCGAGTTGTTCGATCTGCTGCGCGAGGATCATTCGATTTACGATCAGCGCGGCGCTGCTGTCGTCGTGCAGATGCGCGGTTGGGTGTTGCTGGCGTTGGCGCGCGACGGGTTGTCCGATGCCGCGCTGCCGTTCGTGCTCGAGGAGCTTGACGCCGGGGTTGACGCGTATCTGGTGGCGTGCGCCGCTTTTGCGTTGCGCGCGTACGCGGCGCCAAATTCGGCGTTTGCTCCGTTTGTCGTCCGCGCCGTGACGAATATTCGTTATCGAGACGAACGCGTTTCGCTGGAGAAGTTTGGCGGGTTCGCGATCGGTCCGGGGGGAACGAGTCCTGTTCGCGAGTTGCTCGCGACGTTGACGTGGCTCGGTCCGAACGCGCGTGCTGTAGTTTCGGAGATTGAGTCGTTTCGTAGCGGGCCGACGGCTCTCAGCAAAAAATATCAACCGGCTGTTGGAGAGGTGTTGGCGGCGGTTCGCGGAGATGCTGATGTGGCAAGTGATTGTTGTTCATTGCCGAGCGGCGTTCAGGATCTGTTCTCCTGGATGAAGAAATCGCGGACGGCTGCGAGCGCAGTCGAGTCGACCGTGCTGGAGGATCAGGCCGGGCAATCCATCACGTTCGGCGAGTTCTTTCATGGACAGCCGTCGATCGTGGCGTTTTTCTACACGCGTTGCGACAACCCGCTGAAGTGTTCGCTCACGATCACGAAGCTCGCGCGCGTTCAAAAACTACTCGAAAGCAACGGGCTTGCGGAGCGAATCAACACTGCGGGAATCAGTTACGATCCCGAGTTCGATTCGCCGCAACGATTGTTGAAGTATGGCGAGGATCGCGGGGTTCGGTTTGCTCCGGGGCATCGATTGCTGCGCGCCGGCGAAGATTTCGACTCGCTTCGCCGGCATTTCAAACTGGGCGTCAACTTCATCGAATCGCTCGTCAACCGGCATCGCATCGAGCTTTACATTCTCGATGCGCAGGGGCGCGTTGCTGGATATTTCGGACGCGTTCAGTGGGACGAGAACGACATCGTGCAACGCGCGATCGAAGTATTGGACGAAGAGACTGAAGTCGTTGAGAAGCGGAGGCGAGCGTCTTTTGCTTCGCCCGCATTTGCTACGGCAGCCGCGGTTGGGCTGGCGCTGTTTCCGAAGTGCCCGCTGTGTTGGGCGGCGTATTTGAGTTTGTTCGGGATCGCCGGACTCGAAAGCATCCCTTACTCGCCATGGCTTCAGCCGGTGCTGGCGATCCTGTTGTTACTTAACATGACAAGCGTCTGGTTTCGCGGCCGATCAACCGGACGGATGATGCCGTTCTATTTCGTGGCCGCGGGCGCGCTCGCCCTGATCGCGTCAAAAGCCTTCAACCTGCCCCTTGCCGCAATTTGCGGAATTCTACTTACTGTCAGCGGTTCCCTCTGGGCGACACTATCGACCTCTCGCTTGGATATCGGCGGGACCTCTGGCGAGTCTCCCACAGCTTAATAAAGACATCGACCTCTCGTTTGAACCTCCGGTCGGACCTCTGGCGCTCCGTCGGACACCATCTGTGGCGTTTTTGTGCGGATCTGCGCCTGAACACCCCATTTCACCGCCGATCGACACGCTTTCTTAACATTTTTGCACGTTAAACGTCTTTGATTCTCTGGTAAACTCCGTGCTCCCGACACACTTTGACTCCCCGAGGGTGCGTGGGTTTGCCCTAGACTCCTCCATCACTAACTGTTTGGACGCTGTAAGGCAGACACTTAAAAACACCCACAAAATCCTGGAGTACCAAATGAAGCGTTTTACTCACCCGATCCTGTGGAGCATCCTTGTCTCACTTTTTCTGCTCTCAACCTTTATCGTTGAGACAAGAACGCGCGCCCAGGTACTCGAACCGCAAATCGACACTACAGAAACCCTCACCACAACTTCGACTTTTTCGACCGGATACACAAGAAAGGTTTCAAAAGACATCCTTCGGAAAGTTGCTGAAGGACGCGGCATGGAGTTCGTTCGCGTCGTTATCCAGCCCGTCGTGCAGTCTGAAGTCTCGGTCGACTCGGCCATCGAATACTCCGGCGGCAGCGACGTCCGGAAGTTCAAAAACTTCAGAGTGCGCATAGTGACGTTGCCCGTCTACGCCGCCGTCGCGCTCGCATCGCGCAGCGACGTTTCGTATGTTTCGCTGAATCGTCCCGTACAGCCGATGGGTCATCTCACGATGACAACCGGCGCCGATCAAATCAGGAACACCAGCAACGGGAACGGAAACAACAACAGCGGACTCGACGGCTCCGGCGTTGGCATCGCCATACTCGACTCCGGAATCGACACCGACCACGTTTCGTTCCTGAATCGATCGAACAGCGTGCGCGTCGTCTATAGTGAAGACTTCACGAACGAGGGCCGCACCGATGATCCGTACGGACACGGCACTCACGTCGCTTCTCTTGCGGCCGGCAACGGGCGCATCTCGAACGGCCAGTACACCGGCATTGCGCCGAATGCAAACCTCGTCAATCTGCGCGTGCTGAACTCGCACGGCGTCGGCACCACTGGCTCGGTGTTGCGCGCGCTGGACTGGGTCGCAACGAATCGAGTTGCTTACAACATCCGCGTCGTCAACATGAGTCTCGGCATGCCCGCGATCGACTCTTATCATGACGACCCGATTTGCCGCGCTGTGCGACGCCTGGTCGACGCGGGCGTCGTGGTGTTCGCGGCTGCGGGAAACAACGGCAAAGACGAAGACGGAAACAAGATCTACGGCCGCATTCATTCACCCGGTAACGAGCCATCGGCGATCACCGTCGGCGCCACCAATACGTTCGGCACCGACGATCGCAGCGATGACGGCGTGACGTCGTACAGCTCTCGCGGACCGACGCGGAGCTTCTACACCGACGACGACGGTACGCGACACTTCGACAACTTCATCAAACCTGACCTCGTCGCGCCGGGAAACAAACTGATCGACGCCGAATCTGACCAGAACTACCTCGTCACGCAAACGCCTTCGCTGGACGCAGGCGTCAGCGGTGCTGACAACCGCAAGATGATGTATCTGAGCGGAACGTCGATGTCGACGCCGGTGGCGGCCGGCGCGGCGGCGTTGATGCTGCAGGCGAATCCGAACCTGACGCCGAACCTCGTCAAGGCGTTGATGATGTACTCCGCTCAACCTCTGAGCGGTTTCAACATGCTCGAGCAGGGCGCTGGACAGTTGAACATCGCGGGTGCGGTCGAATTGGCGCGTTTAGTGCGAACTGACCTGACCTCCAGCACAGCATTGGGATCGCCACTGTTGACCGGCGACGCTCCGGCGGCTCAGACGACGATCGGAAGCAACTCTTTCACCTGGTCGCGCGGCATCGTGCTCAATCACACGTACGCGACCGGCCTCGATCTGGTCACCATGTATCAACGCGGTTACGGTCTCGGTAGTTTGCTCGGCGCAGGCGTCATCACCGGCGACGGCGTGCTGAGCCCCGATCCGTCGTTTTTCTCAGACGGCGTGATTACGGGCGACTACATCTTGACGAGTTATGGTGTAATAACAGGCGACGGCGCTTCGTTCCTGGCGATCAGTTCACTGTTTCAAAATCTCCTAGCTGATGGTGTGATCACAGGCGATGGCGTGATCACCGGCGACGGTGTGATTACCGGCGACGGCGTCATAACTGGAGATCTTGTCACATCTGCGCAATCAGCGATGCTAAACGGCGATGGTGGTACTATGATGTCGCCTGCATCGGACGATGGGAGTGACTGCGTAGATTATTAACCTGCCATAGGTAGGCGGCACATTTAGGTTTTTAGGCCTTTGCTGGCCTGGCTTGTCTAACCAACACCGCATTATCTCGCAATGCGACTTGAGGGCTTGCTGTTCTGGAAGCCTGTTCCGAGACATGAGAGGTATCTATGAGTGCGGCAGAAGTGGATGTTAACCGTCATAACTTCGGACAAGTCTACATGTGGTCGGTGGTTACGGCGGGTGCGTTGATAGTCGCGGCTGCCCTCTACCAATTCCCGCTGGACAAGCTCGACGGCCAGTTCATGTTCCTTTGCCTGATGGTGATGGCCAGCTCGCTAATCGCCATCCCGATTCCGCGCGTCAGCGGACGCATTACGGTCGCGGATACGTTTGTCTTTCTGACACTGCTGCTCTACGGCGGAGCGGCGGCGATCCTCGTTTCCGCACTTGAAGGCGTCGCCGCGACGTTGATCATCAGTAAAAAGCCACGCACGATCCTTTTCAACGCCGCCATCCTCGCCACGTCAACCTTTTTCACTGTCGCAATCATGAGCTGGATCTTCGGGCCGCCCGAGAAAGTGGTAGATCAGGGCTTTCGACAGCGATTCTTTATCGCCGTGTGCGTGATGGCGCTCGTTCAGTACGCTGCCAACACGAGCCTGATCGCCGTCGAGAAGGCTTACAAGATCAAGGAATCGACGTGGCAGACGTGGCGCACGTATTACCTCTGGACTTCGGTGACTTACTTTGCCGGTGCTTCGGCGGCAGGCATTATCGCGATCCTGATTAAGGCGCATGGGTTTTACGCCATCATCGCGACAGCGCCGATCATCATGATCATCTGCTTCACGTATCAGACTTACCTCAAGAACATCGAAGCTTCAGTGGCGCAAACCGAGGCGGCGCGACTGCACGTCGAAGAGCTTTCGCGGTACATCACTGAGTTGCAACGTTCGGAAGAGGCACGCGAGCAGTTGCTGCTGCGTGCGGAACGAGCGCGCGCCGAGGCGGAAGCTGCGAATCGAATGAAAGACGAGTTTCTGGCGACGTTGTCGCACGAGTTGCGCACGCCGTTGACGTCGCTGCTCGGTTGGTCGAGTGTGCTGCGGGAAGCGAAGCGTGACGAGAAGGTGTTGAATCAGGGTCTCGAAGCGATCGACCGGAATGCACGTGTGCAGGCGCAGCTCATCGACGATCTGCTCGACGTGTCGCGCATCGTGTCCGGCAAGTTGAACCTCGATGTTCGGCCCCTCGAGATCTCTTCCGTGACGCGCGCGGCGATCAACGTCGTTCGACCGGCGGCTGATGCGAAGAACATCACGTTGGACTACTCGGCTGAACCTGGTCTCGGCGCCATTTCAGCCGATTCCGCGCGTGTGCATCAGATCGTTTGGAACTTGTTGTCGAACGCGGTGAAGTTCACGCCGCACGGCGGGAAGATCACGATTCGTATCGACCAGGATGGATCGCACGCGAAGATCACGGTGAAGGACACAGGACAGGGGATCGAGCCGGAGTTTCTGCCACGAGTGTTCGATCGTTTTCTGCAAGCGGATAGTTCGACGACGCGCAGCTTTGGCGGGCTCGGATTGGGGCTGGCGATCGTGCGGCATCTCGTCGAGCTTCATGGCGGGACTGTTTCGGCGGAGAGCGGAGGGTTTGGGAAGGGTGCGACGTTTTACGCGACGTTTCCACTGTTGACGCATCCTTCTGAGCCGATCGCGCTTAGTGGTGAGTACGCTGCGCCGGAGATTCGCTCGCTCGACGGGTTGCGCGTGCTGTTGGTGGATGACGAAGCTGAGGCGCGGGAGATCATCAGCACTGTTATCGGGCGCACTGGCGCGGAAGTTAAGGCGTGCATCTCGGCGAGTGACGCGTTAACGAAGTTGGCGGAGTGGCGGCCCGATGTGATTCTGAGTGATATCGCGATGCCGGAGGAAGATGGCTACAGTTTCATCGGCAAAGTCAGATCGCTTCCGCGAGACAAAGGTGGCGAAACGCCAGCCGCGGCGCTGACTGCCTACGCGCGCGACGAAGATCGACTGCAAGCACTCGCGGCGGGCTATCAAATGCACATTGCCAAACCAATCGGCGCCAGCCAACTCGTAACCATGGTCGCCAAACTTGCCGGCCGCGAAAGTTAAACTCCAAAAATCTTAATAGCAAAACTCACGCAAAATTCTGTAAAGTAAGGGGCCATGAAGAAGGCGCCGGTAGGAATCGGTATCATCGGGACCGGGTTTGCGCGCACAACTCAGATTCCCGGTTTTCGTGATTGCATGGGTGCGAAAGTCGTCGCGATCGCCAGCGGACATCGCGAACGCGCCGCAGCAGTCGCCAACGAATTTGGCATCCCACACGTCGCCGGCGACTGGCAAGAGCTCGTCGAACGCAACGACGTCGACCTCGTCAGCATCGTCACTCCTCCTTCAACTCACGTCGAAATAACACTCGCAGCGCTCGAACACCGCAAAGCCGTTCTCTGCGAAAAACCGATGGCGCTGAACGCCGGCGAATCCGCGCGCATGGTCGAAAAGGCAAACGCCGCCGGCGTGCTCGCGCTGATCGATCACGAACTGCGATTTCTGAACAGTCGGCGCACAATGCGCGGCATGCTGCAAACGGGCGCCATCGGCACTGTCCGTCACTGCAACTACGTGTTTCGATCCGATTATCGCGGCATCGCGGACCGCGCTTGGGACTGGTGGTCCGACGCAGCGATGGGCGGCGGCACACTCGGCGCGATCGGCTCCCACGTCATCGACTCCTTTCGCTGGATGCTCGGCTGCGAGATAAGCAAAGTCCTCGGCATGCTCTCGACTCACATCAAGCAACGCACGGATAAAACCACCGGCGAGCCGCGCCCGGTCACGACCGACGACGAAGCGAAGGTGATGTTTCGCTTCGAAGATGGTCCACTGACGCAGGACGCAACCGGCTCAGCGGCGCTTTCAGTCGTCGAATCCGGCAAGTACGAAAACCGTCTTGAAATTTACGGGACGAAAGGCGCGTTGATGGTCGAGGAGACCGGCGAGTTGTGGCGTTCGCCGACTGGTTCGGGCGTGTGGCGTCCGGTCCAGGTCGATCAGGACCACATGGCCGAAGGCATGCGCGAGAGTAGTTGGTCGCGAGGCTTCACCGCATTCGCCGTCGCGATCTGCGACGCGTTGCAGGCAGGGAAGAACGTAGTCAAAGACGCCGCGACATTCGAAGACGGTCACCGCGTGCAGCTCGTTCTCGATGCGATCCGCGCGTCGAACGAGAGTGGATTTTGGGTATCAATTGTTTAGAGCTTTGTGCTTTGTTCTTTGCACTTTGTTTGAGTCAGCGCGCTGAGCGTCGTAGATGGCGAACACCAAAAACAACAAAGCACAAAGCACAAAGCACAAAGTTTCCAACCAACGCATCGGCGTTGACACAGGCGGCACATTTACCGATTTCGTCTTCGTAAAAGACGGTCAGATCCAACTCTTCAAACTTCCTTCCACGCCAGAAGATCCATCGTTAGCGATCAAGCAAGGACTAGCTCGTATCCGTGGAAATCTGGCTTCAGTCGAAGTCGTACACGGTACGACAGTCGGTACGAACGCTCTGCTGCAACGACGTGAAGCGCGTACGGCGCTGATCACGACGCGCGGATTTGAAGACGTGCTGGTAATCGGACGCCAGGCGCGTCCCGAGCTCTACAACTTGAACGCAGTGAAACCACCGCCGCTCGTCGCGGACGAACTTCGGTTCGGCGTCAGCGAACGCGTCGTCGCGTCAGGCGAAGTGATCGAACCGCTGAATGAAACCGAACTTCCAGCGCTGGTTGAAACACTGAGACAGGCAGGCGTCGAGTCGGTCGCGATCTCGTTGTTGTTTTCGTTTCTGCATCCTGAGCACGAGGAGCGCATCGCGGAATCGCTTGCGTCGCTTGGCGTGCCGTTGTCAATCTCGAGCCGCATCCTGCCCGAGTATCGCGAGTACGAGCGAACGTCGACGGTCGTGATCAATGCGTATCTTCAACCGTTGATGGGTCGTTATCTAACAAGGCTGAAAGATGCTGCAACGGATTTGAGGGTGATGCAGTCGTCGGGTGGAAGTATTTCGGCTGATGTTGCAGCGGCTGAACCGGTGCGGACGATTCTTTCGGGTCCGTCCGGCGGCGTCGTTGGCGCGTTGCGCGCGGCGCGATCGGCCGGAATCAAGAACGTGATCACGTTCGACATGGGCGGCACGTCGACTGACGTCGCGCTGTGCGACAGCGGCGCGATTCGCACGACGAACGAAGCCGTTGTCGCCGGATTGCCGGTCGCGGTTTCAGTGATGGACATTCACACCGTCGGTGCGGGTGGCGGATCGATCGCGCGTGTCGACGAAGGCGGTTCGTTGCGTGTCGGACCCGAGTCCGCCGGCGCAGATCCTGGACCAGCATGTTACGGGCGATCGATGTTGCCGACCGTGACCGACGCTCACGTCGTGCTGGGCCACTTCGGCGGCGGCGGTCTGCTCGGCGGCGAATTCAAGCTCGACGAAGCGCGCGCGCGTGCGGCATTGGCCCAGTTGGCAGACGACCTGCGACGCGTCACGGGCAAACGAACGAGCATCATCGCCGCGGCGGAGGGCGTGCTGTCCGTCGCCAACACGAACATGGAGCGCGCGCTGCGGCACATTTCGGTCGAGCGTGGTCACGACCCGCGACAGTTTGCGTTGCTGCCGTTTGGCGGCGCGGGAGGTTTGCACGCGGTCGAACTCGCGCGAGCGTTGCGCATCCCCACGATCATCATGCCGACGGCGCCGGGAGCGTTGTCGGCTGTCGGCGTGCTGGTCGCGGACGTGGTGAAGGACCAGAGCCGGACGGTGATGTTCACGTTGCAGTCGAAACAGATCGCGAAGCTGGCGGGTGTCTTTCGCGAAATGGAGCGCGAGGCGGCGGCGGTGTTGCGGCGTGAAGGATTTCCGAGTTCGCAGCAACGGCATGAACGCGCGCTGGCGATGCGTTATCGCGGGCAGTCGTTTGAGTTGTTGGTTCCGGAAACGAAACGCGATCTGGCGGCAAGTTTTCATCGCGCGCATCGCGAGCGATACGGCTACGCGCAGGAGGGAAGCGAGATTGAGATCGTCAGCGCGCGCTTGCGATCCGTCGGCATCGTGTCGAAGCTGAACGTCCGCAAGATCGCGGGGTCACTCGGCACGGCCAAACCGCACGACAGAAAGAGAGACATGAATATTTACCGGCGAGATGATCTTCCTGGCGGAGTGAAACTGCGAACGCCGTGCATCGTGACTGAATATTCAGCCACCACACTGATACCCGCGGACGCCGCCGCTCGGGTGGACCAGTTCGGCAACATCCTGATTGAACTATGAAAAGCCGCTTCGATCCGACGACGCTGGAGATTTATCGCGCGCTCTTCACCTCGGTGGCTGAAGAGATGGGCATCGCGCTGCGTCGCACCGCGTTTTCACCAAACATCAAAGAGCGGCGCGACTACTCGTGCGCCGTCTTCGACGCGAACGGGCGCGTGATCGCGCAGGGCGATCACATGCCTGTACATCTCGGGTCCATGCCGATGGCGGTTGCCGCTGCGCTCGCCGAAATCCGATTCGCTCCCGGCGACGTCGTCGCTGTGAACGACCCGTTTGCGGGCGGCACGCATTTGCCGGACGTCACGTTAGTGATGCCAGTCGTCAAAGGAGCACGGATTCTGTTTTATGTTGCCAATCGCGCGCATCATGCGGACATTGGTGGCGCGACGCCCGGCTCGATGGGTCTCGCAACCGACATTTACGGCGAAGGCATCCGCATCCCTCCGATTCGACTCGTCCGTGGCGGCGAGTTGGACCGCGACACGATGCGGCTGCTGCTCGCGAACGTCCGCGGCAACGTCGAACGCCGCGGCGATTTCGACGCGCAGATCGGATCGTTGAAAACCGGCGCGACGCGGCTGCTCGAGATCGTCGAACGGCGCGGCGAGCGAGAAGCGAGCCAGTACGCGGCGCAGTTGATCGACTACTCGGCGCGACTGATGCGACACACGATCGCGTCGATTCCCGACGGCGTTTACGAAGCTGAAGACGCGCTCGACGACGATGGCGTCGACGATCGCCCCGTTCGGATCGTCGTGCGCGTCACTATTGAAGGCGAACGCGCGACGATCGATTTCACGGGCAGTGCAGCGCAGGTGGCCGGCGCCATCAACGCCGTCGACGCGATCACGGTTTCGGCGGTGTCGTACGTGTTTCGTTGTCTCGTCGGCGGTGAAGTGCCGGCCAGCGCGGGCTTGATGGAACCGATCGACGTCATCACGCTGCGCGGCACGGTCGTCAACGCGAACCCGCCCGCGTCGGTGGCCGGCGGAAACGTCGAAACTTCGCAGCGTATCGTCGATACGTTGTTTCGCGCGCTGTCGAAGGCGTTGCCGGATCGAATTCCGGCTGCGAGTCAGGGAACGATGAACAACCTGACGATCGGTGGGATCGATCCACGAAACGGGCAGGAGTTTTCGTATTACGAAACGGTTGCCGGCGGCATGGGAGCGCGACCGGCGCTCGACGGCATGAGCGGCGTACACACGCACATGACTAACAGTTTGAACACGCCGGCCGAAGCGCTCGAGTACGCTTACCCGTTGCGCGTGCGGGAGTATCGGCTAAGACGCGGATCCGGTGGCGAAGGCAAGCAGCGAGGCGGTGACGGCGTTGTGCGCGAGATCGAAACGCTGGCGCCTGCGCGCATGTCACTGTTGGCGGATCGTCGAAAACGTGGGCCATACGGACTGAACGGCGGTTCCGACGGCGCTCCCGGAGTCAACAAAATCAATCAGACAGTAGTCCCTGCGAAAGGCTCGCACGAATTGAAAGCCGGAGATCGGATTCGAATTGAATCGCCGGGTGGCGGCGGTTGGGGTCAGGTGGTCAAGCGGCGATAAATTCCAGGCAGCCGCTCAGGCAGCGACAACACATCGTCGATGATCGTGTAACCAATCTCGCCGTACAGGTCGCGGAGCTCCGCTTCCGATTCGCGATCGATCGTGATGCAGAACGGCGTGATGCCTTCGTTCTTCGCCTGCCGCAACGCCTCGCGCGTGTCTTCGCGCGCATAACGCGCGTCGCCGTAATCATGGTCGTAAGGCCGCCCGTCTGACAGCACGATCAGCAAGCGCGTGCGCGCATCCTGCTTCGCGAGTTTCGCAGTCGCATGGCGAATGGCAGCGCCGAGTCGCGTGTTGTTTTGATAGTTGATGCCGCCGATGCGGCGCTTCACTTCGTCGCCGTACTTCTCGTCGAAATCCTTGACGACGTAAAACTTCACGTTGCGCCGGCCCTCGGAAGTGAATCCATTTATCGAATAGACGTCGCCGACAGCCTCCAGCGCCTCGCTCATCAGCACGAGCCCTTCCTTCTCGATCTCGATGATGCGCCGGCCCGGCCGTGTGTACGGCTGTAACGGATGACGGCCAATCGTTCGCGCCGTCGACGACGACTGGTCCAACAGAAATGACACCGCGACGTCCCGCCGGCGCCGCAAACGTTTCGTGTAGATCCGTTCGGATTGGTGTCCATCCGCGCGCCGGTCGATGACGTAATCGATGACGGCGTTCAGGTCGAACTCCTCTCCGTCCACTTCATTCGCGACCCGCGTCAGGTTCTCCGGCTTCATCAACTGAAACTGGTACCGGATCGACGAGATGACGCCCTTGTGTCGCTCGCGCGTGTCGTCGACAAACCGGCGGTCGCCATGCTTCACGCGCTTCTCAACGACGCGACACCAACCGAGACGATGATCGGTCAACTCGCGGTCCCACTCGTCGTAGTTGTACGCGACCTCGCCTTCGGCCAACGCATGTTCCGGCGTCTCCGCTTCGGACCATGCTTCAGCGCCCGTGAGCTCATCGGGTTCGCCTTCCGGTGACGGATCGTTCCACGCGTTGAACAACTCGCGCGCGTCGCGGCGCTGCGGCATCTGTTGCGCCTGGCGTTGCTTCATTCGCTCGACGGCTGCCGAGTCGTCGTCCGTTTCCGTTTGCTCTTCAGGCGTTTCGATCTGCTGCACGGAATCATCGGCAGGCGTGACGGACTGAAAGAGTTCGTAGACGCGGCTCGTCGCCATCAGCGTGTCGGCGACGGTTGCTTTTGCATTCGTGAGATAGTCGGCGACGATCGTTTCGAGCTCGGAAACGATCTGGCTGTAGTACTGGCGAGCGTCGTCGCGCGCGCCGCCGAGCATCGTCACCTGGAACAGCAGTTCGAACGGCACGAGCAGTTGCGGCAGTTCGAGAATTTGCGGGCGATTGCGGCTGAGATGTTCGCGAACCAGATCGAGGTCTCGTCGCAGCCCGCGATACTCGTTGCGCAAACGTCGATCGATGCGCCCGTTTTCGAGCGTTCCGAAAACACGCCGCGCGAGCTGTGGCAACGGAAACAACTTCAGCACCTCGCGGTAATCGCTGTTCTCACTGGGCACATGCTTTCGTTGCTGCTCCACCAGCATCTCATCAGGAACTGAAAACGCATCGCGCACGTCGACGTCGTAAATCTCGCGTATCGCGGAATGGGCAGTGTCGACAAGGCCGCCATGTTGATATGTGCCGAACTCAATCTGTCCGGCCGCGTGCGCCGCCAGCACTTTGTAGAGCCTGAAGTCCAGCTCGTCGTCGCTAAACTCATTCACCACTGACGGCAAATGGATCGTGCGCCCGTCGCCGATGCGCGCCTCGTCCGGTACGGCCGCCAGCGGCGCAACTTCGACCTCGCGTCCGGTCAGTGCTTCGACGTACAACCTCAGCAGGTGCTGTACCGACTCGAGCGCCAAACCCGCGCTCCCACTGTGCAAAGCCTCATAACTGCCGCGCGTCTCGAGCGAAAAATAACTGCGTCGCGCGCGCGTGTCCGAGCGTCCGGACGACAAGCCGCGACGCGCCCACGCTTCAAACTGCTCGATCGAAACACTACGCAATGCACGCGCGCTCGATCGAAAGCACGCCAACGCCGCTTCACCATCGACAGCGGCGATCTCCTTCGTCAACGCCAGCACGCGGCGCGAAAGCTCGATTGCGTCGTTGCGGCTCGCGCCCTCGCTCAGCAAACGAATAAAGCGCGGACTGCTGCGCACGAAAGCAATCAGGCTCGCGTTTCCGTGTGCGGCAACCACCCACAACAACTCGATCCATTCGTCGAAGATCTCCGGCGCGCGCCGCAGTATCTCTCCGCCGGAAAGCAGGACCTGCAACGCAGCGCCGCCGCCGCGTTCCAGAAAATCGTTGGTTCGTGTCAGCAATCGCGACGCGTCGGCGACGGACAATCCGTGGAGCGCGGTGGGAATCGACGTCCACGCATCGGCGGCAATTCCGCCGGCCCGCGTGGCAAACGCAGACGCGAGCGCGAGCGCCGCCTCAGTCACGATCGGATCACGAAACTCCGCAAGCGCGTGAAACACGTCGACTGACGCGTTGACGAACTCCGTACTATGCTTCGCGGATCGGCGCGCGATCTCTGACGCCGTGTCGAGAATCGAGCGAAGCGCCGGACCGTCGTTTATCTCTCGTGCAATCGCCGGCACCGACTCAAGCGTCTCTTTCGCAACCGCCGTCGACAGGACCATCTGACGAGAGCACAACGCAAACACTGCGGGCAGGGCTTCCTGCGGCACGTCGCGCAGCGGCTCGACGCCCGCGGCGAAAAACGATATCGCCGCGTCGTAATCCGTCATCGCCAGACGGCGGCCCATCTCGCCCCACGCGCGCAGTTCCGCCGGCTGTAAAACCTGCGAGGCGGCCGGCGCGGCGCGCACGAATTCGAGAGCGGCGCGCACCGAGATGGCCGCGATTGAAGCGCTTGTCTCGAGGATATGTGCCTTGCTTGTATCCACGGATTAGATCACGGTAGTGATGATCTCGCGAATACTGCGTTGCAACTCGCGGTCGTCAGTTATCGGCGAGCACATGGCCACTTCGGCGGCGTCAACAGGCGGGATGCCGAGCGTGATGAGTTGAGCGGCGTAGATCAGGAGTCGAGTTGAAACACCTTCTTCGAGTCCGTGACCGCGGAGGTTGCGGACCTTCTGCCCGATGAGCACGAGATCGCGCGCGGTGCCTTCGTCGACGCCGCCTTCGCGCGCGACGATTTCGGCTTCCATCTCCGGCGGCGGATAGTCGAACTCGATCGCGACGAAGCGTTGGCGCGTCGACTGCTTCAGGTCTTTCAGGATCGACTGATAACCCGGGTTGTAGGAAACGACGAGCATGAAATCTGCCGTCGCTTCGAGAATCGTCCCGCGCTTTTCGATCGGCAGACGGCGGCGGTGGTCGGTCAGCGGGTGAATGATGACGACGGTGTCTTTGCGCGCTTCGACCACTTCGTCGAGATAACAGATTGCGCCCGTGCGAACGGCCGAGGTCAGCGGACCGTCGTGCCAGATCGTCTCCTCGCCTTCGAGCAGGAAACGTCCGACGAGGTCGGTCGACGACAGGTCTTCGTGGCAGGCGACGGTGATGAGCGGGCGCTCGAGTCGCCACGCCATGTGCTCGACAAAGCGCGTTTTGCCGCAGCCGGTCGGGCCTTTGAGAATCACGGGCAACCGCGCGGCGTGGGCTGCTTCAAACAGTTCCACCTCACGGCCGACCGGGAGGTAATAGGGCTCGGTTGAGACGCGATAGTCCTGGATTGCACTTTCAGCCATTTGTTTGGCATCTTAACATTGGCGATTGCCAATTGCCGATTGCCGATTGAACATCAAACAGCGGCGGCTGCGGCAACTGAGAGAGAAATTGGCAATTGGCAATCGGCAATCGGCAATCGGAAAATTGGCAATGAAAATAGCGGTAGCAATGAGTGGCGGCGTGGATTCTTCGGCCGCCGCGGCGATTTTGAAGGAGCAGGGACACGAACTCGTCGGCTTTACGATGCAGTTGTGGGATCAGCGGCGCGGCATCAACGTCGACGAAAACGGCGATCCGCTGCCGTCGCGCTGCTGCTCGCTTGACGACGTCTACGACGCGCGCCGCGTCGCGGAAGAGCTCGGTTTTCCGTTTTACGTCCTGAACCTGGAGCGTGATTTCGAACGCGACGTCGTCGCGCCGTTCGTGACCAGTTATCTGAACGGCGAAACGCCTATTCCGTGCGTCGGCTGCAACAGCCGTCTGAAGTTTGCCTCGCTCGATCGACTGGCTGCGAGCCTGGGTTGCGAGAAAGTTGCGACCGGACACTACGCGCGCGTCGAGTTTGACGAGAAGACGAACCGCTACAAGCTGCTGCGCGGCCGCGATCACCAAAAAGACCAGTCATACTTTCTTTGGGAGCTGACCCAGGCGCAACTGTCGCGCGCTCTGTTTCCACTCGGCGAGATGTCGAAACCAGAGGCGCGTGACGCCGCGCGTCAGCACCACTTGAACGTCGTCGCCGAGAAGAAGGAATCACAGGAGATCTGTTTTGTGCCTGACGGCGACTACGCCGGTTTCATCGATCGGTATCTCGAAGCGGAGAACGCAAGCGATCGTCTGCCCGGCGCGGGCGAGATTGTCGACGGCAATGGCCGGGTAATCGGACGTCACGAAGGCATTCATCGCTACACCATCGGACAGCGCCGCGGGATCGGCATCGCGGACGAGCGCCCGTTGTACGTCATTTCCATTGATGCCGACAGAAATCGCGTAAGCGTTGGTTCGTCGGAAGAGCTGTTGAGCAGCGAGTTCACGGCGGCCGGCGTCAACTGGATCGCCTTCGACGACCACCGTGAACCCGTGCGCGCTGAAGTTCGCGTTCGCTATCGTCACACCGCCGCACCGGCTACGATCACTCCACTCGAAAACAACCGCGCGCGCATCGTTTTCGACGAGCCGCAACGCGCGATCACGCCGGGCCAGGCCACTGTGTTCTATCGCGGCGACGAGGTCGTGGGCGGTGGCTGGATTGTCCGGGTTTAAACCTTTTCCACCGGTCTTGCGTACTCAACTGTTAAGAAAACCCACAATTTTCAAAGGATTCCAACTATGGCAATGTCAGGAACACGTAAGACACTTTTGATTATCGGCGGCATTTTGGGCGCGCTGATCCTGGTCGCGATACTCGGAATCGCGCTCCTCTGGGCGGCGATCCGCGGTGGCGAGCCGTCCATCCGCGACAACAGCGTCCTGACGCTGCGCGTATCCGGCGCATTGCCAGACTACAGTCCCGACGATCCTTTCAAACGAGTTTTCGGCGGGCCCGACCAGTCGCTTACCGGCCTCGTCATGCAGTTCAAGAAGGCGAAGGTCGACAAACGAATCAAGGCCATTCTGCTCGACATCAACATGTCAGGTGTAGGTTGGGGCAAGGCCGAGGAGATTCGCGACGCGATCGCCGACTTTCGCACGTCAGGCAAACCCGTTTACGCATTCATCGAATTTGGTTTGAACAAGGAGTACTACATCGCCACGGCGTGCGACAAGATCATCGTTCCGCCGCCCGGTGAGCTGTTTATCAACGGGCTCGCCGCCGACGTGATGTTCTTCCGCGGCTCGCTGGACAAGCTCGGCATCTATCCCGACATCTACCAGATCGGGAAGTACAAAAGCGCCGGCGACATGTTCACGCAGAAACAGATGACCGACGCGCATCGACAGTACATCAACGAGTTGCTCGACGATCTATACGGCCGGTACATCAACGCGATCGCACAGGCGCGTCACAAGACGCCGGATGAGGTGCGCGCGCTGATCGATGAAGCGCCGTACAACGCGGAAAAGGCGAAGGCCGCCGGGTTGATCGACGAGGAGCTGTACCGGGATCAAGTCGAGACCCAGTTCAAGAAAATGCTCGGTTACAAAGAGACGGACACGCTCGCGGTTGTGCGCAGCAGCGATTATCGCGACGTCGCGCCGGAGTCGCTCGGGCTCAACAAGGGCGAACGTATCGCAGTGATCTATGCGAGTGGAGAGATTGGATCCGGTAGTTCGCAGAACAGTCCGTCGGGTGACCAGTCGATCGGATCGGACACTCTGGCGAAGGCGCTTAACGATGCGGCCGCGGACAAGTCGATCAAGGCGATCGTAATGCGCGTCGACAGTCCGGGTGGCTCGGGTCTCGCGTCGGACATCATCTGGCATGCCGTCGAGGCTGCGAACCAGAAGAAGCCGGTGGTGGTTTCGATGAGCGACGTGGCTGCGTCGGGTGGTTATTACATTTCGGCGAGCGCGAGGAAGATTGTGGCGCAGCCGTCCACGATTACGGGTTCGATCGGCGTCGTCGCGGGCAAGCCGGTGATGCGCGGATTTTACGATTGGCTCGGGATCTCGAACGAGTACGTGTTGCGTGGGAAGACGGCGGGGATGTTTCGCGAGACGGAGAAGTTTTCGGACGACGAGCGCGCGAAATTTATTGACTGGATCAAGACGACGTACTACCGCGATTTCGTTCCGAAGGTGGCGAAGGGGCGGAAAAAGGATCCGGAGTTTATCGACTCTGTTGGGCAGGGACGCGTCTGGACCGGCGGGCAGGCGAAGGATCGAAGTCTGGTTGACGAGTTTGGCGGGTTGGATCGGGCGATCGACGTTGCGAAGCAGCTTGCGAACATTCCGGCGGACAAGGGTGTCGAGCGGGTGATCATGCCGTATCCGGTGACGTTCCTTCAGCAACTGCTCAGCGGCGGAGGTGAGAACTCGAACACGGAAGTGCAACAGCGGCAAGCCGTGCTCGCCGCGATGCCCGAGGACGCGCGACGGGCTTTTCGGTTTATGCTGATGATGGATCGGATGAAGAACGGCGAGTCGATGTTCTTGATGCCGTTTGATTTGCGGATTAAGTAATCCGTGTTAAGCCGCCCATGTATGGCTGTAAAACCTCGGGAATAATTATCGAGCCGTCTTCCTGCTGATAGTTTTCGATGACGGCGATCCAGGTGCGGCCCACCGCCAAACCGGATCCATTGAGCGTGTGAACAAACTCCGGCTTGCCGCCGCCCGCCCGGCGGAAACGGATCTGCGCGCGCCTTGCCTGAAACGCCTCGTAATTCGAACAAGACGAGATCTCGCGAAACGTATTCTGCGACGGAAGCCAGACTTCAATGTCGTAAGTCTTCGCGGATCCGAACCCTAGATCCGCCGTTGACAACGTGACGACGCGATAGTGAATCCCGAGTTTTTGCAGTATCACTTCAGCGTCGCGCGTTAGCGATTCAAGCTCGTCGTATGAATTCTCCGGCAGCGAATACTTCACGAGTTCGACTTTCTCAAACTGGTGCTGACGAATCACGCCGCGCGTGTCGCGCCCGTAGCTCCCAGCTTCGGAGCGAAAACAGGGCGTGTACGCTGCCCACTTCATAGGTAGTTGCGACGCGTCGAGGATCTCTTCGCGGTGATAGTTCGTGACGGGCACTTCGGCGGTCGGAATGAGGTACAACCCGCGCGGATCTTCCAGCTTGAAAAGGTCTTCTTCAAACTTCGGCAGTTGCGCCGTTCCGAACAGCGCATTGCGATTGACGATGAACGGCGGCAACGTTTCACTATAACCGTGTTCGCGCGTCTGCACGTTGAGCATGAAGTTGATCAGCGCGCGTTCGAGCCGCGCGCCCGCGCCGTTGAGAATGGCGAAACGTGCGGAAGCGATCTTCGTAGCGCGTTCGAGATCGAGTATCCCGAGCGGCACCGCGAGGTCGACGTGATCCTTCGGTTCGAAGTTAAACTGCGGCGCCGTTCCCCACCGACGAATCTCGACGTTGTCTTCCTCGCTCGTGCCTACGGGAACACTCTCGTGGGGAACGTTCGGCAGCGTCGATAACATTTCCCGCATTCTTTCTTCCGATCGTTCACGCTCTGCATCAGCTTCACCCATCAACGTTTTTAATTCATTAACTTTTGAACGAAGATCGGCGGCAGCTTCCGCGTCGCCCTGCTTCATCAAAACACCGATTTCTTTACTTAATTTGTTTCGATCCGCGTTGAATGCGTCTGAATTACCGATTGCAAGTCGCCGGCTCGAGTCTGCGTCTTTGAAATTTTCCAATTGCGTGAAAGCTTCGTCGGATGCATGTCGTTTTTGCAGCGCTTCGTAAATTTTGTCGAGGTTGTCGCGTACGTAATTAAGGTCGAGCATTTTGTCTCTTTCGATAATGTGTGTTAAAGAAAGGGCCACGCTAATCGACACCGATTCTAACTGTCAAGAAAGGGAACCAGTTTGTCTGATCAGAAGCCATTCGCCGGGCGCGCGGCGATCGTCACCGGAGGCACTCGCGGGATTGGCCGCGCTATCGCGCTCGAACTGGCCCAACGCGGGGCTGACGTGGCGTTTAATTACGCGAAGAGCGCTGAAGCGGCTGATGTTTTGAAGAGCGAGATCGAAGGGTTGGGTGTGCGCGCGTTGTCGCTTCAGTGCGATGTTGGAAACACTGAGGCGGCGGCGGAGATGGTGAAACAGGTGAAAGACGCGTTCGGCCGCATCGACTATCTCGTCAACAACGCGGGAATCACGCGTGACAACCTTATCCTGCGGATGAAGGAAGACGATTGGGACGAAGTCATCGACACCAACTTGAAGGGCGCGTGGAATTTTGCGAAGGCGGCGTTGCGGACGATGCTTCGGCAGGATACTGGTGGGTCGATACTCAATATTTCTTCAATTAGCGGCGAGGTCGGAATGCCGGGGCAGTCGAACTACTCTGCGTCGAAGGCGGGGATGATTGGGTTGACGAAGGCGTTGGCGAAGGAAGTGGCGAGCCGGAAGGTCACGGTTAACGCGCTGGCGTTGGGGATGGTGGCGACTGATATGGCGGGGAAGTTGGATGAGGCGTATCAGGCGAAGATCATCGAGCAGATCCCGTTGGGCCGCTTCGCCGAGCCTGACGAGGTTGCGAAGATCGCTGCGTTCCTGCTTTCGGATGACGCGCGTTACATCACCGGACAGGTGATTCAGGTGGACGGCGGACTGGCTATTTAATTTTCTTCACGTCAGTGGGTTTTGCGAAGAGGGTGTCGGCGATCGGTTGGTTGTACTGCACAGATTCGTAGTTGATGCGCGTCGTCTGCTTGCCGTTAGTGTAGTGATCGATCACCCACGGCGCGGTGACGCCATCTACGGTGATGAACTTCAGTAGCTGATCCTCTTCCGAGGTTTCGACCTCATCACCACTATCCGGATCTTTCCGCATGCGTTTGTAAAGAACCTTGGCCGGCAAACCATCCCTCGCCCCAAACTCATACTCGATCCAAACCCCATTCGGATAGGTCAACCGGATCGTCTCGTTGCGCTTCGCCAACCCCGCTTCACGACGCCCTACATAAACGATCTTCCCACCTTCCTTTTGCCACCACCCACGCAGCAAGTTCTCGAGCCCGGTGCGCATCGAGCGCTTGAACTCTTCGACCTGCGCCGGCGTCTGATCGCTGAGCTTCTTGACCGAACCGTCAAACGACCATCCAGTCTCACCAGTGTTCGTCTGAATCGACTTAATCCCGAGACTCGTGAACTCGGTGCGCTCGCGATCGGGATAGACGATGTAATCGAGAAAGCGCGTCGGAAGCTGCGACGCCCCATCGGCGAACGGCGTGTAAAAACCCTTACCGATGACAGTCTTAACGTTCAAATAATTCGGGCCACCGAGAACCTCGATGGCCCGATCCATGATCTGTTTTGATTTTTCGTCGACGGAAACGTTCGGTGTTTGGGCGATGCTGGATGTAAGGAGACCGCCGAGACAAACAACCAACGCAAGTACAAGCCTTTTAGGGATCATGATTGACAGCGTTACTGCGAGGAGAAGAGATCCCGCAAAGGCGCTAAGGCGCAAAGTAACTTCTCTCATTGCGTCTTTGCGCCTTTGCGGGACACTGTTTGGTTAGTTGAACTCGGGCTTCGACCCACCGTCCGGCTTCACCACGATTTCGCCGTTTTCGACGTCGACGCGGAAGCGCGACGAAGTCTTCCACATGCCGGTAATTGGCAGTTTTACTTTCTCGTCGATGTGCCGTTTCAGGAAGCGCGCACCGTAAGCCGTGTTGTAACCGTTCTCCGTCAACGTATTGACGGCCGCTTCGGTCACTTCCACTTGCTTGCCCTGGCGTTCCATCTGCCGGCGCAGCTTGTCGAGATACAGCTTCGCGATCTGCCGCACTTCATCCATCGTGAGCGGCGAGAAGACGACGATCTCGTCGATGCGGTTGCGAAACTCCGGCGAGAACCGTTGCTCCGACGCCTTCATCACTTCGTTCTTTACGGCGCGGAAATCCGACGCGGTCTTCGTACCGAAGCCGAGCGGTTTTTCGAACCGCTTGAAACTCTCCGAACCGAGGTTCGAAGTCATGATGATGATCGCGTCCGACAGATAGACTTTCTTACCGCGTCCATCAGTCAGCCAGCCTTCGTCGAATGCCTGCAGGAACAGGTTCATCAGATACGGAGAAGCTTTTTCGACTTCGTCGAGCAGCAGCACGGTGTACGGGTTCTCACGCAATTGCTCGGTGAGAATTCCGCCGCGCTCCGAACCGACGATGCCGCGCGGCATGCCGATCAGTTTCTCGATACTGACGGTCCCATCGCTGTACTCGGACATGTCGATGCGGATCATCTTCTCTTCGTCGCCAAACATGAACTCGGCAACAGCCTTCGCCAACTCAGTCTTTCCGACGCCGGTTGGACCAAGGAAGAGCAGCACTCCGTCGGGTTTGTAGTGCGACTCCTTCAGCGGGCCTTTGTTCAGCCGCAATCTTTGCGCGACTGCCTTGATCGCATCTTTCTGGCCGATGACGCGGCGACCGAGCATCGCTTCAGTCATTGCGAAACGATCGCTCGTGTCGCGGAAGATCATGTCGCGCGGAATTCGTGATTCCTGCGAAATGACTTCGATGATGTGTTCCGGCTGCACCACCATCTTCTGCGGCTCGTTGATCTCCACCTTGACGGCGGCGGTGTCGAGCCAGCCGATGGCTTTGTCGGGCAGGTGCAGGTTGCGGATGTACTTCGGCGCCATTTCGAGCGCCATGTTGATGGCGGCGTCCGAAATCTTGACGGAGTAGTTCTTCTCGAGTCGCGGACGCAGACCGAGCAGGATCTCTCGTGTCTCGTTGATCGATGGCTCGACGACTTTCACCATCCGGAAACGTCGCGCAAGCGCTTCGTCGTCGGCGATGTATTCCTTGTACTCGGAGATCGTGGTCGCGCCGATGATGCGCATCTCGCCGCGGGCCAACGCCGATTTGAACATGTTGGCTGCGTCTGACGATGTGCCCAGGGCCGCGCCCGCCCCGATGATCGTGTGCGCTTCGTCGATGAAGAGAATCAGGTTATCGCGTTCTTTGACTTCGTCGATAATGCCCTTGATTCGTTCTTCGAACATGCCGCGCAGCATGGTGCCGGCGACGATGCCGCCCATCTGCAACTGCACGATGTGCGATCCGCGCAAGCGAGCCGGTACTTTGTCCGGTTCCAATTCGATCAAGCGAGCGAGACCTTCAATGACCGCGGTCTTGCCGACGCCGGGTTCACCCACCAGCATTGGCGAGTTCGCCCTCTCGCGATGGCAGAGGATCTCGATGATTTGTTGTATCTCTTTTTCCCGGCCGATGGTGGGCGGGATCTTGTCGGCCCGCGCGAGCCGGTTGAGTGAGACTCCGAAATGTTTCAGATAAGGCGGGAGCTCAAACTTCTTCCGGTTGAGCTCTTCTTCCTGTTCTCGTTTTTGGACCTGTGCTCTCACGTTTTCTGCGACAGCATCAGGGGTAGCGCCCATGGTGCGCAGTACGTCGACGAACATACTGTCCGAATTGCTCAGCGCTTCGAAGATATCGGTGGCTTCGATCGTTTTGCGTCCCTGGGTTCGCGCGCGCTCCATGGCGCGTTTGAACAGGTCGGTCGTGTCTGGACCGATGCGAAAGCCCTTGCCAACGTGTTGCTGCCGGCTGCTGCTGAGACGTTTCTCGATTGCCATTTTGACCACAACTGGATCGAGCGACAACTCGCGCATGGCGGAGTTGAACATGTCAGGCTCCTCGACCGTGAGAGCCTGAAGAATGTGTTCGACCGATACGAAGTTCTGGTCACGACGGCGCGATTCGTTCAGCGCGTGTTCGAGAATGCGCTGCCCGCTGTCGCCAAATTTGTCCTTGTATGAACCTAAGTCAACCATAATTCTTTTGCCCGTCGCTCCGATTCAGAGCCTCGTATGCGGCGGAAATCTCTCTACTTTCAAACAGCGGCTGCAACGTCCAACTGCGGAGAGTTGGATGTCGTCAGGATAAGCGCCGTTGCGTTTCAATGCAATAACAATTGCCGGCGAGGCGACTCCTGCAATTCGCCTGCCGTAACCTCTGAAATCTCAGATCTGAAATTTGAGATCTCAGTAATCGTAGTCGTCACCTCCGGGCATTGGCGGCGCCCCCTTCTTCGGTTCAGGCATTTCAGTTATGGCTGCGTCGGTGGTCAAAAGCAGCCCCGCTATCGACGCGGCGTTCTGTAAAGCCGTGCGGACCACCTTGGTCGGATCGACGATTCCAGCGGCCGCGAGATCTTCAAACTCGCCGGTAACAGCGTTGTAACCTTTATTTCCTTTCTGTCGTTCAAGTTCGCCTATGACGACCGCGCCTTCGACGCCTGCGTTCTCGGCGATGCGTCGAATCGGTTCCTGCAAAGCGCGGCGTACGATGTTGATTCCCGTGCGCACGTCCGGATCGTCAGCGTTGTGATTTTCGAGCACTTTCGACGCCCGCAGCAGCGCGACACCACCGCCGACCACGATACCTTCCTGCGCCGCGGCTTTCGTCGCGTTCAGCGCGTCTTCGACCCGCATCTTGATCTCTTTCATCGCGGTTTCCGTTGGCGCACCGACTTTCACGACTGCGACACCGCCCGCGAGTTTCGCCAGTCGTTCCTGGAGCTTCTCGCGATCGTAATCTGACGTCGTCTCTTCGATCTGGTTGCGGATAGTCGCCACGCGTCCCTGAATCGCTTTCGGATCGCCGCCGCCTTCGACGATCGTGGTGTTTTCCTTGTCGACGATCACGCGTTTGGCTGTGCCTAGATCATTGACCGTCACGTTCTCGAGTTTAATCCCGAGGTCTTCGGTGATGACTTTGCCGCCGGTCAGGATCGCGAGATCTTCGAGGATCGCTTTCCGTCGATCGCCGAACGCGGGAGCCTTCACTGCGCAAACTTTGATCGTTCCGCGAAGTCGATTCACAACCAGCGTCGCCAGCGCGTCGCCGTCGACGTCTTCGGCGATGATCAGCAGCGCGCGGCCGGAGCCCGCCGTCTGTTCGAGTAACGGAAGCAGATCGCGCATCGCCGAGATCTTCTTCTCATACAGAAGAATTAGTGGCTCTTCGAGGATGGCTTCCATGCGATCGGGATTCGTCATGAAGTACGGCGAAAGAAAGCCGCGATCGAACTGCATGCCTTCGACGATCTCGAGCTCGGTCAGCAATGTCTTCGATTCTTCGACTGTAACGACGCCGTCTTTGCCGACCTGCTCCATCGCTGCCGAGATGAGCTCGCCGATGTGGCGGTCGTTGTTGGCGGAAACAGTCGCGACGTTCGTCAACTCATCCTTGCTTTTGACCTTCTTCGACATCCGTTCGAGTTCGGCGACGACCTGGTCCGTCGCTATCTGAATACCGCGCTGCAACGACATCGGGTTCGCGCCGGCGGCAACATTCTTCACGCCTTCGCGGAAGATCGCCTGTGCGAGCACGGTCGCCGTCGTAGTGCCGTCGCCGGCCTTGTCGTTTGTCTTAACTGCGACTTCGCGCACCATCTGCGCGCCCATGTTTTGATACTTGTCTCGAAGTTCAATCTCTTTCGCGACGGTTACGCCGTCTTTCGTAATCACGGGAGAACCAAACTTCTTTCCGAGGACCACGTTGCGTCCCCTTGGTCCAAGCGTAACGCGCACCACATTCGCGAGCGTATCAACACCTTGAAGCATCGCGTTGCGTGCTTCTTCTCTGAACTTCAACTCTTTTGCCGGCACTCTGGTGTCTCCTTAACGTTATTGTCGATTGTCGATTGCCAATTGCCGATTGCTCGGTTGATCCGTGGTTTCGGTCGCGCGTCCGACCTGCACGCGCGCAGGTCGCAGCAAACGATCGCCCATCCGGAACCCGCGACTATATTCACTAATCACTCTTCCGTCCATCTCCGCATCAGCGCTCGTAGTGTCGACAGCTTCGTGCAACTCCGGATCAAACACCTCGCCAACCGAATCGATGGGCTCGACGCCGGCGTTCGTCAACGCATTCTGCACGCGCGCGGCGATGCCGCGAATGCCATCGAGCACCGCTTCTCGCGGCGCGCCGCTCGACACCGCTTCGATCGCGCGATTCAAGTCGTCGATCACCGGCAGAAAGTTGCTGATGAAGTTTGCCTTCGCGGTTGCGGCGCGCTCATCAGCCGAACGATTCAAACGTTGCCGCGTCTCGTCAGTCTCGCGCTGCAACTGCTGGCGTAACTGATCGAAACGCGCCTGAACGTCCTGAACTTGTCTCTCAGCCGCCTGAGTCCGCGCCTCGAGCTCTTCGACGTAACTCGGTTTCAGGTTCGGCTGCTCGGCTTGTTCGTTGGCGTTGACGTGCTCTTCGCCTTCCGGATCCAAATAAATGCGACGTTTGTCAGTAACTCTCAATTCGTCCTGCGCCTCTTCACCACGCATGAAAATCAATTCCCTTCTTGTTCTGAATTCCAAATTCGCGATTCGAAATTCGAAATTCGCTTACGAAACCTTGACCGTGATCTTCTGCGCCTTCTGCTCGCGGCGCCTTGGCAGGCGAATGTTCAGGACGCCGTCCTTGTACTCGGCGCCGATGCCGCCCTGGTCCACCGAGCCGGGAATGCTGAAGGTCCGCAGAAACTTTCCGTGCGGCCGCTCGCTGCGATGCCTCGGCTCCTCGACCTCGCGCGTCCCTTTCACCATCAGGCGATTCTCGTCGAGGTCGATTTCGAGCGCGTTGCGATCGATTCCCGGCAGGTCCAGGGCGATCACGTAGCCTGACTCGATCTCGTAAATGTCGGCCGCTGGTGTCCAATCGGCGCGTTCGAATTCCGCGTTCTGCTCGGTTTGCGCGCGCCGTTGCGTCGCGTCTTCAAATAGTCTGTTCATACGATCCTGCAGGAGCATCAGGTCCTGCAAAGGGTTCCACTGTTGTGACATCAGTTCGTTTCTCCAAAGTCGTTGGTCTTACGCTGTCGCAAAAGCCTGGTCCGTCTTGAACTCCATTCGATCGCCGTCGGCCGACACGTGGATGGTTTGACCCGGCACGATCTCGCCCTGAAGCAGTTTCACTGCGAGCGGATTCTGAATATACGACTGGATCGCCCGCTTCAACGGACGCGCGCCGTACGTCGGATCGTAACCTTCGCGCATCAGCAACACCCTCGCCGAGGGCTCGAGCACCAGCGTCACATTTCGCTCGCTCAACATTGCGCGCAGGCGTTCGAGTTGCACGTCGATGATCTTGCCGATCTGCTCCTGCGAGAGCTGATGGAAGATGACGACGTCGTCGATGCGGTTCAGAAACTCCGGTTTGAAGTTCAGCCGCAGTTCCTGCGTCACCGCTTCGCGGACCTGTTTCTCGTCGCCTTCCGCCGCCTGAATCTCGCGCGAACCGAGGTTCGACGTCATGATCAGCACCGTGTTCTTGAAGTCGACCGTGCGGCCTTTCGAATCCGTCAAGCGTCCGTCGTCGAGGATCTGGAGCAGGACGTTGAAGACGTCCGGATGCGCTTTTTCGATCTCGTCAAACAGGATGACTGAATACGGTCGCCGTCGAACGGCTTCCGTCAATTGTCCGCCTTCCTCGTAACCGACATATCCCGGCGGCGCTCCGATCATTCGCGCGACCGCGTGCTTCTCCATGTACTCAGACATGTCGAGCCGCACCATGGCGCGCTCGTCGTCAAACAGGAACTCAGCCAGCGCACGCGCCGTCTCTGTCTTGCCGACGCCGGTTGGGCCAAGGAAGATGAACGAACCGATCGGACGATTCGGATCCTGCAAACCGGCGCGAGCACGACGCACAGCATTCGCAACGGCAGTGAGCGCCTCTTCCTGGCCGATCACGCGATCGCCGAGTCGCTGTTCCATCGTAACCAGTTTCTGCATCTCGCCTTCGAGCATGCGCGACACGGGAATTCCCGTCCACTTGGCGACGACTTCTGCAACGTCCTCTTCGTCGACTTCTTCTTTCAGCATCACGCCGTCCTGCTGGAACTTGGCGAGCCGGTCCTGTTCCGCTTTCAGCTTGCGCTCCAGTTCCGGAATCTTGCCGTACTGAATCTCAGAAGCACGCCCGAGGTCGCCCGCGTTGCGCGCCTGATCGAGTTGCAGCCTGAGTTGTTCGAGCTCCGCTTTCGCGGTACGCATGTGGTCGATGGCTTCTTTCTCGGACTGCCATTTCGCCTTCATTCCCGAAGACTTCTCGCGCAAATCGGCGATGCGTTTTTCGATCTCCGCCAGTCGCGCTTTCGACTTTTCGTCTTCTTCACGCTGAAGCGCTTGTCGCTCGATTTCGAGCTGGATGATTTCGCGTTCCAACTGATCGATCTCCTGCGGCAGCGAGTCGATCTCGATGCGCAGCCGCGACGCGGCTTCGTCGATCAAGTCGATGGCTTTGTCCGGCAGGAAACGATCGGTGATGTAGCGGTTGGACAACGTTGACGCCGCCACAATCGCGGAGTCCTTGATGCGAACGCCGTGATGGACCTCGTAACGCTCTTTCAAACCGCGCAGGATCGCGATCGTGTCTTCAACTGTCGGCTCGCCGACGTAGACCTGCTGGAAGCGACGTTCGAGCGCCGCGTCCTTTTCGATGTATTTCTTGTATTCGTTGAGGGTCGTCGCGCCGACACAGCGGAGCTCGCCGCGAGCAAGCGCCGGCTTCAGCATGTTCGACGCGTCGATCGCGCCCTCCGCGGCCCCTGCGCCGACCAGCGTGTGCAGCTCGTCGATAAAGAGAATGATCTGTCCCTGTGCGTTCTCGATCTCTTTCAGAACGGCTTTGAGCCGATCTTCAAACTCACCGCGATACTTCGCGCCGGCGAGCATCGAGCCGAGATCAAGTCCGACCAGACGTTTGTTCCGCAGCGTTTCCGGCACGTCGCCCGAGACGATGCGTTGGGCCAAACCTTCGACGATGGCAGTCTTGCCGACGCCGGGCTCTCCGATCAGCACCGGATTGTTCTTGGTCCGGCGCGAGAGCACCTGGATGGTCCTGCGGATCTCGTCGTCACGCCCGATCACCGGATCGAGTTTTCCTTTGCGTGCGAGCTCCGTCAGGTCACGGGCGTACTTCGAGAGTGCCTGATAGTTTTGTTCGGCGTTCTGATCGGTGATGCGCGAACCGCCGCGCATCTGCTCGATCACTTTCAGCAGGTCGTCTTTGTTGACTCCGTGTTGGCGAAGGATCTTTCCCGCGTCTCCAGTGTCGTCGACGAGCGCCAGCAACAGGGGCTCAGTCGAGATGAATTCGTCCTGAAACTTGTCTGCCTGCTTTTGTGCTTCGGTGAAAACTTGCGTCGTGCGCGTTCCGAAATACTGTTGCCCGCCTTGCACGCGCGGAAAACGCGCGACCGCGGCCTGCGCGTCGTTGAGTATGACAGCGACGTTCGCGCCGAGTTTGCCGACGAGCGGCCGCACGATGCCTTCTTCCTGTTCGAGCATGGCTACGAGCAGGTGCTCCGGCTCAACCTGCTGGTGGTTGTTCCTTTCAGCCAGTTCGATCGCCGCTTGAATAGCTTCCTGTGCTCGTAGTGTGAATTTATCTAAACGCATTACAAAAATCCGATGTCACTTAAAAGAGTCGAACGGGCTCGATTCCCGCATCCCAAACTGCGACGAGCCCGCTCATTAATGTTTCAGTCAAAGTTTAGCGACCGCCAGACGCTTCTTTTGCCTTGCCGGTGTCGGCCGTAGTTTCGATTGTCTTCTGTGTGCTGCCGCCCGTCGTGCCACTCACCTGAATGCGGCGGGCCTTCGTCTCCTCACGCTTCGGCAACGTCACGCGCAGCACGCCGTTGTTGTACTCGGCAGTCGCGCCTTCCGCGGAAACGGTCTGGGGCAACGTGAACGAACGAGTGAACGAACCATAGGAGCGCTCGACTCGGTGATAGTTGTCGCCCTCGTCAGTCTTCTCGAACTTGCGTTCGCCGCGAAGGGTGATGACGTTGTTTTCGATCGAGAGGTCAAAGTCGTCCTGCTTCATGCCGGGCAACTCAGCTTCGAGGACGATCTGGTCCTTGTTCTCGTAGATGTCGACGCTGGGCGCCCAGGCGCCGCGGCCGATACCTTCGTCGCCGAAAGCACGGGTTAGATTGGTGGAGAACAGTCGGTTTACTTCTTCCTGCAAAGTCCGCAGGTCACGAAACGGGTCATACCGAACGATACTCATTTGAACTTTCCTCCTTAATATATATGCCTTGGTCTCTTGTTCAGGCTCAGTATGAGCGTGGCAGCATAATAAAGGTTGAGTCTTATCTTGTCAAGTATAGAAATGGGAAGGAGTTTGCTCCCGGAAAGGCGCAAAGACGCAAAGGAAAAGCCCCCTGCATGTGAGGCACTTCGCTTAACGTGTTTGCGTCTTAAGGGAGATTTACTTGGCGTCTTTGCGCCTTTGCGGGAGATTTATCGAAGGCCGAAAAAGCGCTTAATAGAGGACAAGATCCCGGCGGACGTGTGGGTGGTGACGGCGGCTGCGTCCTCGTGCGGCGCGAGGCCCTGCCTGCGCTCGGCGATGATGAAACTCAGAGATTCGACCAGATCCGGGTTCGCGTCGAAGACCCGTTTCATGGCTGCGTGGCCGATTTCGAGCACTTCCGTCTCTTCCATGGCGACGACGTTTGCGGTCCTGGGCTCGCCTGTAAATAAGGCCATCTCGCCAAAAAAATCGCCTTCGTTCAAGGTTGCGATGCTGCGGGAGCGGCCGTTTTCATTGACCTGGACCTGCACGCGGCCGTTATGGACGACGAACATCGACGAGCCCGGCTCGCCGGCGCGAATCACCAGTTCGCCGGGTGCGAAGACGTGCCTCACGGCCGCCTGGGCCAGCATCCCCGTCTCGTCGACTGACAAAGGCGCGAAGAGATCGACCGCCGAGAGCCTCTCCACGAGTGCGCTGCCGTCGCGGTCGCGGGCAGGGGCGCCGCTGTGGCGCTCGACGTAAAGCGTCCGCGTCGGGTAGGCGAAGTTGAGACCGGCACGACGGAAGGCGTACCAGATCCGCTGCCGGACCAGTGCGTCTGTGTCGTTGTACTTGGCGTAGTCCTCGGGCCAGTACTTCACTTCGTAATCGACGCCATTATCGCCGAGGTTTCGGATGCGCACCACGGGCGTGACCCTGTCGGAGACGTTTTCAGCTTCACGGACCGCCTCGCGGACGACGTGGATCGTCTTCGCGGGCGAGTCGCTGTAGAGCGTGTTGAAGTAGACGAGCCGCGCGTTCAGGTTGTCGCGCGGACAGACCTCGATCGGTTCTTTGGCGGCGTTGCTGTTAGCGATCAGAACGACGTGATTTGCGAACGTGCGGATCTTGATCGCGCGCCAGCTGATCTCCTCGACGACTCCGGTGTGCCGTTGCGCTCCGACGGTGATCACGTCGCCGACCTGGAACGGGCGATCCGCCTGCAAAGAGATTCCGGCGAAGAAGTTTCCGAGCGTGTCCTGCAACGCGAGACCGAGAATAACGCCGAAGATTGCTGACGTCGTAAACAGCGCGCCCAGGTTTACGCCTGGAAAAAGGAACGTGAACGCGATCAGAAAGAAGATCGAGAACGCGACGATCGTGAAGATATTTCGAATCAGCGTGGGCGCGTCGATGCGCTTCAGCCGGAACGCCAGCCCGAAGAAGAGAGTGTTGAGCGCGCGGACGAGCAGGTAGCCGAGGAGCCCCAGCAGGATCAGCTTTACAATGCTGATGATGGTGTCCGGCGACGGAGATGGCGTCGAGCCCATTCTCCGGTCCAGCAGCGCTCGAACCTCCGGTTCCAGGGACCAGAAGAGCGACACCGCCACCAGTGCGGCCGCCAACGCGGCGAAGAACAGAATGATTTTGTTAGTGGCGCGGGGACGAGACATTTAAGAATTTCGAATTTCGGATTGCGAATTTCGAATCTGGACTGCGAATTTCGAATTACGAATTTCGGAGTGCGATTTCGAAGTGCCTTACTTTCGCAATTCGAAATTCCAAATCCAAAATTCTTACTCTTTTATCACCGCTATTATTATAAAAGCCAGCGATAACGCTGTGACGACGATGGCCGTCAACCAGGCCGCGATGTTATGGAGCGTCCCGTTGACGTGAGCGCCCATCAACTCGCGGTTGTTCACGAGACGCAGCACTGCAAAGAGAACGACGGGCAGCAGCAGTCCGTTTATAACCTGCGTGACCAGCAGTACTCGAATCAGCGGCAGGTTCGGAATGATTGCGATGAGCGCGCCAACGGCCACCAAAAAAGTAAACGTGCCGAGAAAGATCGGCGCCTCGCGAAAGCTTCGCGACACGCCTTTTTCGAATCCGAGCGCCTCGCTGATCGAGTAAGCCGTTGCCAGCGGCAAAACTCCAGCGGCCAGCATCGACGCACCGAACAGTCCCAATCCGAAAAGCGTTTGCGCGTAACGTCCGGCGAGTGGGCGCAACGCGTGCGCCGCATCGGCGGCGGTGTTGATTTGAATGCCCGACTTGTGCAGCGTCGCAGCGGTCGAGACGACGATAAAGAACACGATCAGGATCGCGAATATAGTTCCCACCCAAACGTCGAGCTTTGTCTGGCTATAGTCTTCCATCGTCACGCCTTTTTCGACGACCGACGATTGAACGTAGACCTGCATGTACGGCGAGATCGTCGTGCCGACGACGGCGACGAACGTGAACAGAAAAGCGTTTTCGAAGTGGAACACCGGTTTGACGACGCCGACTGCGACGGCGCTCCAGTCCGGCCGCGACAGAAACGCCGAAACGATGTAACCGAGAAAGACGAGCGACATCAGCAGGAAAGCGCGTTCGACTTTCTTGTACGAGCCTTTCACGATAAGCCACCAGATAAGTACTGCCGCCAGCGGTACCGTTATAAAACGAGAAATACCGAACAGCTCGGTCGCAGCGGCGATGCCGACAAACTCCGAAACCGTAACGCCCGCATTCGCTATCAAAAGCGACAGCATGATCAGAGCCGTCCAGCGAACACCGAACCGCTCGCGGATCAGGTCGGACAGCCCTTTGCCGGTGACGGCGCCCATGCGCGCGCACATTTCCTGAACGATTCCGAGTGCGATGGTGATGGGAATCAGGATCCAGAGGAGTGAGTAACCGAACTCGGCGCCGACTGAGGCGAAGGTCGCGATGCCACCGGCGTCATTGCCGGCGTTCGCCGTGATCATTCCGGGACCGAGGATCGCGACGTAAGCGAGCAAACGTCTGCGGCGCGCGACGGTGCGGCGCACACCATGCGCTCCGCGCTGCATCAGACGTCGTCCGGCAGCTCGAACTGCTGCTCGTTGCTCGGCCACTTGGAGGTTCTCCGTCGCTCATCAGCCAAAACAGGTTTCCCGCAAAGGCGCAAAGCATGAAAAGAGCAAAGAACTCGAGAAAGACAAACGCCGTAGCTGCTTCCTTCCTTTGCGTCTTTGCGCCTTTGCGGGATCTTTCAACCAAAGAGTCGTGGTAGACGTTGCCGCCAGTCCTTCGGCAACAAAATTTCCATGGCATCGTCTACGGTTATGATGCCGAGTATATCTCCAGAGTCGTCGATCACGGGAAGCGCCAGGAGATTGTATTCAGCAATTCGCTGCGCGACCTCGCGCGCGGGCTCGTGCGGCTCGGCGCGTTGAAACTCGGTGCGCATCACGTGTTCGAGCGGCATCGACGGATCCGCGAGTATCAAACTACGCAACGCGATCACGCCTAACAACTTCCACGAGCCCTCAGTCTCGACGACGTAAAGGTAGTAGATCATGTTCGGCGTTTCTGCCATCTCGCGCAGGCGCGCGAGCGCTTCGCCGACGGTGAGCGCGCGCGGCAGCGTGACGAATTCCGTGGTCATCAATCCGCCCGCGGTGTCGTCTTCATACGGAAGCAGCTCGGCGACGTCGGCCTGTTCGTCGTGTTCCATCAAGCCGAGCAGCTCTTCCGCTTTTTCTTCAGGCAGATCGCCGAGAACGTCGGCGGCCTCGTCGGGCGACATCCATTCGAGAATGTCGGCGGCGCGTTCCTGGTCCATGTCGCCGAGGATCTTGGCCTGCCGTTCGGCCGGCATCTCTTCGAGTGTTTCGGCGGCCGTTTCGTCGTCGAGTGATTCGACTACTTCCGATCCGTGATGGTACGAAAGCGCCTCGGCGAGCCGCGCGATCTCGACCGGGTGCAGGCGCGCGAGTTTGTCACTCGACGACTTCAACTGCACGGTCGCGGCGTCCGTTGCGAGATAACCGACGTCGGCCCAGTCGAGCACTTCGACGGGCTTACGCGTGCCGGCGAATCCGGCAGGCGCGAGCCGTCGCCACAATCCTTGAAGACTCACGTCCGCGCCGGTCACGCGCCAATCGCCCGCGGCCTGAATGATCTGCACGTCGTTGACGCGGACGACTCGCTTGCCGTCGACGTCGATCAGTTGTTTGTCGAGCACGTCGCGCGCGAGCAGGACCTCGCTTTCGCGGCGAACGAACGGGCGCAGGTCGAGAATGTCGGAATTGAGTCGCACGCCGTGCTGGTTTAGTTCGGTGATGCGCCAGCGCGAGAGAAAGAAGTCGCGACGGCGATAGCGCGCGACGAGGCCCGTTACCGGCGGATGCTCGTCATCGCCGAGACGAACGATGACGTCCTTCACGGTGGCGACGCGCAAGCCTTCGAGGTCGCGTATCGGTCTGCCCAGGACCTGTGAAAGATAGAGCATCATGACGAATTCGAAATCCTGACTAGGATCGTGACCTGCCGTTCAAAAGCCCCTTCGCCACTTCGAGCACTGTGTCGCGTCGCGAGTAGATATCGTTTCTCGTGAGCGGCACTGTTTCGTCAGGCTTGATGCCGCGCCCTTCGAGCCGAACGCCGCCGGCGGTGCGATAGTCAAACTCGCTGACATCCAACAGACCTCCGTCCGGGAGCGCGTGTCTGTTGCGAATCGCGAGAACGCAGCCACACGTTTCCGAGCCGATCACGCGCGCGCGACGTTCCATGCGCAACGCGGCGACCATGATCTCCGCCGCGCTCGACGTGCTTTCGCTGGTAAGAACTATGATCGGCAGCCTGATGCGCGTGATCTGCGGCACGCGCCACAGTCGTTTTGAATAAGTTTGCAGCTCGAACGACGCTCCGAAACGATCGGCAAATTTGCCGAGGTTGATTCCGTCGTCGAGAAACAGCGACGCGACGTCGGCCATCGCTTCCGCATCGCCGCCGCCGTTGCTGCGCAAGTCGAGCACGATGCCGGCGGCGCCGTTGAGCACGTCCGGCAAATCTTTCGTGAACTCGGACGCGATGCTTTGAGTGAACGCGTCGAGACGCAGGATCGCGAGTTTGCCCTTTCGTTGATTGTTGAACCCGAGATGCCGCTGCGCCCAGTAACGTTGAAGCGCTGCTGATTTGAGTTTCTTGTCGCGATTCATCCAGCCGACGTTGACTGAAGTCCCAGCCGGGCCTTCGCAGATTGTTGCTACGGCTCGATAGCGCGCGTAAATATCGGTTTCCGTGCCGAGGTTCGACAGCCGGTTCGCGATGACGTTGGCGACCGGCACGCCTTCGACGCTGACGATCACGTCGCCCGGACGAATCCCGGCGCGATCGGCGCCCGAGTTTGGATCAACCTGCACGACAGCCGGCACGCCTTCGACTTCACGAATCGTGAGTCCCACTGTTACGTATCGCGGGTTCCACCAGTCAAACTTTTCATCGGGAGAATAGACGCGCGTGTGCGCGTCTTTCAGCGAACCGATCATCTGGCGCAACACTTCGTAGAACTCGTGAGTGCTGTTTGCCTTCGCGGCTGCCGGACGGAACGACGCGCGCTTCTCCTGCCAGTTGATGCCGTTGAGAGTTGGATCGTAATAGCGCTCGAGAATCGTTTCCCAAACGTCGTCGAAAACGATCAGCCGTCCTTCGAGTGTTGCCGTGGAAACCACGGATGAGCCGTCGCGAGCGGCACTCGAGATAACAAGAATGCCGATGATCACGGCCGCGAACGATGCTTTCCATCCGTGTTTGAGGTTTGTTCCCATTTCTACCTCGGTGGTTTGCGAAAGTTGTAGCGCAGGAGAACGCGCATGGCTATCGGGCTGCCGTTCTTCATCGCCGGGAAGAAGTGCATCTGACGGACAGTGGCGACCGTTGTTTCGTCGAGACCGAATCCGGCCCAGCGAGCGATCTGCACGTCAGCGACTTCACCGTCGGCGCGCACGTCGACGAGCACGTCAACAGTCGCTTCCGCATCGGCGCGCGCGGCGCTGTCCGGATACTCGGGGCGCAAGCGCCGGTATGGACGCGGCATCCTCAAGCCCTGAACTTCGGCCGCCCTCTCGTCTTCGGGCGCTTCTTCGATCAAGGGTTCGGACGCTGTCACGACGAGACTGCGTTGGGCGCGATCGTCGTCGCGCGCGCGCCTGATTGCAATCACGATCTTGTCAATCATTTCCGCGTTCGAGAGTTGTTGCGACAATTCCGCTTCCGCTGCTGCTGAGTCGTCTTTTTGGACAGTCGGTCGGATCCACGTCGCGAGCCGGCCGGTGCGAGCGCTGACGAGAAAGATCGAACAATACGATTCGTAATACGCCGGCTTCGAGAACGACGAACGGCGCAGCGTCTGCGCGTCGCCGAGAATGTAAAACTCGCTGCCCAGTACGGCGCCGAGATCGCGTGCTTCGCTTACGGTGAGATTGAGTGAGCCGGAGTAAGCGCCGCCTGTCGCAGCCGCGCGCGTCATGTCGGCGTCGGCGACAGTGAACTCGTTAGTCAAGCGCGTACGCAGCGTGTCGGAAATCTTCTGAGCAAACGGCGTCGTGCCGAAGTCCAGCACGCTCACAGTTGCCTTCTGAGCGCGCGCGCTTGAAACCAGGAGCGCCAACAAACCGGCAATTACGAAGACACGCCGCATAGCGTTCTATGGAGATACTGATGATACGGGTTTCTCGAGTCCGCCCTGATGGTAGAGTTTATAAACTTCCGCCTTCACTTCGGCCGGAAAACAGACTCGATGAAGCTCATAAGCGTATTGTAGTCCGCGCACCACGTTGCTGACTTCGCTGATCTCGCGGATGCGTGGCGATGCGTATCCGCTTTCGACGTAAATGTGTGTCTTCGGTTCCGCCTTATCGGCGGCGTAGTAGCTGTAGTACGGCACGTCACTCGCGCGATCTTCGATGAAATAGTATTCGGGATCGAATCCCGCGCGTTCGACTGCCGCTCGCGACGCGGAGAGAAACTCAGCCTGCTGGTCCTTCGGCATGTCGAGATCGATCGCTTTGAAGAGACGGCGCGCGATAAAGCGTCGGCTGAGATCGCTCAGTATCTGGTCGCTCGAGTTTTGCCACTGCTTGACGTGAAACACGAAATCCGAATCGTCGACCTGCAAATGTTCGGTGATCGTCAACTGCTCGCGACGCAGGATCTTTTCAAAAGCAGTGCCGTCCGCGTGCCAGACGTGCTTGCCTTCGTCGAACAGTTGCAGCGCGCGGCGAATGATCGAACGCAGCACAGCTTCCGCCGACCGCAGCGTGCGATGGAAGTAGACTTGCCGGAACATGTAGTAACGAGCCTGCAAGTATTCCTCGACCGCGTAGACGCCTCGCGCTTCGACGTAGATGCGATCGTCTGCTTCGTCGATCGCCAGCGCGTTGATGATCCATTCGAGATCGTAGATGCCATACTTCGCGCCCGTCATCAGCGAATCGCGCAACAAGTAATCCATGCGATCGACGTCGAGCTGCGACGATACGAGTTGGGCCAACGCGGACGGCCGAAACTTTCCTTCGATGATCGACGCGACTTTGTCCGGCAGATCCTGCGAGTGCGATCGCAGCAACTCGCCGATCTCTGAGCTCTCACTCCGGACCACGTCGACGGTCCATCGTTCGTGATGAAAGTTAAGCACCTTCTCCATCACGTGCGAGAACGAGCCATGGCCCACGTCGTGAAGCAGGGCTGCCGCGCGCGCCGCCATTCGATCGGCGGGATCTATTGCGTAACGTTCACTCAATCGATCGAGCACGCGAGTCATGAGATGAAACGCGCCGAGCGAATGTGTGAAGCGAGAATGTTCGGCGCCCTGGTACGTGTAGAGACCAAGACCGAGCTGCTTGATGCGGCGCAGTCGTTGAAACTCGCCCGTATCGATCAAGCGCATCATCAGTTCGCCTTCATCAGTGTCAGTCTGGAGACGAATGATGTTGTGAACTGGATCGCGATAAATCCGTTCCGGCATGGCAGGTTCTTAATAACCGCAAATGAATGCGAAGGCAACTTATCCGAACATTATTTAAGGTGTGCGCGCGGAGCGGGTCGGGTGCGGGCGGCCATGCGTCCCTAACCGGTTGAGAATTCTGGATTTTCCCATTTTTTTGGATTTGCCTGCGGAATCAGCCTGTCTGAAACGCCCGATCTATCGGCAATAGTCGAGAAAACACCGTGCCGGAGCTTGTGGGCATGGCAATTGCCAAAATCCGCCAAGGACGATGCCTCTATAGCCACTCGTCCCGGAATCTTTTTGGTGCTGCCAAATAAAAGGGTGATTTGACACAGGAGGGGCAGCACCTTTGTCTAGTTCAAGAAAGGAAAGCAAAACATGAAGAATGTCCTTAAGTTTTTAAGCCTGACGGCTCTTCTGACTTGTTTCGCGCTGTTTGCTGGCAGTGCGTTCGGTCAGACGACGACCACAGGTTCAATTGAGGGCGTTGTAACCGATTCAACCGGTGCGGCGGTGCCAGGCGTTACGGTAACTGCCACCCGTCAAGGTGGTCGGACAGCCAGCGCCACATCCAATGACGAAGGTCTTTTCCGCATCGCCAATATTGAGCCCGGCATTTACACGGTTACAATAGAAGCCGAAAAGGGCTTCGCCAGATTCGAACAGGCGAACGTGCCTGTCAATCTTTCGAGGACGTCAACCATTACTGTTCAACTTCGCCCGCAGGGTGCGGCCGAAACCGTGACTGTTACTGCCGGTTCGGGCGCAGCCATTGACGTCACACAGAACACTACCGGAACCAACGTTTCGACCGAACAGTTTTCGAACTTCCCGACGCAGCGCACCATCCAGTCGCTCTACACGATTGCACCGACTGTGACTCGTTCGGGTTTGAGAGACTCATCCGGTCGCGAGCGCGATCCCTCGGTTGCCGGTTCGTCCGGTCCTGAGAACAACTACATCCTCGACGGCGTGACCGTTACCGACCCGGCCTTCGGCGGTTCCGGCGCTAACCTGCCGTTCGAGTTTGTGCAAGAGCTCGAAATCAAAACCGGTGCTTACGGCGCAGACATCGGCCGTGCGACCGGCGGCGTTTTCAACGTCATCACCAAGAGCGGCACCAACGAGTTTCACGGTGATGCGTTTGCTTACTTCGTAGCCAAGGGTTTCGTTCGCGAAGTTAAGTCGTCAGCGATTCCGTTTACGGGCGCTGCGCCCAACGGTTACTCAGAAGTGGACGCCGGCTTCGACATCGGTGGTCCGATCGTCAAAGACAAACTCTGGTTCTTCGGTGCGTTCAATCCCCAGTATCGCAAGAACTTCTTCCTGACCCAGACCTTCCTTCAGGAGGTCGAAAACAAAGTCACGACGCCGTTCTACGCGGGCAAGCTGACCTGGGCCATCAACCCGTCCCACACGTTCACCTTCTCGACCTTCGGCGATTTCACGAAGCAGGAAGGCCACTTGTTTGGGTTCTCGGGCTTTGGCGCCAACCTGGCGAGCTTCCGTGGTGAAACACAAACCGGCGGTTCGAACTATGCCTTCCGTTTGAACTCCACCTTTAGCCCGAACTTCATCGGTGAGTTCTCGGCCGGTCTGCACTTCCAACGCGCCAATACGATTCCGGAACTCGACGAAACGCTCATTACCGATCGTTTCGCAGTGCTCCGCGGCGGCTCCATCGTGCCCGTCACTGAATCGACAGTTATTGCTGCCAACGGTTTGCGTCTGGCATTCGTCGAAGGAACCGGCGGCACGGTGCAGCGCAACTTTGTGCGTCAGGGCTTCGGTTTGCAGTCTCAGCAGGATCGCGATCGTATCGAGTTTGCGGCCCGTCTCCAGAACATCTGGCGCAGCCACACCTTCAAGTACGGTTTCGAGTTCAATGAGAACAAGTATCGCATCGACACCTTCTCGACTGGTCCTGATCTGAATTTCAACGATCCGGATCATCCGGCCGGTCCAAACCGAATTGAAAACCGCTTTGCCGTTTGCTCGCGCACCTCCACGACGACGATTACTTGTCCGAGTGCATCGCGCACCGCGAACGTCCAATTGCTCATCGATAACGGCCAGGCGCCGGCTGGTGTTACCACAGCCGTCACCGGTACGGTATCGATCAACCCGACCAATCCGTTCCTGCTGCTCGACGTCGTTCGCGCGCGTGATTTCAGCCTCAATACCCGAGGTGATTTCACAACCACGAGGACCGAGAGCTTCTATTTCCAGGACGACTGGAAAGCAACCCGCAATCTTCAGGTCAACCTTGGTCTTCGCTGGGACTTCCAGCAGGCTTACTCGCTGGGCGGCGGTACCTACATCACCCTGAACGATTGGGTAAGCAATACGCAACCGCGAGTCGGCTTCACCTGGGATTTCACGGGTGAGGGTCGCGGTAAGTTGTTTGGCAACTTTGCGCGGTACCTGGAGACGCCAATCCCGCTCGACATCAACGTGCGTGCTGGCGGCAGCGAAGTTCAAAACGACTTTAACTCAAACGTCAGCCGCGTCAACGGACGGCCTGGCTCTACAGTGCTCGTTGCGTTCGGTAATCTGGGTGGCACGGCCACGCCGTTCGATCCAGGTCTCAAGCCGCAAACCGTCAACGAATGGACCGCTGGTTTCGAGTGGGGCCCCGCTTCGATGCGCGACCTTACCTTCGGCGTCCGCGGTGTTTATCGTGCTCAGGACGAAGTCATCGAAGACGGCTCGTTTGACGACGGTACTACTTACTTCCTGTTCAACCCCGGCCGTCGCGGCACAGGCCATTTCACGACGACCGAAGACCTGGCTTGCCAGGATCCGACCATCGGCTGCTTCGGTCCGGCCCGTCGCTACTACCGAGCCGTCGAAGTCACCGCTACGAAGCGCTTCTCGAACAACTATCAGTTCATCGCTTCGTACGTTTACTCGAGCCTGATCGGTAACTACGAAGGTCTGTTCCGTAACGACAACGGCCAGTCTGACCCGAACATCACTTCGTTGTTCGACCTGGTCAGCTTGCTCCAGGGTATGTACGGCAGACTGCCAAACGATCGCCCGCATCAGTTCAAGTTTGACGGCAGCTATCAGTGGCCGTTCAAACTGATGACGAGCGCCTCGTTCCGCGCACAGTCTGGTGTTCCGTTCAACGCGTTGATTCCGCACCCGATTTATGGTGACAACGAAGGCTTCTGCCAGGATCTTGGCGCGCCTATCGGCTTCGTCTGCAATCCGCGCGGCACTGCGGTTAACCCGTTCACTGGCAGCAACCGCACGCCGACGACCTACAACCTTGACCTCGGTGCGTACTACCCGATCTCGGTTGGTGAAGGCAAACAGCTCCGCCTCCAGGTGGACTGGTTCAACGTTTTCAACAGCCAGCGCGCTATCAAGCAGGATGACACCTTCTTGATTAATTCCGGCGCTCCGGGCATCACTCCGGCTCCGAATCCGTTCTGGGGTACTGGAACGATCTTCCAGTTCCCGTCGGCGGTTCGTCTCGGTGTGAAGTTCCAGTTCTAACCGCACTGGTTTTCGACCGCGCTCTTTTGAGCGTGGGAGTTTGATAAGGGAGGCGTAAAAATTACGCCTCCCTTCTTGTTTTTATGGTAACCTGCACCCCGTCCACCAAAACCCAAAACGCCTCCGGATTAACTCGGCAACTGCTACTTAACGGAGTTATCGAGATGGCTCAGAATCAAATCAACCTACGACTCTCCTATCGCTGTCTTTCGCTCATTGCGTTTCTCCTCTTCTCCGTCGCCGGCGCGTACGCGCAGTCAGGCGGAGGCATCGATGCCACCGGCACCGGCGGTCGCAATTCGATCTCTGGGCGCCTCGTCTTTCCCTCGGGACAACGAGTCGACGCGCGGCTCAAAATTAAACTGGAGAGCTCGTCCAACGGCGATTTGACTGTGCTGGCTGACGCCAACGGAAACTTTGCGTTTCGGTCGCTTCAAGGCGGCAGCTACACCGTCGTCGTCGAAGGTGGCGACTACTTCGAGACAACGCGCGAGACGATCTACATCGATCCTCCCGTAGTGGATCCGCGAACGAACACGGCGATCGGCCCGCTCTCGCGGCCTTATACAGTCCAGATTTATCTTCGACCTAAGCAGGAAGGCGCGCAGATGAAGCCCGGCGTGTTGAATGCCGCTCTCGCAAACGTCCCCAAACCTGCTGTCGAGCTTTATGAGAAAGGCGTCGAGGCAGCGCGCCGCGGTGAGACTGACAAAGCCATCGACGATTTGAGGCGCGCGGTCGCTCTTTATCCAAACTTCGCTCTGGCGCTCAACGAGCTCGGCGTGCAGTACCTGCGCAAAGGTGAGCTCGATAAAGCCGGTGAAGTGCTCGCCAAGGTGTTACATCTCTCGCCCGATGCGGCCGAGCCGAGTTTGAATTACGGTATCGTGTTGTTGCAGCAGAAGAAGTTTCCGGAAGCCGAGAAGCAGCTTCGCGACGCCGTGAAGAAGAACGACAACACGTACACCGCGCATCTGTATTTCGGCATCACTCTTATTTACGTGAAGAACTATCCGGAAGCCGAAACGGAACTGCTGAAGGCGATCACGATCGGCGGCGCGAAGGCAAGCCAGGCGCACTACTATCTGGGTGGGTTGTACTGGCAGACCGGCAAACACAAAGAAGCTGCCGACGAGCTCGAGACGTTCCTGAAACTTGAACCCAAGGCTTCCAACGCCGACAAGCTGAGAAACACGATCAAAGAGCTACGTAACAAGTCTTAGTCACAGAAGGCACAAAAGCCACAAAAGGCACAAAACAAAATACCAAGTGCAAAGCACCTTAATCTCAGGTGTTTGTATCTGGCGCTTTGTCTTGTGCCTTTTGTGGCTTTGGTGCCTTCTGTGGTTACCGTCTGAGAGTAAGCAGGTGGCCGAGCTTCTCTTTCTTCGTCCGCAGGTAACCAGCGGCGTCCTCAGTCGCGTCCACTTCGATCGACACTCGCTCGACGATCTTTAAGCCCGCTTCCTCGAGCGCGCGCAGCTTGAGTGGATTGTTCGAGATCACCTTCACCTGGCACAGGCCGAGATCGAAAAGTATCTCCGCACACTGACGATAGTCGCGCAAGTCGACCGCCAGTCCGAGCCGCTCGTTCGCCTCGACCGTGTCAGCTCCTTGATCCTGAAGCGCGTAGGCGCGGATCTTGTTGACGATGCCGATGCCGCGACCTTCCTGTTGCTGGTAAACAACAGCGCCACGGCCTTCCTGCTCGATCATCTGCATCGTGTGGTGAAGCTGTTTGCCGCAGTCACACTTGGTCGAACCAAACACATCGCCGGTCAAACATTGGGAATGGATTCTAACCAGCGTCGGCACGTCGCGCCGCATCTCACCCTTGAAGAGCACGACGTACTCTTCGCGGGTAGTCAGCGAGCGGTAGGCGGCGATCTGAAAGTCGCCCCATTCGGTGGGTAGGTTGGCGACCGCAACTCGCTCCACAGTGCCTGTTTGGACAGAATCACAGCAGGAATCGGAGGAGGGTTTATCTAACGCCTGTGCTTCCATAAACGATTACCTGAGTTAAATAGGTTTAGCCAATTATCGGTGTTAAGGCGTGGTTTCGCAACTATTGCGTGAGTAAGGCGTGTACGGGATTTGCCGTACCTGTTTTGGCCGTGTATTCTTTTTGGCTGTCGCCCGGCCCCAGCACACTCGGCGAGGAAGTCCTTTAGTGAATAGCAGCCTCAATTTAGCGTCAAAACCGTTCAGTAATCGCGTTCTGCCTTGGGCGCTGACCGCCATAGTTCTGTTCGTTTCGCTCATTGGCCTCGTCATCGTCGTCCGGCTGACGACGGTCGCTCGGAAGGAAGCAGCGGTTGCTCAGGTCGAGATTAACGCCCTGAAGCAACAGGAACAGGGACTGATGCACACAGCGGAGGCCGTCAAAGAGCAACTAACCCCGGAACAGCAACTTGCGGTGCCCGCGGCGCACGAGCTGATCGACCGGAAGCAGTTCTCGTGGTCCAGGCTGCTGGCCGATCTCGAATCGTCGCTTCCCGGCAACGTCAGGGTCTCGCGAATCGCCGTCCGCGACGTGACGTCGCAAGGTGATCAGACAGTGGCGACGCTCGACCTCGCTGTCTTTGCCAAGGACCCGTCGACCATCAGCAACATGATCTCCGACATGCACAAGGAAGGCATCTTTGTCATGGAGTTGCGTTCGCAGAACCTTCAAAAAGGACGCGGCGAACAGGGAACGGAATACGAGTTCGACGTGATCTATCATTCGCGGCCAGGGTATGCGTCGGATCGCGTCGCTGAAGTTTCCACGCGCCCGAGTTCAAGCGAGGAGCCAAGATGAGCGCAGAAGTAAAAACTGACTCCTCGAACGTTCGCGAGCGGCGATACAAGCAAACCGTCAGCCAGTTTGTCGACTCGCGGCGCGGCAAGATGTTCGGCATTGCCGAAGTCCTCGCGCTCGGCGTGAGCTGTTTGATCCTGGCGCTCGTGCTGCTGAGTTATCTCTATTTCCTCGTGCCGGCGCGTTCGCGCGTCGCATCGCTGGCGCAGGATCGCAAGCAACTGCAAACGAACCTGCAAACGCTGCAAGGCGTCGTTAAGAACGATCAGAACTCCACGGAAACTGTCCATCGCATCACCAGCAGTCTTTCGAAGTTCGAGTCAGACAATCTGATGCGGCCCGATCTCGGTCGCATGGAGTTGTACGATGAACTCAATCAATTGATCATCAAGAACGGGCTGCGAAACACTTCCGGTCCGGCGTACACGCCGCTCGACCCCGAAGGAACGAAGACAACGGGCGGCAAGACGACGACTACAAAGTGGCAGAGTTTCTACCCGGGTGTCTCCGTGATGGTCACGGTGGAAGGTCAGTACGAGAACGTCAGGCGCTTCATTCGCGACATCGAACGCAGCAAGCAGTTTGTCGTCATTAACGAGGTTGAGTTGCAACGTGCGCGCGACAACAACGCGCCGGTGTCGGTTGAGGGAGCCATTCAGGACGAAGGCGCACCGGCGGCGAGTGCGGCGGGCTCGGGCTCGCGTGGATCGCTAGTGAGCCTGCAGTTGAGCATGGCGACGTATTTTAGGCGCGAGGCCGCTAACGGCGCCTCAGCGAATCAGGAATAACCGATGCCAGTCGTAGATCTAACCAAACCCGGCGAAAAGAAGAAGCTGATCGCGGCGGCCGTTTTGGGGCTGGTGGCCATCCTCTTCTTATGGTGGACGTTCATCGGCTTCGGCAGCAGCAATACGCGTACGGCGACAAGACCTCAGCCTAGTCCGACTCCGCAACGCGGCGGCAACCGGCCCGCCGACAATACTCCGCGTCCGAACGATCCAGCAGCCGCTGCCGTCATCGCGCTGTCAGCGTTCCAGGAAATCGATTACCAGCCATCTTCGTACAACGCTCCTGAGGCGCGGCGTAACATCTTCGCTTACTACGAACCGCCCGTTAAGGTGCCCACACCGAAGCCTGAACAACCGACGCCGGTGCCTTCGCCGCCACCCATACTCGTGGCGTCCGTGTCTCCGGCCAATGCTTACGCGCGCAGCGGCGATTTCAAACTCGAGGTGGCAGGCGACAAGTTCACCGGAGCGACTCGCATCTATATAGATGGACGAGAGCTCCCAACCACGTTCATCAGCCCGCAACAGCTCTCAACGACCGTGCCCTCGTCCATCATTGCCAGTCCAGGCGCGCGGCAGATCGAGGTCCGCACGCCGGACAACCAGCTCTATTCAAATAAGGTCGTGTTGAGTGTCGCGGCGCCGCCGATTCCTAACTACACCTACGTCGGCATCATCAGTCCGATAACCCGCGTGGGCGACACTGCTCTCGTTCAGGATAAAGCGAACAAGAGCATCATCGGCGTGCAGCGCGGCGACCTGCTCAGCAACCGGTTTCGCGTCACCAGCATTTCGGATAAAGAGCTGGTGTTGATGGATGCCACTCTGAAGATCCAACACAAGCTGGCGATGACCGAAGGCGACAAGAGTTTGAGCTCTCCCTTATCGCGTCCGACGCCGCGAGTTGATGCTGAAGATGACGAACCTTAGCGCATGGTCCAACCACAATATATTCGGGTCGGCCTCGATCGGCTCGGCGCCGGCTTCGTGCCCGGGTTTAGGTGGTGAGCGGCGCTGTGAAGCCGGTTACACGCTCGTCGCCCTCCTCGCCCTCATGACTGTGCTGATGACGTTTGCCATGGCGATCGCGCCCAGCGTGCAACAGCAGGCGCAGCGTGAGCGAGAGAAGGAAGCCATCTTTCGCGGCGAGCAAATCGCCGATGCGATTCGCGATTACTATCGCTACCGCAGCGCCATGTTGGGCCAGCGAGGAGAAGCTGCATTACCGACGTCGATGGAACAACTGCTGCAAGGCATACCTGTTCCGAGTGGAGCGAAGAACCGTCAGATACTTCGCGCGTCATGCGCGCGCGATCCGCTGACGATCGAAGGTGAGTGGCGTTTCATTCGTCCTCGCAGTGAATCGTTGATCGACTTTCAGCAGTCGGTAATGTTCTACGCGGGCAATGTGCTTCCGCAACCACGTGATTCGCAAATGGTGCAATTACAACAGTTTGCAGTCCCGCCGATAGCCAGTATAGTCAATCTCGGCACCGCTGCCGAGCGGCGGCGCACGTCGTCTGCGAGTGAAGATACGAGTGGTCCATTCGTCGGCGTGGCGAGTCGCAGCGAGCGAGCTTCAGTGCTGGCGTTCTACGGCATCGAGCAACATGATCAGTGGATCTTCACTCCGCTGTTCCGCAACTAGAGTTGGACCACAGGGCCAACCTCTCACGCACTTTCATTTCAAAACATCACGTTCAACTTAATTGATGCGACGTTCTTGATCGTCGCGTTGCGCCGCACAGTCTGATCGCGAGATGGGCGTCGAGAGCGCGCGCGGTGCGATGCGTTGGCGTCTCGGATCGATCGTGAAGCGGTCGCGCGCGTGCTCGAAAAATATTTCAGGCGGAGGTAATAAGTTATTGACATCTGTTGTATTTGCGTTTATATAGCAAGATGTTGTGCGCCGTTTACTCTAGCCCACAAGAGAGAAGTGAGCACAGTATCTTGTGGTCGTGAAGAAACAAAAACCAAACTCGAAAGAAGGAGCACATAGAAGCTATGGCAACTAAAAAAGGTGGAAAGAAAGCAGGCGGGAAGAAGGGCGGAACGAAGAAGGCCGGGAAGAAAGCCGGCGGAACCAAGAAGGCCGCAAAGAAGAGATAACTCGAACCAGCAGGTTACAGCAAGAACCTTCCACCGGCGCACAAAAACATCTGAGGCCCACGGGGCCTTGCAAAAGAAACGACGAGACCTTCAAGCGAAGCTCGTCGTTTCTTTTTGCTACCTTGTCAGTAGTCAGTTGTCAGTGGTTAATTGCAACGGACAACGGACAACGATTTACTGACCACTGACCACTGCACATGATCAACGTTGCGTTAGTCGAACCGGAGATTCCACCAAACACCGGCAACGTCGCTCGCCTCTGCGCCGCTACTTACGTTCCGCTGCACATCGTGGGCGTCACCGGCTTTCGCATGGACGACCGCGCAGTGCGTCGCGCCGGTCTCGACTACTGGCCCGAAGTCAAACTCACGCGCCATCGCAACCTCGATGCGCTCTATCAATCGCTACCCTCAGCACGCTTCGTTTATCTCACTACCAAAGCAGAGCGCCTCTACACCGACTGGCAATTCCAACCCGACGATTGCCTCGTCTTCGGCCGCGAAACACGCGGACTCCCCGAAGATCTCCTGAAAGCCAACTGGGAAAACTGCGTCAAAATTCCCATGCCCAACCCGAACGTCCGCAGCCTCAACCTCGCAACCGCGGTCGGCATCGTCCTTTTCGAAGCCCTCAGGCAGACAGGTCAATTTCAATGATGTAATCTGTGAACACAGTCATAGATGCAACAAACAAACATACGAAACATCGCCATCATCGCCCACGTCGACCACGGCAAAACCACGCTAGTCGACGCGATGCTCCGCCAGTCCGGCACCTTCCGCGAGAACGAACAAGTCCGCGACCGAGTCATGGACTCGATGGATCTCGAGCGCGAACGCGGCATCACGATCATGGCGAAGAACACCGCCGTCCGTTACCGCGACGTCAAGATCAACATCGTCGACACACCCGGCCACGCGGACTTCGGCGGCGAGGTTGAGCGGGTCCTGAAGATGGTCGACGGCGTCATGCTCCTGGTCGACGCCGCTGAAGGCTGTTTGCCGCAGACGCGTTTCGTCCTGCGCAAGGCGCTCGAAGCCAGACTGCCGGCGATCGCCGTCGTCAACAAGATCGATCGCGGCGACGCGCGTCCCGCCGAAGTCGTCGACGAGATCTACGAGCTCTTTCTCGACCTCGACGCTACTGACGAACAGATCGAGTTTCCCATCCTGTATGCCGTCTCGCGCGACGGCACCGCGAAGCGGCAACTGGAAGACGAGTCGCGCGACCTGCAACCGCTCTTCGAACAGATCGTCGAATCGCTTCCTCAGCCGAAAGAGCTGAGAACAGACTCGCTGCAACTGCTCGTCGCGAACCTTGACTACAACGACTACGTCGGACGCCTGGCGATCGGCCGTATCTTCTCCGGCGAGATCAAGGTCGGCGATCAGATCGCCGTCGTGAAACCGGATCGCTCGGTACACAAGACGAAGGTGTCACAGTTGTACGTCTTCGAAGGTCTCAAACGCGAGGCAGTCGATTCCGCGGGCTACGGCGAGATCGTCGCGCTCGCCGGCATCGAGAACATCAACATCGGCGATACGATCACTTCCTACGACAATCCGCAACCACTGCCCGTCATCGCCGTCGATGAACCGACCATCGCGATGATCTTCGGCGTCAACAACTCGCCTTTCGCCGGACGCGAAGGAAAGTACGTCACGTCGCGCCAGCTCAAGGAGCGACTCGACAAAGAGATTCTCGGCAACGTCGCGATCCGCGTCGAAGACACTGACTCGCCGGATCAGTTCAAGGTGTCAGGGCGCGGCGAATTGCAGTTGGCGATCCTGATCGAAATGATGCGGCGCGAAGGTTACGAGCTTCAGGTCTCGAAACCCGAAGCGATCACGCGGCAAGTCGAAGGCAGGCTGCTCGAACCGATCGAAGCCGTCGTCGTCGACTGTCCCGACGAGTTCATCGGCGTCATTACCGAAGCGCTCGGTCGACGCAAAGGGCAGATGACGAAGATGGTTAATCACGGCACAGGCCGCGTGCGACTCGAATTCGAAGCTCCGTCGCGCGGACTGATCGGGTTTCGCAACGAGTTTCTGACCGAGACGAAGGGCACGGGTCTTTTGAACACGATGTTTCTGCGCTGGGGCGAGTGGCAGGGTTCGATGCGCGGGCGCGCGACCGGCTCGCTCGTTGCCGACCGGATGGGCGAGACGACGACGTACGCGCTCTACAATCTACAGGAGCGCGGTACGCTCTTCGTCCGGCCTGGGACGCGGGTTTACGAAGGCATGATCGTCGGCGAGAACGCGCGGCAAGTGGATCTCGACGTCAACGCGATCAAGGAAAAGAAGCTGACTAACATGCGTGCGTCGACGGCCGACGAAGCGATGCGACTAGTGCCGCCGAAGGAGTTGTCGCTGGAGCAGGCGCTCGAGTTCATTGCCGACGACGAGCTCGTCGAAGTCACGCCCGAGACGATCCGTTTGCGCAAGCGAGTGCTCGCCGGCAATCTTCGGCCGAAGAAGAAAGAGTCTGTCGATTCTTAAAATGCAGTTGCCGCGGGTTTACGCGATTACGGATACGCAGATCTCCGGGCTCTCACACGCCGATCAGGTGCGTCTGCTGGCGGATGGCGGCGCGACGCTCGTGCAATTGCGCGATAAGACGCTGCCGGCTTTGGACTTCTATCGCGAGGCGAAAGCGGCGGCTGAATTCTCAGCCGTGCGGATCATCATCAACGACCGCGTGGACGTTGCGCTCGCCGTCAGCGCCGCCGGTGTCCATCTCGGCCAGGACGACCTGCCGCCGGAAGCCGCGCGCAAACTGCTCGGCGACGATGCCATCATCGGCTACTCGACTCACAGCGTGGCCCAGGCGCAACGCGCCGCCGGGCTGCCCATCGACTACATCGCCATCGGTCCGATCTTCCAAACCACCACCAAAGCGAACCCCGATCCCGTCGTCGGTCTGGACGGCATCAGAGCGGTGCGCGACGCCATTGGCGACATTCCGCTGGTCGCTATCGGCGGCATCACCGCGGAAAACGCCGCCTCCGTCATCGAAGCCGGCGCCGACTCGGTTGCTTTGATTAGCGCCCTGCTTTCCGGCGGCGCCGCCGTCATTCCCGACCGCTACCGCAGACTCAGCGTGAATTTGTCCCCGCGTCAAACATAATTTGCTTGCGTTTGTCTGTGTTATGCGCGAGAATCGACGCGGTTTTGCGAAGTGCCGAGCGGTCGCGACCACCCTTCCTCTCAGCGGCTATATCCAACGAAATCTCCATTTTGCAGAGTGCGGACCATAGATGAGCTTCTTCGACTTACCGCCCATAATTGAGCGAATGCTGATGGTCTCTGACAAGATCAGCGACCTTAACTTCTCGGTCGGACAGCCGCCGCAAGTCGAAATCAACGGCAAGCTGACGCCCGTCCAGCCACTCGGCATGCAGAAACTCTCGCCGTACCAAACCGAGATCATCGCCCTGACGCTCATCCAGGGAAATCCCGACGGCGCCGAACGACTGGCCCGCACCGGCACCGCGGACCTGAGCTACTCGCTCCCGTCCCGCGCCCGCTTCCGCGTCAACATCTTTCAGCAGCGCGGGGTCTACTCAATTGTAATGCGCGTGATCCCGACCGACATTCCCACGATCAAATCGCTGGGACTGCCGCCGCAGTTGGCAGATATCGCCGAGCTTCGCAACGGGCTCGTACTCGTAACGGGTCCCACCGGCTCCGGCAAAAGCTCCACTCAGGCGGCGATCATCGACATCATCAACGAGAAAAAGCAGTATCACGTCGTGACGATCGAGGACCCGATCGAGTACCTGCACAATCACAAAAGCTCCACGATCAACCAGCGCGAAGTCGGTCACGACACGCGCGACTTCCCATCCGCACTGCGCGCGACGCTGCGACAGGCGCCCAAAGTCATTCTGATCGGCGAGATGCGCGACTTCGAAACGACCGAAATCGCACTCGAAGCAGCCGAAACCGGCCACCTCGTGCTCTCCACGCTGCACACGATCGACGCATCGAAGACGGTCGATCGCATCATCGGTCTGTATCCGAAGAACGAGGAGCCGGTCATCAGAACACGCCTCGCGCAAACGTTCCGCTACATCGTTTCACAACGTCTGATTCCGCGCGCCGACGGCGGCGGGCGCATCGCGGCGGTTGAGATACTTCGATCGAACCCACGCACCCGCGAGTACATCGAGGTCGGCGAAGTTGAAGGCAAGTCGCTGCTCGATGCGATGCGCGATGGCAAGCTCGACGGCATGCAGGATTTCGACACGGTCATCAAGGGTTTGATCGAAAACAACGTCGTGTCGCTCGAAGACGGCCTCGCGTTTGCCACCAATCAGAACAACCTGCTGCTCTCGTTGAAGGGCATGACTGCCGCTGAAGACTTCATTCGCCGCGACGGCAGCGAGCTTCCGGCGAGCACGTTCTCCGACTCCGGTTCCATGTTGGGATTGATCGAGTGAGCCGGCCTCGGCGTGCCCGCGGTTAACGACAAACCATGATCATTGTTTGCCAGAAATGTTCGACGCGCTTGCAGGTTGACGCAGAGAAGTCGCCCTCGCGTCCTTTCAACGTTCGCTGTCCGAAGTGCAACAACACGGTGAGCTCGGGTGTGGCGAGCCCAGCGTCGGAGCACGGCGCGCTTGCCGTCGGCGGCTCTCCGTCGACCGATCATCCGCGCTTCGAACAGAACGGCGCTCGTGCTTACGAGCCTGCGGCGAAGAACGGCCATTCCGAACCCGCCGCTGCTGTTCCCGAAGATGCTGCTCGCGCGTTGCTGGAACTGTTATCGAAGGGCACGTCGCACGCTCCGGAAAACCCGGGCGCGCGGCCGGCGTGGGACCAGCGCAAGGCGTTGGTCTGTACATCGGAAGCCTACCGCGAAACGATCGCTCAACGACTCGCGCAGAGCGGGTACCAGGTTTACGTCGCCGAAGACACCCGCCAGGCGATCGAAACGATGCGCTCGAACAAAATGGACGCGGTTCTGCTCGAGCCGCAGTTCGATCCTGCCGAGCAAGGTTCGGCTTTCGTGATACGCGAGATCAACGTGCTGCGTCCGGCCCAACGCCGTCGTATTTTTTTCGTGCTGATATCGCCTTCAATGCGCACGATGGACGCGCACGCCGCGTTCCTCAGCAACGTGAATCTGGTGGTGAATGTGGCCGACGTCGACGAGTTGCAGCGGATCATGGAACTCGCGCTGCGCGAGTACAACGATCTCTATCGCGAGTTCAATGCGGCATTTAATTTGACTGCTTTGTAGTTTAGTTATATCTGTGTAATCTGTGTTCTTCAGAAACACGGATTATGAGTACCAGCCATAACCATCACCATCGTTCGTCGAACAACTGGCGACGATTGAGTGTGGTCTTGATCCTCACAGCTACATACATGATCGCCGAGTTCGCCGGCGGATGGTGGACCGGATCGCTGGCGCTGCTCGCTGATGCCGCACACATGTTCACCGACGTTGCCGCGCTCGTGCTGGCGTTGACGGCGGTCTGGTTTGGTTCTCGTCCGGCAACTTCCAAAAAGACTTTCGGTTACTACCGTCTCGAGATCATCGCCGCGCTCGTCAACGGCGTTGCGCTGGTCGTGATCTCGCTGATGATTTTTTACGGCGCTTACGAGCGCTGGCTGGACCCGCCTGTGGTCCGCACCGGGCCGATGATGGTGGTCGCCGCCGGTGGTCTGGCCGTCAACTTGATCTGTGCGTGGATACTGAACGGTCGCAACGAGATCGACCTGAACGTTCGCGGCGCGTGGATGCACGTGATGGGCGATGCGCTGGGTTCCGTTGCGGCGCTTTTGGCGGGCGCATGCATGGCGCTGTTCGGCTGGTACGCAGCGGACCCGCTGTTCAGCGTCGTCATAAGTTTGCTGATCATCTGGGGCTCGGTCAGGCTGATCCGCGAGTCGACGAACGTGCTGCTGGAAGGCACGCCGGCCCACATCAATCTGGCGGCTGTTGAAGATGCGATCCTTGCGACTGACGGCGTCGCCGACGTACACGATCTGCACGTTTGGACGATCACTTCCGGACGCGACGCGCTGAGCGCGCACGTGATCCACGCGCACAGCATTTCGCAGCCTGATTTGTTACGCGAGCTGCGTGCGAAGCTTCACGATCGTTTTGGAGTCGATCACCTCACCATTCAGATGGAAACCCCCGATTTCGAAGATGAGACTTTTCATTTTTGTCATGCCGGCACGGCGTGTTTTCGGTCTGAAAGGTGAGGATTGGGGCTTAGGCCTTTGGTCTTGGGTCTTAGTCGAGACCAAAGATCTAAGATCTAAGATCTGAGATTTAAGATCTAAGGCCAAAGACCAAAGACCAAAGACCTAACTCCCGATGGAACTGAATCTTCTACTGACGCTTGACCTTCGAGAACAGGCTGCGTTGCAAGCGGCGCTCGTGACGCATGGAGCTCCGGACGCGCTGGTCACGCTGGCATTGACCGGCGCTTGCCGCATCGGCTCGTTACAAGAGGCGCGGCAACTGCGGAAGTGGCTGGCCGAAGCGCGCACAGCCGGCGACTCCGATTTCGCGTCGCTTCACGTCATCGAAAAAGCACTCGTCGATTTCGGCTTGTAACCAAAATATGAGCCGCGAATTTGACCTCGCCTACGGACGCACCTCCATCAAGTTTTCGACTGACGACGATCGCTTCGCGATCATCTCCGACGACGCGACAGCTCAACCGCCGTTGACGGACGTTCAGATCGGCGCCGCCTTCGATTCACCAATCGCTTCACCACCGCTCGACGAAATCGCCGGCAGTGATGATTCCGTGTTGATTGTCGTGTCTGACGCGACGCGCGCGACCGCCAGCGCGCACATGGTGAACCTGCTGGTGCGCAGGCTGGTGCAAGCCGGTGTCTCGCCTGGCAACATCGCGGTTATCTTCGCGACGGGCATTCACCGGCGCGTCACCGAAGAAGAGAAGCGTGAACTGTTGACGCCCTTCATCGTGCAACGCATTCGCACGCTGGACCATGATGCGTACGACAGTGCGAAGCTCGTTTCGCTTGGAACGACGGCGAGTGGCTTGCCGGTGGAAGTCAGTTCAGCCTTGCGAGAGTTTTCGCGCGTGATCCTGATCGGCGGCATCAACTTTCATTACTTCGCCGGTTTCACAGGCGGGCGCAAGTCGGTTTGTCCAGGGCTTGCGTCGGCAACGACGATCGAAGCGACGCACATGCTGGCGTTCGACTTCGAACGAGGCGGACGCAAAGCAGGCGTCGGGCCAGGACTGCTGGAAGGAAACGCCGTCCACGAAGAGTGTGAACGCATCGCTGAGCTCGTCGCACCGGCCTTCGGCATCAACACTATCGTCGACGAAAGCAAACGCGCCGTGAACGTCTTCTGCGGAGATTGGCGACTGGCCCATCGCGCGGGTTGCGAGCACTATCTCGAGCACCATTCGTTTCCGATCGCCGCCAAGCGCGACGTAGTCGTGGTGAGTTGCGGCGGCTTTCCTCACGACATCAACATGATCCAGGCGCACAAGGCGCTCGACATGGCGGCGCATGCCTGCAACGATGGCGGCACGATCGTTCTGCTCGCCGAGTGCGCGAACGGGCTGGGCAGGGACGATTTTCTGAAGTGGTTTGACGCGGCGGACTCGCGCGCGCTTGAAAACCGCCTGCGGAACGGTTACGAAGTGAACGGTCAAACGGCGTGGTCGTTGCTGACGAAGGCGGAACGGTTTCGCGTTTGTGTTGTATCGCAATTACCGGACGATCAAGTCAGGCTGATGCGGATGGTCCCGGTTCGTACGATCGAGAAAGCGTTGGAACCGGCGGGCGCGAGCAACGGCTTCATCATGCCGCGCGGGGCGGCAGTGTTGCCGCGATTGGAGATCTAGTGACGTGGAGTTCAAGTTAACATCGTGTACCCTGCGCAGTTGGGAATGGCGCGATCGAGACGCGATCGTTCGTCATGCAAACAACCGTAACGTGTCGATCAACCTGCGCGATCATTTCCCGTTTCCGTACACGCATGCCGACGCGCGCAACTGGCTCGAAACCGTCGTCGGGTTCAAACCCGAAACCACTTTCGCCATCACCGTCGACGACGAAGCGATTGGCGGGATCGGTTTTACGATCCAGAACGACGTCGGTCATCGTTCGGCGGAGATCGGATACTGGATCGGCGAGGCGTTCTGGGGTCGAGGCATTGCAACCGAAGCGCTGATCGCCGTGACTGAACACGCGTTTTCCACGTACGATCTGTGCCGAATCTACGCGCACGTGTTTGAGTGGAACCCGGCGTCTGCGCGAGTGTTGGAAAAGGCGGGTTACGAATTTGAAGGACGTTTGCGGAAGAGCGTTACCAAGGATGGCCGGACAATCGATCGACTCATGTATGCAATCATTCGCGAATAAAAAGGAGACGAGATGAAACTCACGACAAAACTCGCCGTCGCGCTCGTTGTTTTATTCACGGCAGGCGTTGTTAACGCTCAACAGGAGACGAGTCCCCCGGAAGAAAAGCGCGTGGCGCTCGGCGAAGCGACAGTGGCCCACGACGGCGACGGCACGGCCGCGCTCCAGGCAACTTTGCGCACCACGTCGCTGAATGGCGGGCCGGACGATCCGGTCACGAACGTTCGCATCGTCGTCAGGAACACGAGCGCCAACTCGTACGCGTTCGTTTCCGGCGTCGTCACTTTTTACGACTCGGCAGGCATCCGTTGCGGTGAAGGAATCTTCAAATCTGCCGCCGTCGCGCCCAACGAGTCGTTTGACACGGACACTCCCGGACTGCGCATCCGTTGTCAGGCTACGACGTGGCGCATGGTGGCGCTGAACCTGATCCCGCTATTGCCGCCGAATCCGCCGCCGTCTGTTCCGGCGATCCAAAAACCCTGAATTGACTGACATGCTTTCGACGTTAATCGAATTACAACGGCTCAAGCGACTCGATCGCACGGGCTGGACTCTGCGTGGGCTGCCAAACGGAACGGAATCAGTGGCGGCCCACTCGTTTGGCGTCGGAGTGGCGGCGATGTTGCTGGCAGACGAATTGATCGCGCACGGCGTGACGGTGGACGTCGAGAAGGTCTTGCGGATGGCGTTGCTTCACGACTGGGCCGAGGTTCGCGTTGGCGACATGCCGCGCATCGCGACTGCTTATTTCGGCGCGGAAGCGCGAAAGCAGGCGGAGACCCGCGCGTTCGCGGACATCGTCGCCGAATTGAAGAACGACCTGTACCCGAAGCTCTATGACGACTATGAACAACGCGACAGTCTCGAAGCGCGCGTCGTGAAAGCAGCGGACATTCTCGACTTGCTGGTTCAGCTACTCGCGCTCGAACGTGCAGGTGCGCGTGGCCTCGACGAGTTTTGGGAGGTTGCCGAAAAGCCGGACTTCCGGCTGGGCGACGTTGCCGACGGAATTGTTCGCGAAGTTTTCCAGTCGTTGCTGCAAGCCCGGAGCGAGATCGCGTAAACCATGATTGATCTCATATCGGACGCGATCGCGGGGCTCACCTGGCGCAGCGTACTTATCGGAACGGCCATCTTCCTCGTTACCTTTGCTATTAGTCTCGGCACCGTTTCGCTGATCCTCGTGAAGCTGCCTGCCGACTATTTCCGCAACAATCATCATTCGAAGTTCTGGGTCGACCGTCCGCACGCGGTCAGAATGGTGGCTCTCGTCTTCAAAAACCTCCTCGGCGTGCTGCTCATACTGATGGGCATCATTATGTCGCTGCCGGGCGTTCCCGGTCAGGGGCTGCTGACGATTCTGCTGGGTGTGATGCTGGTCGATTTTCCGGGCAAGCACCGGCTGGAACAGAAGTTGTTGCACAGACCGGCGATTAAGAACTCCATCGACCGTTTGCGGGCGCGATTCGGCAAGGCGCCGCTGGAACTTGATTAGGCGCGGCGGCGCGCTACCAATTTCGCGATTTTCAAGCGTTTGACGTATGATTTGCGGCTTAGAGTAATGCTCAAATATCTGAACGCACACAGAATTGCTCACTCTCGCTCGCTCCTGCCGGTCATACTTGTTTTCGTTCTCCTCGTGACCTCGGCGTGCGGCCTTTTCGGCGCGAAGAAGAAGATCGAGGTCCCTGCACTGCTGCCGGCTTCCGAGGCCAGTAAAGATCGGCTACTTGTGGAAGTGAACCGTCTCTCGACCGTTCAGTCGATTCACGGCAAAGTCGATATCCAGTTTGAAGACACGTCGTTTGCGAGTTCGGGTGTCGCGGATCAGTATCGACTGGTCGACGGAGACATAACGCTGCAACGGCCCGGCAAAATACTTCTGATCATCCAGTTCACTTTTGTCGACATCGCCCAGATGGCGTCGGATGGCGAACACTTCCGCGTCGCGGTTTTGAAGGGCGACGAGAAGTACAAGCGGTTCGTGAAAGGGACCAACAGCGCCGTCTATCCGAAACTCGAAACCGACGAAGCGGCTCCCGCAAATAATCAAAAGAAATCGGAAAAGGAGACCGTCAGCGCGCTTTCGAACCTGCGCCCACAGCATTTGACGGACGCGTTCATGATTCGGCCCATCGATCCGAACATGATCTACGTCCAGAGCGAGTTCTTTCAGGAAGAGCCGGACACGCGACGGCAGGCGAAAAAGGGATCGCGCGTGATGCGTCCTTACTATTTGTTGGAAGAGTTTTCCGGGTCGACGACGAGCGAAGCCAGATTAATGCGCCGGTTCTGGTTCGATCGGGTTTCGCCGCTTCGACTCGCGCGTGTCCAGTCGTACGATGACCGCGGATCGCTCGTGACCGACGTGTCTTATTCCGCCGAGAGACAGCTTGGCAGCAGCGCGACCGCTTCGTTGCCGAGCCGGATCGAGATTACTCGCCCACAGGACCAGTACAAGTTGAACATTACCTACCAGGATGCCGGCTCGGTCGAATTGAACCGCGAATATGGGCCGAAAGCTTTTGTGCTGGAGAACAAATGGCAACTGCCGGAAGTCGATCTCGATGCCGTGAACAAGAAAGTTACCGCCAACAAGTGAACATCCGCTCGCTCAGTGATATAAGACTAATTCATTTTCGATGAGAACGATTCTACAAGCTGAAAACCTGGTAAAGGTCTACAAGATCGGGAAGATGGACGTGCCCGCGCTGCGCGGCGTGTCGCTGGAAGTGCAGGAAGGCGAATTTGTCGCGATTATGGGCCCGTCGGGCTGCGGCAAGTCGACGATGCTTCACCTGCTGGGCGGTTTGTTGACGCCGACCGAGGGCCGGATCGTCATCGACGGTGAAGACATCACCGCCGCGTCAGACGCGAAACGCACGGCGATAAGACGCAAGAAAATCGGGTTCGTGTTTCAACGTTTTAACCTGTTTCCCACACTGACCGCTGAAGGGAATCTCCGACTTGCGGAGCGAATTCATGGCAACGGCGGCGGCGATCCGCAACTCCGCCGTGACGTGCTTCGGCTGCTCGGACTGGAAGACAAGCTGCACCATAAACCGCTGGAACTGTCGGGCGGCGAGCAACAGCGCGTCGCTTTGGCGCGCGCCGTAGTTACCCGGCCGGCGATCGTATTGGCTGACGAGCCAACGGGTAATCTCGATTCAGAGAACTCCGCGCTGGTCCTTAACATGTTCCAGGAGTTGAATTACAGGTTCAATCAAACCATCATCATGATCACCCACAATCCGGAAGCTGCGGCAATGTGCCGCCGTATCGTCCAGATGCGTGACGGTCACATCGTCGAGCCCTCGCCGGCCGTACGGCTATAAAACAGAGAATCTCGTTTACAATAGGATTCGCCGGAAGATAGAATCATTTGACCCGCCAGCCGCGGTCGCGTGGCTGCTTACTTGCAAGCTGATAAGACGGTGCGAGGCCTGACAACCACACTGAAGAAGATCTTCTTCTGGAATTACGAAAGAAACACCTGGCAGTGGGATCTTCTATGTGTCGTCATCCTGATATTTATATTTTTGACTCCAAAAAGCTGGTTTTCGTCTGGCGAACGAGCATTAGGTACGGAGCATCCAAGCGCAGTTGCCAAAACACTGATTTTTGGACCTGAAGTTATTGGTAATGAAGCAGATACACGTCAAATCCAAGAGCGCGTTAAGAACCTGACCGGACGCACGGACGTTGAGGTGGTTGCGGTCCGGAAAATGGTCGATGCCGACGGGAGGACTCGCAGCTTTGAGGTTGACATACGATAGCCGTCCCCTATAATTGCGAGGTTTTTTTGCGAACCCCGGGGAAGGAGATTCAAGCAAGGAGCACTTATGAAGAGATTGTTTTGCTCAGGCCTGATGTTAGCTTTGTTAGTTTCCGCGTTTGCGGTCGTTTCGCCGACTGCGAACGGTCAGGGAGCAGGCCTGGTGAGTTCCGTCCTCAGCCGGATGGAGAAGAATCGTCAGACATTGAAGTCGCTGCGGGCCGGTATCCACGTCAGTAAGTACAACTCGCAGCTTGGCGTTGAAGACAAGTACAGTGGTGTCGTCATTTATTTGCCTGGCGCAGGCCGTCAGGCGGCAGTCAGAATCGACTGGACCAGCCCACGTAAGGAAGTTCTCGCGGTAAACAATAATCGCTACACCATCTTCCGTCCGGCTTTGAAGGTCGCTTACACGGGCGATTCCCGCAAGATGAGCGGCGACAACAAAGCAGGCAGCTTGTTGGAGATGATGAACATGTCGCGCGCGCAGCTCGAGTCGCGGTTCCAGCCGGTGAAGGACGTCCGTGAAGAGACGCTCGGCGGTGGCGTTGGAACGATTCACCTCACGCTCGTGCCGAAGGGCAAGGCGAGCTACAAGTACGCGGAAGTTTGGATCGACTCGGCCGGCATGCCTGTCCAGGCCAAGATCGTTGAGAAGAACGACGACTCGACGACGATGCGTTTGACGGGTTTGGAGAAGAACGCGCGGATCTCCACCAGCGACTTCGATATCAAGCTCGATTCGAACGTTAAGATCGTCAAGAGCTAACAAGACCAGACCAACACGAAAGCCGAAGGGCTCTGTCAACAAAACAGAGCCCTTTGTTATTTCTGCACGTTTGAGCCGGTTGCGCTGGACCGCCTTCGTCGCATATTCTTCGGGGAACCCGTTGCAGACTAAATGAGGAAAACAAAGTTTCTAAAACTGAAGATGCGCGAGGCGAGCTTTATCTCCCGCGCATTGCTTTCGAGCCGCCATCCTGTTCTCGCACATTTGATCCCGATGCGTCGTTGCAATCTGGCGTGCGGCTATTGCAACGAGTACGACCATAATTCGAAACCGATCAATCTCGACCTCGTCAAAGCGCGGCTCGATAAGCTGGCGAAACTCGGCACGTCGATCGTCACGATCTCCGGCGGCGAGCCGATGATGCATCCCGAGCTCGATCAGATCATTCATCACATTCGCGTGCGCGGTATGATCGCGGGGTTGATCTCGAACGGTTATTACTTCACCCCTGAGCGAATCAAACGGCTCAATCACGCCGGGCTCGAATATCTGCAAATCAGTATCGATAACGTCGAACCGGATGAAGTGTCGCGCAAGAGTCTGCGCGTGCTGGATAAGAAGCTGCGTTACCTTTCGGAGTACGCGGATTTTCACGTCAACATCAATTCTGTCATTGGCGGCGGAATCAAAAACCCGGACGACGCGTTGACTGTCGCTCGGCGAGCAGTCGAGCTTGGGTTCTCGACGACTGTCGGTGTGATTCACGACAACGATGGAACGCTGAAGCCGCTTTCCGAAAAAGAGAAAGACATCTTTCAGCAGGTTAAGAAGCTCGGAAATAAAGATCACGCGCGGCTGAACTGGTTTCAGGACAGTATCGCGGAGGGCAAGCCGTATCAGTGGCGTTGCCGTGCCGGGGCTCGGTATCTGTACGTTTGCGAAGACGGGCTGGTCCACTGGTGCTCGCAGCAACGTGGTTATCCGGGAATTCCGCTCGAGCAGTACACGATGGAAGATTTCGATCGGGAGTACAAGACTGAAAAATGGTGCGCGCCGACGTGTACGTTACAGTGCGTGCATCAGGTGGGAATCCTCGATAACTGGCGCGACCCGCAGAAGACGCCCGCGCAGATGGCCCAGGAACAGAAGGACGGTAAAGGCGTCGGCGAGATGATCGGCGCCGACTAAAAATAATCAAGACGTTCGTGTTGGGCCAAGCGCGCCGCCGACCGTCGAAATACTCACGGAACTCGACAATCCCAGGCCTGACAACCGTCCCGCCATCACAACAATAGTATCGCCTCGTTCGACAATGCCTGCGTCGAGCAACGCCTGCTCGCCGATCTTCAACATCTCCTCCGTCGACTCAGCCTTTCGCACCAGCAACGGATCAACAGCCCAGATCAACGACAGCTCGGCCTGCACTTCCGGCACGTGCGTCAACGCAACTATTCGCTGATCGTGACGCACGGCAGACAATCGACGCGCCATCAACCCCGAAGCCGTATAGACTGCCGTGACAGTCGTACCCATCTCGTCCGCCGCGAATGCAGCCGCTTCACACAACGCACGACTGACGCGTCCCGACTGTTTCCCGGTCGGATTGAAAATATCGGACTTCTTACCCGACTCAGCCGACGCGATAATCCGCGCCATAGTAGCGACAGCGTTAACCGGATAATTCCCCATCGCCGTCTCGTTCGACAACATGACGCAATCAGTTCCGTCCCAAACAGCATTCGCCACGTCAGACGCTTCAGCACGCGTCGGCCGCGGACTGGAAACCATCGACTGCAACATCTGCGTCGCCGTTATCACCATCTTCCCGGCCGCAATCGATCGCTCGATGATTCGCTTTTGATAGACGGGTACGAGTTCGACGCTGGTCTCGACGCCGAGATCGCCGCGCGCCACCATGATTCCATCCGCGGCGGCGATAATGTCGTCGAGATGATCGATTGCCTCCGCCTTTTCGATCTTCGCGATCAGCGGCGCATGTCCGCCTGCCTCGGCGATCAACTGCTTGGCCCGCTCGCAATCCTGCGCGCGCCGCACAAACGACAGCGCGATGTACTCGGCTTTCTGCTCGACGGCCCAACGTAGATCGACGATGTCTTTTTCGGTGAGCGAGTCGATCGGCAACTCAACGCCGGGAAGATTGATGCCTTTGCGTTCGCCCAGCATGCCTCCGTCGATGACGCGGCAGACAACGTCCGTGTCGGTGGTGCTCTCGACGATCAGCGATAGCGCACCGTCGTCGAGCAATAATCGAGTAGTGGGCTTGACGACGCGCGCCAGGTCTGGGTAGTTCGTCGAAACCTGCGTCGAGTCGCCGACAATTCGTCTCGTCGTGATCGTGAAAAGCTGGCCTGAATTCAGTTTCACCGGCTGATCGTCCTTCAGCTCGCCGGTGCGGATCTTCGGCCCGGAGAGATCGACCAGGACAGCGATCGGACATCCGACTTTCGCAGCGGCTTCACGAGCGAGACGAATGTCTTCCGCTTTTTCTTCGTGAGTTCCGTGCGACATGTTGATGCGCACGCCGTTGGCGCCCGCTTCGAGTAGTTGTTCAATGACTTGCGGTTCGCGGGACGCCGGTCCGAGTGTGATTAGTATCTTCGCTCTTCTCAATTTCTCAACCTGACTGTTATTGACTTGCAGTTTTCAAAGCGGTCTCGACGGCTTCGTCGATTTCTGCGCCTGACGAATTGCCGAACCCGACGAGATGATCGACGAGCTGGCCCTGTCGATCGAAGATAAACGTTTGCGGAATGCCATCGTTGTCAGAAAGCAGGAACATCACGAGCTCCTCGTCGGGAATGGCGAGTGGGTAGTTGATGCCGAGCTCTTTGGCGAATGCTGGCACCTTCTCGTCGTCACCTGGTCCACCGACGTTCAATCCTATGACTGTGAACCCCTGGTCCGCGTACTTCTTCTGCAGTCCCACGAGATGAGGAACACTGCGGCGGCACGGATCGCACCACGTCGCGTAGAAGTCGAGTATGAGCACCTTGCCCCGATACTCGGAGAACAAGCTGCGTTTTCCGTCTGAGAACTTCCATCCCATATTGTTGATCGACGACGTCTTCACGGGCGGCATCGGGTGCGTTGTGTTGGGCGGTGGACCAGGAATAACGGGTGTCTTGCCGGGCTCGGTGACGTCGGTTGCGTTGCACGACGTTAAGAGCAGCAGTGCAAAAGCCAGGGCGACTGGTCCAGGCAATCTGTGTTTCCGTAGTTGCTTCATTTATGGTTGTCAGTGTCGTGGTCGCGTGAGGTTTCGTGCGGTTCGTTTTGGGCCGCTTCGCCAGGCACGCGGTACTCGCCCTCGACCCATTTGCCAAGGTCCACAAGCCGGCACCGTTCTGAGCAAAACGGGCGAAACGGATTGTCTTTCCATTTGATTGGTTTACCGCAGGTTGGACACTTCATCGCCACTTGAAGCCGCACGCGGCCGGAACGCGCAAGTTTACAGCGCAGCCGGTCGTTTGATCAGTATTCGTCGTTTGACGAAAGCGATCGTACCTTCGCGGCGCATGGCATTCAAGCGGACGGTGACGCTCTCGCGCGTCGAACCGACAATTGAAGCGATTTCGCGGTGTGGCAGGGGGATATCGATAAGGACGCCTTCGGGCTCTGACACGCCGTAGCGAACGGAAAAGTCCGCCAGCAGGCTATCGAGGCGGGCCGGAATCGCGTTCAAAGCGAAATCGGCGAGCCGGCGCTCGGCGTGATCAAGTCGTTGACCGATTAAGCGGAAAGTGTAATCATGAAGCCGGTCATCCTCAGCCATCCCCCGTTTGAAATCCCCGACCTGGATTCGGAGGAGCCTGGAGTTTTCATAGGCGATTGCCGAGTTCGCCCGTTGCCCCGCTAGAGAATAGAGCGCTGACTCGCCGAAGAGAGATCCGTCCGGGAGGATGTCGATCACGGCTTCCCGTCCAGTCTCAGTTTCGATGCGGCAGAGCTTTATTCGGCCATGAACGATGGCGTAGAGGCAATCAGCAGGTTCGCCGGCGCGATAGACGAACCGGCGACGTCGAAAGTCGAGGACCACGGAGCTGCGAGCTAGATCTGCCACGAGGGCATCGTCCAGTGTAGAGCCAAATTCGAGGCGCCGGATTAGGGCCGCGCGGTCGTCGGCTGTTAAGTCTCTCGCGCGCTTCTGTTCCTGCACGGCTTTCATCTGCACGTCTCTCTGGGGTCGAGCTAACAGGTCGTCTTATGTTGAGCGCCTTTTCGCAGCGTGGTTCGAGTTCAAGTGGCCTGTGCGGATTAGTTTTTACGACCGTAAGGAGACCCGCTGCGATGTTTCCGGGCTTGTGTACTCTCTTCCGATTGAATCTTTGACTGCGATGCTAGGGCGAGTATCGGCACGAACGAAAAACCGAAGCCCGCACTGTAGCATGAAGCTTTTAGCCGCGCAAGATTATTAGGTCCAGCACCCTGGTTTTATGGAGCCCAAAGCAAACATCCTTATCGTCGACGACAATCCTGACAAGCTTGGTCTGCTCGAAGCCGCTCTCAGCCTGGCGGGATACAACGTTACCACCGCTACCGACGGCGACGATGCGCTCGCCGCCATCGAGTCGTATCAACCCGATCTTGTGATCACTGACGTCATGATGCCGCGCATGAACGGCTACGAGTTGGCCCAACGGATACGGGCCAACCCGCTGACGAAGTTTATTCCCGTCATCATGCAGACCGCCGCCGGGCGTCGTGCTGAAGATCTGCGGCGCGCATCGGAAGTCGGCGCGCTGGGCTATATCACGGACCCGACGGACCTCGATCTGTTGTTGGCCCGAACGCGGACGCTGCTCGAGTTCAAAGCTTACCTCGACGTTTGCGAGGAGGCGGCGTTTACGGACCACCTGACGGGGCTCGCTAACCGGCGTCGTTTCGAGCGGCAGCTCGAGCGCGAGGTTGGGCGCGTAATGCGCTTCGGGCATCCGTTTAGTCTGCTGATGATCGACATCGACAATTTCAAAAACCTCAATGACAGTTTCGGTCACGACGCCGGCGATGACGCGATTCGTCGCATCAGTCGCGTCCTGCGTGAGGGGACGCGCGGTATCGATCTCGCGGCGCGGATCGGCGGCGAGGAGTTCGCCGTGCTGCTCGTCGAAACAAGTCAGACCGCCGGAATCGAGGTGGCGGAACGGTTGCGGGTGGCGATCAAGGCGCTCGAGACGCCGTCCGGCGCCCGGATAACCGCGAGTTTCGGGGTTGCGGAATGCCCTACAGACGCGCAAACTGCTTCAGAGATCTTCAAGGCGGCAGACGTCGCCCTGTATCAGGCTAAGCGAGACGGCCGGGATCGAGTCGTGACCGTGGAGCCGCTCAGGAACTCGGTAGCCGCGGGGGACGTACAACGCGACTGAGGCTGGGCCGCGAAGAGGCACAAAACAGGACACGAAGAGGCACAAACGGCGCGGCAGGCATCTGAGTATCCGGGAAGGTTCTCCCTGAACGTTTTGTGAATTTTGTGCCTTTTTGTGGCAGAGGAATAGAATGGCTGATTACAGGGACAAATTCGACGAGTGGCAGCAGGCGGCGCGGCGCAAGGCGCGCGAGCTGGATGAGAAGTTTGCGATCTCCGACATCGTTGGTGAGGGTGCGCGTGCTGCCGGCGAGGCGGCGAAGCGCGGCGCGGAGACGATGGCGAGCGGCGCCGAGCGCTTGCGTGCGGAAGCTGAAAAGCTGACTGAGGATGAACAGGTTGGCGATGCGGCGCGGCGTGCGGCGAGTGGAGTGAAGAAGGCGGGCGAAGTGTTTCGCGACGTTGCCGGTGATGCGGGGAAGAAGGCCGGCGAGGTGTTCGGCGACGCGAAGACTTATTACGATCGCGCTTCGCAGGTTTTGGACAAGGGCGCGCGGTTCACGCGCGCTTCGACGGCTGCGACTGCCGGAGTTTTGAAAGCGCGCGACTGGATCAAGGAGAACCCGGGCAAGGCGGCTGTTGTTTCTGTTTCACTCGTGCTCGGGATCAGGGCCGGCGCGGCGTTTCCAGGACTCGATGGAGTGCTGCTTGGCGCGCATCCGCACTGGTTCACGCATTCGGCGCTGCCGGTCTATGGTTTGCGCAAAGCGGGTGAGAAGTTTGATAGCTATTTGAAGAAGCGCGAAGAGTTGATCGGGCGCGGTGAGTTGAGTGAGGCTGAAGCGCAGCGCGTTGAGTTTGAAAGAAACGTCGCGAAGTATGTTGGTGCGCCGTTGCTGGGAGCGTTCAGTTGTGCGGCGGGAGCGGCGATGTGGGCGCAGATATTTCAGCCTGGTCCGATCGTCGGCGCGCCGATCAGTTGGTTACTTGGCGGCAACCCATTTCTCGACGGCGTTTGGTTGTTTGCCAACGGCGTCATCTGTTTCCACCAGGGCTACAAGTTCTTCATGATCGCGCTCGCGAACCAGGAAGAAGTCGTTCGCGTCGTCCGCGAGATCAAAGGCCTTCTCCCTGCTGCGGCTGCTGCAAGTTAGAACCACGGATCATTCCTTCCCATGTGACTCGCGCTTGCGGGAGATTAATGGGAAAGAGATCTTAGAAACTTCACGTGATCGTGATTGGGAAGGGCCAGAAGCAGAGGATGAAGACGATCAGTGTGAGAACCGCGATCAGGGTGCGTTTGGGACCCAGCGGTTCCATGATGTAGGGTTCAGGGTGCGGAACGCGGAGCATCACGCCTAAAAGGACCACGTAGAGGAAGCCGCTCGGGCTGTTGTGCCACCAGTAACCCAGCACCGCGAGCACCGCAGCCGTGACGAAAGCGATGCGGCCGATGAGTGCATGAGCCCGGCGGCCGAAAACCGCAAACGTCCCGTGTCCACCGTCAAGCTGGCCCACCGGCATCAGATTCAAACTCGTCACCAGTAACCCGATCCACGACGCCATGTAATAGGGATTAATCGGCGAGTTCGGATCGAGCGTCACTCCAAACAATCTTGCCAACACACGAAACAAGAGCGGATCGTTGAAGTAGATGGCGTTCGCCTGCGGCGCAGCCGGCGGTCCTACCGTCAACACTCCAATCACAGACAACGGCAACGCGACCACAAACCCCGCCAGCGGACCCGCCAGTCCAACATCAAACAACGCCCGTCGCGACGGAATCGGCGAACGTATCTTGATAAAAGCCCCAAACGTTCCTGCCAAAAAGATCGGCGGCGCCGGAATGAAATACGGCAACGTCGCGTCGATTCCGTAGTAGCGGCACGCAAGGTAATGCCCCATTTCATGCGAAAACAGAATCGCCAGCAGCGCCGCCGAAAAGGCGAACCCCTGCGAAAGCACCAGCGGATTCGCCAACGCGTACCGCACCAGGTCCACGCAGAAGTAGAAATACGAGAGCGGAACGTAAAGCAGATAATCCAACAAACCCGCAAGCGGCGGCTCACGAGGCGTGAAGTCAGGCGCGGAGAGCATCACACCAGCGAGCGTCGTCGTGACGATCGTGAGCACAAAGAGCACGCCATGCAGCCGCCACTCGCGCGCCGATATCGTCACCACAGGTTTAGGAAATACGTTCTCCATCAAAGCAAAGCGAAAGGCTAGAGTCGGATCGTAAACAACATCCACGCTCTAGCCTCGAATAAATGCCCGTAAAACAAACCAAATGCTAAAACTCGTCGTCGTCCTCGTCGCCTGTTCCGTCAACACCAGACTCGCCATCGTGCGCCTGCAACTCCTTGCCCGGCTTGAATCGTATCGTCTTGCCCGACGGTATCGCCACTTCCTCGCCGGTTCGCGGATTTCGTCCGACGCCTCGCTTCCGCGGCTTCACAACGAATACGCCAAACCCGCGCAACTCGATTCGCTCGCCGCGCGTCAACGCCTCCTTCATCGAATGGAACAAGGCCTCGACAGCTTGTTCGGCTTTCATTTTTGGTACGCCGGTCTTATCGGCCACGCGATTGATTATGTCTAACTTGATCACGTCTTCGGGCCTCTTTTCTGGTCCGCCAGGGGACGATGTCTGGGCTGCAAATGCAGGCGAGGATGATAGATAGCGTACGTAAAGCCTGTCAAGGAATTGCCCTACACACACGGAAACACTGTTTGTTTGACAAGCGCTAAACCGAAAGTTAACCTCAACCCGGCCATGTTTGGAATTCGAAAACGCCGGCCGCCTCCATTTGGCGGCGTCCACGTCGACGACGACAAAGACATCCAGGAACACAAGCCTGAAGAAGCTTCACGCAACGACCTGTGGTCGGAAGCGCGTTTGCTGTTCCGCGACCTGATCTTCGCGCTGATGATCGCGGCGCTCGTCGTCGTGTTCATCGTGCAGCCCGTGAAGGTCGAAGGCACGTCGATGTTGCCGCGTTTGCACGACGGCGAACGGATCTTCGTCAACAAGCTGATCTACTACGACGAGTATCGCTGGGCCCCGAAGGTCGACCGCGGCGACATCGTCGTGTTCTGGTTTCCGGAGGATCCGTCCAAGAGCTACATCAAGCGCGTGATCGGCCTGCCGGGCGATCGCATCCAGATCGTCGAAGGCGTCGTCATGGTGAACGGCCGCGAGATCTCCGAGGCATACCTCGATCAGCGGTTGAACCTGTCGCACCGCAGCCTGGCGGAGGTCGACGTCAAACCCAACTACTACTTTGTAATGGGCGACAATCGCGATAATTCAAGCGATTCGCGGCTGTGGGGGCTGGTGCCCAAGAAGTACATTTACGGCAAGGCCCTGTTTCGCTACTGGCCGCTGACTTCCGCGAGCGTCATACATCACGAGGACGTTACTCCCGTCGACAATCCGGCGGTTCCGCGCGCCGCGCCGGAGTTCCAGGACGCGCCGTTGAGCGACTCGGACCCGCAGCAGCGTTGAGTTTTAGTTGTTCCACATGATTAATTGGCTGCGACTCCTGCTGATGATCTTCTACGCGCCGCTCCGCGGGATGCGAGAGGTTCGCGATCGCGGCTCGCTCGCGCCGATCGCGTTGATGGCGTGGCTCAGCCAGATCGTTTTCAATCTCGTCGCCCGAAAGTTTGCCGGACCATCGGAATTCGCGATCGCGGACGGTTTGTTTTGGCAGATTCGTGAGGCAGCAACGGCTGTTGCCGTGATTGCGGTTGTCGTAGTTCCCATCATCACTCTGATCGCCAACACCTTCGAGCGCCGCGGCAGTTTTCGCGTCGTAATCACGCAGGAATACGCTCCGGTCGCGGCCTCGTTGCTCTACGTCTTAACTGCCGCAAGCATCTTCGCGACTCTCATCGCGCTGTTACTTCACTACGGCGGCGCTCAGGCCCAAATCGTCAACACTGCCGTTCAGAACGCTGACAACTGGCAAGGCAGTCTTGCTCCCGAAGCAATAGAGCGCCTCAAGGATCCGGCCCTTCAGTCTGAGGGACTGTTTCTGATGAGCGTGTTTGGACTGTTCGGCCTGGGGATGGTGTTTGCGGTGAAGGACTCCTTTCGCACGTCAGTGTTGCGGGCGATCGGAATCGTGTTTATCGGCGGCATCGCGTCTGTGTTCATCGGACCGATCGTGCAGTCGTTGTTCTTGAGCGTGCTCGGTTCTCCGTTCCTGCTGATCATGGCGTTCCTGTTCCTCCGCGGCTACTTCAGCGACATCCTGGGCAGCCATCGCGCGAAAGCGGCTTTCAAACAGAACCTCGAATCTGCAACGCTGAATCCGGCGGACGCCTCGGCACATTACAACCTCGGCCTGATTCATCAGAGCCGCGGCGAGCTCGATGCCGCGCGCGATCGATTTGAGCGCGCGTTGAAGATCGACGACGGCGAGATCGACGCCAGCTACCAGCTCGGCCGCATTGCGCGCCAGCAGAAACGATACGCAGACGCGATTCAAAACTTCGAACACGTCGTCGCACGCGATCCGGCGCACTCGCAACACGAGATCTGGCGCGAAGTCGCGGCAACCTACATCGCGGCGGGCCAGTTTGAAGACGCGCGCATGGCGCTGGATCGTTTTCTCGAACACCGGCCGTCCGATCCCGAAGGTCTTTATCTGATGGGACGCGCGCACGCCGGACTCGGTCACAAGCGCGAAGCGACCAGCTTGATGCAGGCCTGCATCGAAGCGGTGAAAACGGCGCCGGCTTATAAGTATCGCACCAGCAAACGCTGGTTGAACGAAGCGCAGCAATTCATCAAGAGTAGTCAGTAGGAGGAATTTTGGTCTTTGGACTTTAGTCTTTGGTCTTTGTTTTTCTAAGACCCAAGACCAAAGACCCAAGACCCGTGAACTAACATGCAACATCGCGCACCAGCACTCCTCGCACTTGAAGACGGACGTACGTTTCGCGGCAGATCGTGGGCGGCCGACGGCGAGGTGTGCGGCGAGATGGTCTTCAACACCTCGATGACCGGCTACCAGGAAGTGCTGACTGATCCTTCATACGCCGGACAGATCGTCTGCATGACATATCCCCTCATCGGCAACTACGGAGTGAACGAGGCTGACTCCGAGTCGTCGCGGCCGTGGGTCGAGGGATTCGTTGTCCGCGAGGCGAGCCGGATCGTTTCAAACTGGCGCGCCGAAGAGAGTCTCGAAGCTTATCTAAAACGCTGGAACATCGTCGCCATCGAAGGTATCGACACGCGCGCGCTCGTGCGTCACATCCGCGACAAAGGCGCGATGCGCGCGTGTTTGTCGACGAAGGATCTCGACGAAAAGAGCCTCGTGGAAAAGGCGCGGCAGTCGCCGCCGATGGAGAACCGCGAGCTTGCCAGCGTCGTGACGACGAAAGAGCGCTACGAGTTTCCGGCGGTGGGCCAGGAACGTTTTCACGTCGTCTGTTACGACTTCGGCGTGAAGAAGAACTCGCTTCGTGAACTGGCGGAGCTCGGAGTTCGCACGACCGTCGTGCCGGCGTCGACGCCCGCAAGCGAAGCACTCGCGCTCAAACCCGACGGTATCTTTCTTTCGAATGGCCCAGGGGATCCGGCGTCGATGAACAAGGAAGTCACTGAGATTCAGAAACTCGTAAAGGCGAGCGTTCCGGTGTTCGGGATCTGTTTCGGGCATCAGTTGCTGGGCCGAGCGTTCGGAGCGAAGACGTTCAAGCTCGTGTTCGGACATCGCGGCGGCAATCAGCCGGTGAAAGAGGTGTCGGGACACGGTGTTGAGATAACTTCACACAATCACGGGTTCGCGGTGAGTGCCGACAGTTTGCCGCCCGACGTTGAAGTCACGCACATCAATCTCAACGATCAGTGCGTCGAAGGAATGCGCCATCGCACGTTGCCGGTGATCTCAGTCCAATACCATCCGGAAGCCGCGCCCGGACCTCACGACGCGCAACATCACTTTCAGCGCTTCATCGACCTGATGAAACGATCTTAGGATCTTAGCCACAAAAAGGCACAAAAGACACAAAAGGCACAACAGGATTTTTCAAAGGGAAGTAACGACATCTCAAAAGACCGTCACTCTCCTCTAAAAACTTCTTCCTGTGCCTTTTGTGTCTTTTGTGCCTTTTGTGGTTAAAGCAAGAGGAATTTTTACTCTTCTAAGGGCCACTTCAATTCGCCTGTCGTCAGGTCCGGCCGCGCGCGCACCATCTGTTCCGGCGTGCTATCGGAACGTAACTCGTTTTGCGGCGTATTCGGCGGGGATGAACCCGGCGGAGATAGTTCATTACTGACCGCGGGGCTTGGTTCGAGTAGATCCGCGAAGCCTTCGCTGCCTCGATGCTCGAGCCAGTGACGGTAAACGACGGTCAGGATTGCGACCACCGGAATCGCGAGAAATATTCCGGCGAGGCCCGCGAGTTTCTCGCCCGCAAGAATCGCGAAGATCACGGCGAGAGGATGAAGATGAATACCCTGACCGATGAGTCGCGGGTACACGAAGTAATCATGAATGATCCGCAGTACGCCGAGAAACAACAACACCAGGAATGCGTTGAATGGACCAGCATGCAGCGTCGCGAGTATCGCGGCCATGATCGCTACGATCAACGGTCCGGCCAGCGGTACGAACTCGAAGACGCCGGCAATGAATCCCATCACCAGCCCACCTGGCACGCCGAGTAACGTAAAGCCAAGGGCGCACACGATGCCGATCAGCAAACACGCGGTCAACTGTGCGCGAATGTACGCGGCGAGTGTGCTGTTTACGTCCTGGAAAAACTCGTCGCCACGCCAGCGCCAGCGCCCGCGCGGCAACATCAGCAACGCGGAACGGCGAAAACTCTCCGCGTCCTTCAACAAAAAGAACGCGAGGATCGGTATCAGAATGAGCCACGGCAGAAACACCAGATAACCCACCGCCGAACTCGCAAACTCCGTCGACGTGTGGCCAATCTTCTCAACCACCAGCGGCACAGCCTTGTTGACAGCGTCGACAACAGGAGTAGGCACGCGCCGCGAGCGCGAGTACTCGATTATCGCCTGCGCCCTTTCGCCAAACGATTGCCAGTATGCCTTTGCCTGGCTGACGAATTCCGGAAACTGATTACTCAGGCCGGGGAGTACAACGAAGATCGCGATTACGAACGCGCCCAGAATGATCAAGTAAGACAGCCCGATCGCCCCGACTTTCGGGATCGCGATCTCGCGGTTCCCGACGTATCGCGGCCGCCGCAAAAACTCGACCAGCGGCGACACGAGATACGCGAAAAAGATCGACAGCACGAGCAGCAGAAGGATCCCCGTTATCTTCGAGATCACCCACAACAGACCGATTACGACGAGCAGGATGAAGATGACGCGCAGAATGACGCGAGTCGGAGGTCCGTACGCTTCTACCGCTGCTTTAGCCGCCGATACAGCGGCATCTTTTGTTTCGTCCGAAGCCATACAAAGAGGCGCGTTTCAGAGACGCGCGTGGAGACGCCAGATCATTTCTCCCACCGCTTTTTGATCGTGCATGCTCAACTCCCTGAACTCAACTCCAAATGTGTCGGGGGTTGCGTGATGGACCACTTCGCCGGTCAACGAGAGCGCGTCGTCCGCGTCGAGCATCAACAGCGCGAGCCGGTCGCCGATTTTGACGTTCGGGCACGCCGGAAGGTTCGTGACCCGCACACCGCCGAGACTGATGTCCTGCGGTTCACCAATGCCGAGCGACTCCTTCAGGTTGTCGTCCTCAATCGCCAATGTCACATGCGAGGTGACGTAGTAACGCGGATACCTTCTGCGGTCGGGAGATGCCGGTGCGTCTACTTCGTCAGTGGGCGACATCGTCATCGTCCTCTGCCGACGGTTCACCTTCGCCTTCGCCTTCCTCGCCTTCCGCCGGCGGAGGCGGCGCGACGCGGGGAGCGGCCGGCTCCCAGACGAGGCCTTTCCATTCGTCAGTTTCGCCGAGCAGTTGCAGCGCCGCAAGCGGATGTCCCGGATGGCGTTCGATTCGAAGCACCTCGGCAATCACTTGCAGCCTGTCACCTGATTCGCCCAGTACTTCGAGACGTACGCGGCTTCCGACTTCCGGCAAATGGCGCGGCAAGTGGATGAGCGTGCCTTCAGGACCGACATTCTCCGTCGTTCCTTCGGCGACGACGTGCGCGCCGCTGGGTTCATCCCATTCAGCCTTCACTTCCAGACTGGCGAGGTACCGCGGACCGGAACGATTGTCGGGTTCGGTATACCGGGTCATGTTCCCTCCTCATTTATCATTTTCCATTGTTCATTGCTCATTTTTCATTTAAATGACAAATGACAAACCGGCAAATGAGAAACGGAAAATGCTACTCTTCCTCCGCCCTTAACTTCTCCAGAACTGAAAAATCTTCAAGCGTGGTGACGTCTCCCGCGACCGAGCCGCTGGTCGCGATCTCGCGCAGCAGCCGTCGCATGATCTTGCCTGAACGCGTCTTCGGCAGCGCGTCGGTAAACCTGATGTCGTCGGGACGAGCGAGCGCTCCAATCTCCTTCGCGACGTGCGCGCGCAGTTCTTCGTTCAGCGCGTCAGACGGGTGATGCGAGCCTTCGAGAGTGACGAAAGCGACGATGGCGGAGCCTTTCAGGTCATCGGGACGGGCGACCACTGCCGCTTCGGCGACAGCAGGATGCGACACGAGGGCACTCTCGATCTCCGCTGTTCCGAGTCTGTGACCGCTTACGTTGATTACATCGTCGATGCGGCCCATTATCCAGAAATAGCCGTCGTTGTCGCGCCGGGCACCGTCGCCCGCGAAGTAGATGCCTTCGATTTGCGACCAGTACTGCTGGCGGTAACGTTCGTCGTCGCCCCAGATCGTTCGCAACATCGACGGCCACGGGCGTTTGATCACGAGATAGCCTCCCTGATCCGCTCCGACGGGATGGCCGTCGCGCGTCATCACGTCGGCTTCGACGCCGGGGAACGGTTTAGTCGCGGAACCGGGTTTGGTTGGCGTCGCGCCGGGAAGCGGAGTGATCATGATCGCGCCGGTCTCGGTCTGCCACCAGGTATCGACGATGGGACAGCGTCCCTTTCCGATCAATTCGCGATACCACATCCACGCCTCGGGGTTGATCGGCTCGCCGACGGTGCCGAGTAGACGCAGACTCGAAAGGTCGTGTTTCAGCGGCCAGTGCTCGCCCCACTTGATGAACGCGCGGATCGCCGTCGGCGCCGTGTAGAAGACGTTGACTCGATGGCGCTCGATCATGTTCCAGAAACGATCGGGCTCGGGAAAGTTCGGCGCGCCTTCATACATCAGCGACGTCGCGCCATTCGAGAGTGGACCGTAAACAACGTAGCTGTGTCCGGTGACCCAGCCGATGTCGGCGGTACACCAGTAGATGTCTTCGTCCTTGAGGTCGAATACCCACTTGGTCGTCAGGTGCGCTTGCAGCAGGTAGCCGCCGGTCGTGTGGAGGATGCCTTTGGGCTTACCGGTCGTGCCCGACGTGTAGAGGATGTAGAGCGGATGCTCGCTGTCCAGCTCTTCGGCCGGACAGTCCGGGCCGATCGTTTCCATCAACTCGTGCCACCAGAAGTCGCGCCCGGGCTGCATGTGCTGATGCGAGCCGGTGCGGCGGACGACGATGCAGCCTTCGACGGACGGTGTTTGCTTGAGTGCCTCGTCAACGGCCGTTTTCAGTTTGACTTCGTGACCGCGTCTCCAACCGCCGTCGGCAGTGACGACGAGTTTGCAGCTTGCGTCGTTGATGCGATCGATCAGGGCGGAACTGGAGAAACCGCCGAAGACGACTGAATGGGTCGCGCCGATGCGTGCGCAGGCGAGCATCGCGATCGCGAGCTCGGGAATCAACGGCATGTACAACGCCACGCGATCGCCGCGCTGGACGTTTCTGCTTTTCAGAACGTTGGCGAATTTGCAGACTTCGGTGTGGAGTTGCTGGTACGTGAACGTGCGTGTTTCGCCGGTCTCGCCTTCCCAGATCAGGGCGGCCTTGTTGCGTCGCCAGGTTGTGAGGTGACGATCGAGACAGTTGTACGAGAGGTTGATCTTGCCACCGCCGAACCATTCGGCGTGTGGCGGCGTCCACTTCAGCACCGTGTCCCACTTCTTGAACCAGTGAAGCTCTTCGGCCATGCGCGCCCAGAAGCCTTCCGGATCCGCGTTCGCTTCGGCGCGCAGTTTTTCGAGTTCTTCTAACGATTTGACGTGCGCCTGGGCCGAAAACTGTGGCGGCGGCGGGAAAACGCGCTCTTCCTGAAGCACTGATTCGATGTTAGTGGTAACAGTCGACATAGTATCTTTTTTTTAATTCTTGATTTGGCTTGCCTGTGTATCACAGTGTATTGCCGATTGCCAATTGCCGATTGCCGATTTTTCACTCTTTCCCCAGTTGCGGTATTGTCTTCAGCAATCAGCAATCAGCAATCAGCAATCGGCAATCCTATGAACCTATACGTCGGAACCAGCGGGTACAGCTACAAGGAATGGAAGGGCAGCTTCTATCCGGAGAAGCTGGCGGCGAAGGACATGCTGCCTTACTACGCTTCGAAGCTTCCCGCCGTCGAGCTCAACAACACGTTCTATCGCCTGCCGAAGCGCAGCATGGTCGAGAGTTGGAAGGCGCAGGTGCCCGAGACTTTTCGCTTCTGCGTCAAGGCGTCGCAGCGAATCACGCACTTCAAACGGCTCAAAGAAGCAGAGGAAGCCACAAAGTACATGCTCGACACGGTTTCAGCGCTGGACGATCGCCTCGGCGTGGTGCTGTATCAACTGCCGCCCAACATGAAAAAAGATCTCGATCGCCTCGAGACCTTT
>DASURS010000293.1:0-22476 GCA_036279935.1 Pyrinomonadaceae bacterium
GACGAAGTGTTACCTTTTCCCAACTCGCCGACTCGATCGCCATCGCCGCCCACAATCTAAGAGAGCGCGGCTTCAAGAAGGGCGACGTATTCGGAATCCTGAGCCCGAATTGTCCGGAGTACGCGATCGCTTTTCACGCGACCGCGACGTTGGGCGGCATCGTAACTCCGATTAACCCACTCTACACGCGCAGCGAAATCGCGCACCAACTGAAAGACTGTAGCGCGCGCTTCCTCGTGACTATTCCGACGTTCATGGATAAGGCGCGTGAAGCTGCCGGCGATTCGGGCGTCGAGGAAATCTTCGTTTTCGGCGAAGCCGAAGGCGCAACGCCATTCTCGTCGCTATTGAAAGACAACGGGCGCGCCGAACAAGTCGCGATCGACGCAGGCAAAGATCTCGTCGCGCTTCCTTATTCCAGCGGCACGACCGGCCTGCCGAAGGGCGTAATGCTAACCCATCGGAACCTGGTCGCGAACATCTGCCAGATGGAAGGGCTGTGCTATTTCCTCGACACTGACACGCTGATCTGCGTCCTGCCGCTGTTTCACATCTACGGGCTCGTCGTCGTCCTGAACATGGGCCTTTATACAGGATCGACGATCGTGACGATGCCGCGCTTCGAGCTCGAATCGTTCCTGAAAACGGCGCAGGACTACGACGTCAGCCTCGCGCACATCGTACCGCCGATCGTGCTGGCGCTCAGCAAGCATCCGGCGGTCGACAACTATCGCTTACCAAGATTACGAACGATCTTTTCCGGCGCGGCGCCACTCGGCGAGGAATTGACGCGCGCGTGCATGGAACGGCTCGGTTGCAGCATTCGCCAGGGATACGGCATGACGGAAACGAGCCCGGTCACGCATTCGTCACCAGCGCCGCCACATGAAGTGAAATTTGGATCAGTCGGAGTGCCCGCGCCGAATACCGAGTGCATGATCGTCGATCTCGAAACCGGCGAACCGCTCGGCCCCGGAGAACGCGGCGAGGTTTGCGTCCGCGGTCCGCAAATCATGACCGGCTACCTGAACCGTCCCGAAGCGACCGCGCAAACGATCGATCCCGATGGTTGGCTGCACACCGGCGACATCGGTTACTTTGACGAAGACGGTCACTTCTTCATCGTCGATCGCGCGAAGGAGCTGATCAAGTACAAAGGTTTTCAGGTGCCGCCGGCGGAGTTGGAAGCAGTGCTGCTGACGCATCCGTCCATTGCCGACTGCGCCGTGATTCCCTGCCCCGACGACGAAGCAGGCGAAGTGCCGAAAGCCATCGTCGTTTTGCGTCAGCCTTCGCGGGCGGAAGAGATTATGGAATTCGTCGCCGAACGCGTCGCGCCGCACAAGCGAATTCGCTATCTCGAAGTTGTGCAGACGATACCTAAGTCGCCGTCCGGAAAGATCTTGCGCAGAGTGCTTGTCGAGGCAGACAGAGCCCGGAACGGATGATTTTCCATTGGTCATTGGACATTTCTCATTTGTCATTGCAGAAATGACAAATGACCAATGTCAAATGATATATGACCAATGACAGGGCCTCTTGACACACTTCGACGCTACGACTAGAGTCGCCACATCACTGACTCTGCGGGTGATATAAGATCAGCTCTCCACGTGGTCAAAAGCTACAACCTGAGGAGGTAAATGACATGCATTTCCGTCGTCTACATTTGGCGCTCGCGATTGTCGTGCTGACAGCGCTAACGGCTTCCGCGCAGGTTAAACCAAGCGCCACTGACTGGAACGAATGGGAAACGCTCAGTCCGGAAGGCGAAGAATTCACCGTCACGATGCCCAAGAACCCAACCACGGAGGCAGCAAAATTTCCCTATCACAAGATGGAGTTGAACACGCGCCTGTACCTGGCGAAGTCACCGGCGGGAGCGCTGCTGGCCATCGCTTCGCTGAGCGGGATCAAGTCGGACCCGTCAGCGTATTCGGATTTCGCGAGATTCAATTCTTACATCGACGCGTTCAAAGATTTCTTCCCGCCGAAGGTGCGAACAAAAGATACCGCGCTGATGAAGATGACATTGGTCAGCAGCCGCCCGTTCCACGGTCACACCGGACGCTCGTACAAAATGACGGTCGGCGAACTGAACGGCGTCGCACATGCTTTTGCGACGAGAAAGCGTTTCTACGTAGTCGTCTCATTGAACTCGAAGAAAGACGACGCGCTGGAAGACAAGTTTCTGAGTTCGTTCGTGCTGCCGGACCGCCAACCGGATCAACCGAAAACGGCCGCGTCGCCAAATGCCGAGCAGCCTCCCGACAACGCAGCGCAGAACGCACAAAACGAAACCAAGCTGCCCGAGCCGAACGCGAATGAAAACCAGACCGGCGCTGAAGGCAACACCGAAGGCGGAACAACAAACGCCGACAACACCACGAAGCCGCAGCCAAACGCGAAAAAGGGACCAATCGCGGGCGGCGTGCTGAATAGCAAAGCGATCTACTTGCCGCCGCCGATCGGGACAGGCGATGCGACCGGCGTCGTCGTGGTGGCGGTGCTGATCGACGAACAAGGAGCAGTCATTGATGCAAGGGCGGTGGCAGGGCCGCAAAACCTGCACGCCGCCGCCGTCAACGCCGCGCGCTTGGCGCGGTTTTCGCCGACGTTGTTGGTGGGTGAACCAGTGAAGGTCTCCGGCACGTTGAATTACAGTTTCGGCAAATCAAATTAACAGTCAGGACGCAAAGGCATAACAAAAACATCACCGATGACACAGCCCAGGACTGATATGGCTATCGCGCGTCCTGCCTGGTCCATCTCCGGTTACCTGGAGGTGCGCGACGGCCACCTGAATATCAGTGGCGCCGATGCGCTGGACCTGGTAGGACAATACAACTCCCCGCTCTTCGTCTTTTCCGAAACACGCATTCGCGACAACATTGCGCGGCTGCAACACGCGGCGACCGTCGTCGACCGCCCGATCAAGTTTTGCTACGCGTCAAAAGCAAACTCGAACATGGCGATCCTGAAGACGGTGCTCGATTCAGGTATCGACATCGAGGTCAACAGCGGCGGCGAGCTCTTCAAGGCGCTGCGCGTCGGGTTCCAACCCGACCAGATCATCTTCAACGGCACAAGTAAATCCGACGACGAGCTCGACGAAGCCGTGCAAGCGGGAATCTACGCCATCAACGTAGATTCTCTGTATGAGATCGACATGGTCGATGAAGCCGTGAAACGGCTACGGGCGCGCGGCGAAGACGTCCCACCGGCGCGCATCACCTTGCGACTCGTGCCCGAGATCGGGACTCGCTCGCATCTCGGCCTGCAAACAGCATTGTTGACGTCGAAATTCGGCATCTCGTCGTCGGAAGTACTGGCTGCTTTTCGCCGTGGTCTCGAAAAGCGCGAGACGATCGACGTCTGCGGCATTCATATTCACGTCGGATCGCAAACGCCTGACGTCGAGCCGTTCGCGGAAGCGTTTCGCAGCATGTGGGAACACCTAGTGACCATTCATCGCGAGACTGGACACACGCTTCAGCACATCAATCTCGGCGGCGGCATTCCCGTCAACTACCTGCGCGACCGCTCACAAGCAGATCAGCTTCCGGAGCACGAGCGCGACATGCTTGGCGCTGAGCTCGAACCGGCAGTCGTGTTGAAGGAAGCGTTGCGAGTCGCGCGTGAGTCGGCGCGCGCCGCAAACGCTGAACATCTGCTCGATCAAGTGACGATCGTGCTCGAGCCCGGCCGCAGCATCATCGCCGACGCCGGTCTCGTGCTGACGACTGTGCGCAACATCAAGAATCGTCCCGAAACAGGCGACGTCTGGCTGTTAACCGACGCGGGTTACAACATCATGCTCTCGATGAATAACTACAAGTGGTACTACCACTTGATCTCCGCCTCACGCGCCGGCGAGCCTTACGAGCGCGAATACAAAGTGGCCGGGCCGCTGTGCGATTCGGGCGACGTCTATTTCGACATCGAACGCGAGGGACGTCTGCCTGACTATCGCAAGCTGCCGGAAGACGTCGCGCCGGGCGAAGTTCTGGCGTTACTCAACTGCGGCGCCTATTCGTTGGCCCAGATGTTCCATTACAATGGCCGCCCTCTCCCCGCGGCAGTCTTGATTCGCAGCAACGGCAAAGTCGATCTGATTCGCCGACGCGACAACTACGAAGATCTGATCGGCAACGACGTGGGATATTAGTGCTTTGGTCTTGGGTCTTGGGTCTTGGGTCTTTGGTCTTGGGCCTTATTGCTGTTCGAGGCTTAGACCAAGTCTCGATACCTGAAACTTAAGAGACTCAGAACAAAGCCCCAAGGCCAAAGACCAAGCCCAAAGACCAAAAACCAAAGAACCAAAAACGTGCAACCTGAACATACCCAACTCATCCGTGGTCTTGGTCTAATCGCCGCCATCTCGGTAAACGTCGCGAACATTATCGGCACCGGCGTGTTTCTCAAGGCGCGCGTCGTGACGTGTAACGTCGGAAGCCCCGGCAAAGCGCTGGCGATCTGGGTGTTTGCCGGACTGCTCTCGCTCGCCGGCGCGCTCACGTATGCGGAGTTACTCGCCATGATGCCCCGCGCGGCCGGTGAGTACGGAATCATTCGCGACGCGTACGGACGTCCGTGGGGTTTCATCTACGGCTGGACGCAGTTCTTCATCGCGCGCACAGCCTCCGCAGCCGCACTCGCGATGGGTTTCGCGATCTTTCTCAACGACTTCATCGGCGGTGGGCTGAAGGTGACGATCTTCGACGTGCCGCTTCCGTGGGGCGGAGTGTTCACGTTCTCACGTCTGCAACTGGTCGCACTGGCCGCGATCATCATCACGACGATCATCAACTGCGCGGCGGTGAGTTTCAGCGGCGGCGTCGCTTCAGTCCTCACGGCGATGAAAGTTGCGCTGCTGCTCGGCGTCGGCTTTGGAGCGTTCTTCTACTCCGGCGGCGACTGGGGCAACTTGTCACTCGTGAATTCAGGCGGCACTTGCGAAGGCGTCTTAGTAACCGGCGGACTCGCAGGTTTCGCAGCCGGCATGCTCGGCGCGCTCTGGGCCTACGACGGTTGGAACAACATCACGTTCATGGCCGGTGAGGTGAAGAATCCCGGACGCAATCTGCCGCTCGCGCTCATCGGCGGCATGTTTCTCGTGATGGGCCTTTATCTTTTCGTCAACCTGAGTTACTACCACGTGCTCACGCCGACGCAGATCGCCAGCGTTCCCGAATCGTCGTCGGTTGCAGCGGAAGTGGTGAGACGCTTGCTGGGCTCGATGGTCGTCACGCTGATGGCCGCCGCGATGATGACGTCGTCGTTCGGCGCCCTGCACGCTTCAATACTCGCAACCGCTCGACTGCCTTACGCGCTCGCGCGCGATGGTCTGTTCTTCAAAAGCCTGGCGCACGTCTCGCCGCGCACGCACGTGCCGGTGAGATCGTTGATCGTGCTCGCGTTCTGGGCCTGCGTGGTGGCGCTGTCGGGCTCGTTCGATACGCTGACCGACTACGCGATCTTCGCGCTCACGTTGTTCTACCTGCTCGTCGCGGCATCGGTCTTTATCTTCCGCAAGCATCAACCCGACGCCGAGCGGACGTATCGCGTGTGGGGTTATCCCTACGTCCCCATTATCTTCATCATCGTTTCGACGTGGCTGATCGTTCAGACGATCTGGAGCCACCCGCGACAATCAGGGATCGGGCTCGGTCTGATTCTGCTGGGTTTACCTGTTTACTGGTTGTTGGATCGACGTCGTTCGACCTGAAACAGCGGCGGGGATTTTCCTTCACTCGTCGCAAGGAGCGCGTTGCCGTCAGCACGATACGCGATCGACTCGCCCTGTTCGCGCTGGCCCAGCGGAAACGAGACCATCTTCTGTTTCCAGACGTCGTTGAAGTTTTTGCTGCCGGCCGGCAACTCTAATTCAAATCCCTGAAAGTAATCGCAAAACGCGACGTGACGGCCGTCGGGAGAAATGCTGCCGCCGGTCAGCGCGCCGCCCAACAGGCTCGGCACCTTCATCTCGCCGACCTTCTTCATCGTGATTACGGCGCCGGCGACCAGCGGCGCCACCGCTTCGTAGACCACGGCAGGCCGCATCATGTTTTTCGAAACGATGTAGAGGTTCCCGCTGACGGGATGGACCAGCAGCGATTCCGCGTCATGTGGACCGTCTGGATATCGCAACCGGATCGCCTCGGCTGCGGCAATCGTGCGTGGCGCTTTTTTCGTTGTCGTGTTGTCGGCGGCGGTGAGTGCCGGCTCGGGCACACGATAGACGACGACTTCCGTTCGCTTACCTTCGTTATCGCCAATGTCGCCGATGTACAGATACCACCGGCCGCGGCTCGGTCCGGGGCCGATCGAGATGTCTTCCCAGTCGCGCGCCTGCGCGCCGTTGACGCGAAACACGCCGCGCGATTCACCGGTCGCGTCGAAAGCGTAGATGAACGGACCACCGCCGGAATCGTTGTGCGTCCAGTAAACGCCCGCGTTTGAACGCGAGGCGACGAGCCCGCTGCTTTCGTCGATGGAGCGATTTTTGATGTTCGCGAGCTTGGTGGGGGTTCCAAACGTAACGGCCAGAATCAAAGCAAGAATGAACACAAACTAACCCCTCGCCGCCAGTGCGGACCTGGCAACTTCCTTGTCGTCGAAGTGAAACGTCTCGCGGCCGATGATCTGGTAGTCCTCGTGTCCTTTGCCCGCGATCAGGACGAGATCGCCGCTGCGAGCCTCGGAGATGGCCTGGTGAATCGCCTCGGTGCGGTCCGCGATCTTCCGGTACGGCTTGCCCGTCTTGCGAATTCCCTCTTCTGCGTCGCAAAGGATCTGTTCGGGATCTTCCGTCCGTGGATTGTCGGACGTCAGGATCACGACGTCGCTCAAACTTCCCGCGGCTTCACCCATCGGCGCGCGCTTCGTGCGATCGCGATCGCCGCCGCAGCCAAACACCGTGATGATCTTTCCGTGGACCACCTGACGCGCGGTGCGCAAGACGTTCAGCAGCGCGTCATCGCTGTGCGCGTAATCTACGACGACTGAAAAATCGCCATCGTGAGCGACGCGTTCGAAGCGTCCCGGCGCGCCGGTGCAACTCTCGAGCGCCTTCGCGATGACGTCGAGTGAGTAACCCAAGGCGAGCCCGCTCGCCACAGCCGCCAGCGTGTTGTAAATGTGCGGCGCACCTACAAGAGGCGAATGAAACTCTCGTTGACCGGCGGGAGTTGTGAGCTGAAACCGCATTCCCGTCAACGAAAACTCCGCGTTCTGCGCCGTCACGTGCGCGCCGGCGTTCACGGCATAGCGAATGACTTTCAGGCCGTCGCGTTCGAGCGAGTTCGCGAGCTCGACGCCATACGGATCGTCGACGTTGATTACGGAGTTGCGAGGACGCGCGCCGAGACGGCCGTCAAACAGTCGCTGCTTGGCGTACCAGTAGTTCTCCATCGTCTTGTGATAGTCGAGATGGTCGCGCGTGAGATTGGTGAAGACGGCGACGGCGTACTCGAGCTCGTCACAACGATGAAAATCCATCGCCTGCGACGAACACTCCATCACGGCAGTGCGACAACCGATCTCGACGGCGCGCCGCAACAGCCGCTGCATGTCCGGAGCTTCCGGCGTCGTGCGATCGGCTTTCAATCTTTCCTTGCCTAGCCGGTACTCGACTGTGCCCGTCATCGCAACGAGCTCGCCTGCTGCTTCGGGAATCGACGCGATGAGATACGCCGTCGTTGTCTTGCCGTTCGTGCCGGTGATGCCTACGAGCTGGAGCTCGCGCGATGGATGATGATGGACTTCGCTCGCGGCGAGCGCCATCGCGCAGCGGATGTCGTCGACTTGCAGCCAAACGCCGCTGAAATCGTCCGGCGCAGGTTTTTCAGACAACACGCCGATCGCGCCTTGCGACATCACTTGCGGCACAAACCTATGCGCGTCGAATACGGCGCCCGAAACCGCCGCGAACAACGTTCCCGCGCCTGCGCGACGCGAGTCGTGACTCACGTCGGTGACGACGATTCCCTGATCTCCGCTGACTTTGGCCCCGAGTTTTTCCGCGATCCGTGCGACGGTTACTGGTTTCTGATCCACGGGCCTACTTTACCACCACCGCCGGAATATTTTGATCGCGCACGAGTTTGTTGAAAGCCGGCACGTCAGTGCTCATGATCTGCGCCAGCTTTTGCAATTGCGCGTCGATCTGCGTCACCACTTCGTCGTAAACAGCGTACGACTGCGCGGTCGGCGCCGCCTCGGCACTGCCGACGACACCCGCCAGCGCAGCGAGCTTGTTATTCAAGCGGATCGGATAGTTCAGCGGATCCTGATTGCTCTGGTTCTTGGTCTGATACAGCGCTTCCTCGATCGCCGTCATGTTCTTGTTGAGCGCCGTGCCTGCATCCGTTACAGCCTTGTACTGCGCCTGACCGGCCACGCGCTTCAACAGATCCTCGACCTGTCTGCGCGTTTCGCGAATCTGGATGATGGCGTTGTGCGTCTCGCTCAGCTTGTCGCGAATCTTCAGACCGAGCTCGAGTTGTTTCGCGTAGTCGGCGGCGGTCAGGTTGAGGCGGGGGTCGGGTTTGATATCGAAGCTTTGCGTCAACGTCTGGCCGTCGACCTTCATTCTCACCTGATAGGTTCCGGGCGCGAGCTTTGGACCACGCATCTCGCCGGCCCACAGGATCAGGTTGGGAAAGCGCACCGCGTCGGCGTATCTCGTGTCCCAGATAAAGCGATTGAGCCCGACTTCAGTCGGTGGCGGTGGCGTTTGCGGTGGACCAAAACCGCCGCCTCCGCCTGGCGCCGCGCCGGGCGCGGCCGGTTGCTCACCCGGTTTCGGAAGCCGCGCCGTGAACGTCCGCACTGTCTTTCCGGCGCCGTCGAGAAACTCGAGCTCGAGATCAGTCGTCGGTTTCGCCTTCAAAGAATAGTAGACGACGACTCCGTTCGGCGGATTCTGGCCGACCGTCGCAGTTGGACCGAGCGGAAAACCGCCGCCGCCCTGCGTGCGATAACTGTCTTTTGGTTTGAAGAGACGCGTTGTCTTCACGGCATCCCATCCGCCCGCGTCGACCATCTGGTGCAACAGCGGCAGATCGTCGAGGATCCAGAACGATCGTCCCTGCGTCGCCACGACGAGCTCCTTGTCGCGCTTGTGAACGGCGAGATCCGTGATCGGCACGACCGGCAGGTTCAGTTGAAACGACTGCCAGCGCTCGCCGTTGTCGAACGACACATACATTCCAGTCTCTGTTCCGGCGTAAAGCAGACCGCGCTTGTTCGGATCTTCGCGAATCACGCGCGTGAAAGCCGTGTCGGGAATGCCGTTGGTAATCTTCTTCCACGTCTTGCCGTAGTCGCTTGTTTTGTAGAGATACGGGCGGTTGTCGTCCCACTTGTACATCGTGCCGGCGATGTAAGCAGTCGCGGGATCGTGCGGCGACGCTTCGAGCGAGTTGATCTGAATCCATTCCGGCATGATGCTCTTCGGCGGCGTCACGTCTGACCAGTTCTTACCGCCGTCGCGTGACAGGTGGACCAGACCGTCGTCGCTGCCGGCCCAGATCGTGCCCGCCTGGACCGGCGACTCCATCAAGGCAAAGATCGTCGCGTAATACTCGACGCTCGTGTTGTCCTTCGTGATTGGGCCGCCGGATGCTGCCTGCTTCGATTTGTCGTTGCGCGTCAGATCCGGACTGATCACCTGGAAACTCGCACCCTCGTCAGTCGTCTTGAAAAGCACGTTGGCGGCGACATAAAGCGTGTTCGGATCGTGTGGTGAAAAGACGATCGGGAAGTTCCACTGAAAGCGATACTTCAGCACGTCCGCGCCTGAGCCCATCGGGTTGTTCGGGTACGGATTGATGTCGCGCTCCTGTCCGGTACGCTTGTCCTGGCGCGTTGTCAGCCCGCCGTAAGAACCGGCGAACACAATCTGCGAGTCTTTCGGCGACGGCGCGATCCAGCCTGACTCGCCGCCACCGACGTCGTACCAATCGCTCGTGCCGATGCTGCCGCCCATCGTGCGGCTGGCGATGCGCACGGTCGAGTTGTCCTGCTGCGCGCCGTAGACGTTGTAGGGAAAGTCGTTGTCGAGCGCGACGCGATAGAACTGCGCGGTTGGTTGATCCTGTTCGGTCCAGCTTCGGCCGCCGTTGTATGAAACGTTGGCGCCGCCGTCGTTGCTCTGGATCATGCGATTCGGATCGTCGGGCGCGATCCAGAGATCGTGATTGTCGCCATGCGGGACTCCGATGTTGCTGTACGTTCGTCCGCCGTCGTTCGAGCGGAGGAACTGGACGTTCAAAACGTAAACTGTGTCGGCGTTCTTCGTGTCCGCGTAGATGCGCGTGTAGTACCAGGCGCGCTGGCGCAGGCGTCGCTCTTCGTTGACTTTGGTCCAGGTGCGGCCCGCGTTGTCGGAACGAAACACGCCGCCGTCTTCAGCTTCGACGATGGCCCACACGCGTTCCGGGTTCACCGGCGAGACCGTGATGCCGACTTTACCGACCATGCCGCGCGGCATGCCTGGATTGCGCGTGAGCTCCGTCCACGTATCGCCGCCGTCAGTTGATTTGAAGATGCCGCTGCCCGCCCCGCCACTCTCGAGCGTCCAGGGCTTTCGATAAACTTCCCAGAAGCCCGCGTAAATCACGTTTGCGTTCGATGGATCGAGAACCAGATCGATCGCGCCCGCCTTGTCGCCGCGGCTGAGGACCTTTTCCCACGTCTTGCCGCCGTCTTTCGAACGAAACACGCCGCGCTGTTCGTTCGGTCCCCAAACGTGGCCCAGCGCCGCAACGTACACGACGTCCGGATTCTTCGGATTGATGCGAATACGAGCGATCTGGCGCGTGTCTTCCAGACCGATCCGTTTCCACGTCTTGCCCGCGTCCATGGACTTGTAAACACCGTCGCCGTGCGAAACGTTGCCGCGAATCGGCGACTCGCCCATGCCCACGTAAACTACGTTCGGATCCGAGTCTGCGACTGCGATCGCGCCGACTGAGCCCGTGCCGAACACCGAGTTGTCGCTCACGGATTCCCAGTTGATGCCGCCGTCCGTCGTCTTCCAAACACCGCCTCCGGTCGAGCCGTAGTAAAAGACAAACGGCTGCGAGGGAACGCCGGCGACTGCCGCCGAACGTCCGCCGCGATACGGACCGATGCTGCGATACTGAAACGATTTCAGCAGGTCGGAGTCTTTCGGTGGCTGAGTCTGTTGCGCGTAGACGGAGATCGCGGACAGGGCGAGCAGGCAGAAGATCAGACTTTTACGAGACGTGAACATTTATGTGGGCTCCTTAGTTTTCCATTTGTCATTTTCCATTTCCCATTTGTCATTTCGATTTTTGCCGCAAATGACAAATGACAAACGGAAAATGGAAAATGGAAAATGATAAATGATTAGATTTCTTCGCGTAGTGGACGGCTCATTAACTCGGTAACGGCGGATTGTACGGATTTGTCTTCGTAAAGAACAGCATGTACTTCGTTCGTGATCGGCATTTCGAGCCCCGCGCGATCGGCGAGGTGCTTCACCGCCTTCGTCGTCTTGACGCCTTCCGCGACTTCCGTCATGTTCGCGGCGATGACGTCGGGCGGGATTCCCTTGCCGAGTTGTTCGCCGAAATACCGATTCCGCGAAAGACTTCCGGTACACGTCAGGACGAGGTCGCCCAAACCCGCCAGTCCCATCAACGTTTCAGTGTGCGCGCCTTCACGCCGCGCGAGCCGCGTGATCTCCGCTAACCCGCGCGTGATCAGCGCGGCGACGCTGTTCGATCCGAGCCCGAGGCCCGTCGTCATTCCCGCCGCGATCGCCATGACGTTCTTGACCGAACCGCCGAGCTCGGTGCCGATGACGTCCGCATTTGTATAGATCCGCAGGTTCTCGAAACTGAAGTCTGCCTGGACGGTGCGCGCTGCCGCTGGGTCTTTGCTCGCTGCTACGATCGCCGTCGGCTGCCCTTCGACGACTTCCTTCGCGAACGACGGACCGGAAAGACAAACAAACGCGCGCGCTCCGCCGGCGACTTCCTTCACGATCTCCGAGATGCGTTTGCCGGTGTCGATCTCGATTCCTTTGGAGACGCTGACGATGATGGCGTCGTCGTCGAGTGCGGGCGTCATTGCCGTCAACAACTCGCGCGCGGCATGCGAGGGTGCGGCGAGCAGGACGAGTGACGCTTCGTCGAGCGCGCTGTCGATGTCCGTCGTGGCGTTGACTCGATCGGGAATCGAAATCTCGCTCAGGTAACGGCAGTTGATGCGGCGTTCGTTGACTGAGGCGGCGATCTCCGGATCGCGCGACCAGAGCATCACTTCGTGACCGGCGCGCGCGGCGATGACGGCCAGTGCCGTTCCCCAACTTCCAGCTCCGACGATCGCGATCCGTTTCGTCATCCTTTTAAGTCAGTGATGCGAGGTTCGGTGCCTTTCCAGATCCTTCCGATGTTTCCGCGGTGCGCGAACACGATCAACAGGGCGCCCGCAAACGACGCCGCTAAAATGGGTGTCATCAGCCGCTCGAACCAGACGACGAGTGGAATCGTCGCCGCGGCCATTATCGATCCGAGCGAGACATATTTCGTCAGAAAAACAACAACAAGAAAGACTACCGCAGCAATTAAGATCGCTACAGGCGCCAGCGCCACAAATACTCCAACGCCGGTTGCAACGCCTTTGCCGCCACGGAACCTGAGCCACACCGGAAAGATGTGGCCCACGAGTGCCGCAATCGCCGCTCCCGACAAAAGCCAACTCGCCATCATCGGCTCGACATCGTTCAGTAGGATTCTCGCCAATTGGATCGCGATGAATCCTTTGACCGCATCCAGCACCAGAGTCAAGACACCCGCTGCTTTTCCTGCTCGGCGCGAAACGTTTGTCGCCCCGGTGCCGCCGGAGCCGGTTTCCCTGACGTCGCCTCCGCCCTTCGCGCGCACGATCAGATAGCCAAACGGAATCGAGCCAATCAGGTATGCAATAATGACGGCCAGCACGAGTCGCAATTGAATCACATGCCGCAACCAAGTCCGAACCGAAAAACTGTTATCGAAGGTGAGCGTGTGGTCCTGCGTGCGCCGCGGAAGAAACACGGCGCGGAGTTTCTCGCCGTGAATCGCCGGAGCGCGGCGTTCAATCGCGGACTCGCTTCGCCGCCAACGCAGCCGGCGCAGTTCGAGGAGTATCTGAAGAGAAGCAAGCGGCCGGACGCGGCGTGTTTTCTGATCTGCCGCCGCGAGGACGATGCGATCATGGGCTCGATCGCGATCAGCCAGATCTTTCGCGGCGGGTTTTTGAGCGCGTATCTCGGTTATCAGATCGGCGCGGAGTTCGCACGGCAGGGATACATGACTGAAGCGATCCAGCTTATGTTGCGCTACGCGTTCGCCAATTTGAAACTACATCGACTCGAAGCGAACATTCAGCCGAACAACATCGCTTCGATCGCATTGGTGAAAAGAGCGGGTTTCGTGCGTGAAGGTTATTCGCAGCGTTATTTAAAAATCTGTGGGCGCTGGCGCGACCACGAAAGATGGGCGATCCTTGTAGAAGATTGGCGCAAGATTAGATAAGTCGCCTGCGCAGGAGATCGAGCGCGGCTTGCGAGGCGCGCCAGCGAATCAGGTGTCGGTCGCCGGGCAGGTTGAGTTTGCGATGTTCGGTTCGCACGTCGTCAGAGAGCGCGATGAAGACAGTCCCAACCGGCTTCTCTTCCGTGCCGCCGCCCGGACCCGCGATCCCCGTGATCGCCAACCCAAAATCAGTCTGCGCGCGCTTGCGAATTCCCTCCGCCATCGCCTCCGCCACCGGCGCACTAACCGCGCCGTGCTCCATCAACAACACCGGCTCGACACCCAGCGTCCGGATCTTCGCGTCGTTCGCATACGTGACCGCGCCTTCGATGAAGTATTTCGACGACCCCGGAACGTCCGTCAAACGTTGCGCCAGCAGACCGCCGGTACAACTCTCCGCCACCGACAACGTGTAACCGCCGACCGACAACTTCAATCCAACGATCTCTTCCATCGTCTCGCCCGCAAACGAAAACACGGCCTGGCCGAGTCGCTCCTCAATCTGCCCTGACAGCCGATCGATCAGTTCGTTCGCCTCCGCTTCCGTGCGTCCGCGAGCAGTCAGGTGAACCTCGATCTCGCTCTGGTTGAAGAGAATCGTCGTGACCGGATTGTCGTACTGCGTGTAGACAGGCGCGATCTTTTCATCAACAGCCGACTCGCCCATTCCCGCCACGCGCAAGATCCTTCGCACCACGCGCAAACTGCCCGCGCGTCCGGCAAGCTTCTCGCTCACGTGGTTCTCGAACATCGGACGCATCTCGCGCGGCGGTCCCGGCAGTAACACGATCGCAGTGCCGTGATGATCGATGAACATTCCGGGCGCGGTGCCGTTCGGGTTCGGCAACACGACGGCGTCTTCGATCACCATTGCCTGTCGCGAGTTTCGCTCGGGCATCGTCACGCCGAAGCTCTGGAAACGCTGCCGTATCTCGGCGAGCACGTCTTCGTCGAGCAACAAACGCCGGCCGAGAGCGCGCGCAGTGATCTTGCGCGTGATGTCGTCTTCGGTCGGCCCGAGACCGCCGGTCGTGATCACGACTTTCGATCTGCGAACCGCGTCTTTGATCGCTTCTTCGAGACGCGCGTCGTCGTCGCCGACGATGGTTTTGAGTTTGACTTCGATGCCGAGGCGGTTGAGTTTGTCGGTGAGCCAGAGACTGTTGGTGTCAGTGCGATCGGGTGCGAGGAGCTCGGACCCGATCGCGATGATTTCGGCTGTCAGGCTTTCAAACAATGGCGCGTTAGTTCGTGGAAGTGGTTTCGTCCTGGTAGACGTCGTGCAGCACTTTCGAAATCGGCGGAGGCGGCGAGATCGAGCTCAACGGCATTGAGGCCGCAAACTTCACTTCTTCGCGCGTTTCCTTGATTTCCGCGGGCTGCGACGCTGCCGGTGGTTCCGATTCGATAACACCGCGACTCTCCATCAGCAGCCGGCCGGCAGTGCGTTGCCGCGCTCGTTCCAGGCTGCGGACGGCCGCTAGTGTCTGCGGCGCGGTCGACGGATGGTACTCGATCTGTCGCAACATCGTGACGTAGCGCCGCAGTTGCGGCGACGGGACGGTGCGATGCGTTTCGTCGTACTGATCGTCTTCAACCAAACGCGACAGGTACTCGACGGACGCGTGGTGATTGCCGAGACGATGGTAAAGCGCGCCGAGGACAAAGTAGTTGAGCGGTGGCGCGTCAGGCATGATCTCGAGGAGGCTTTCGCCTTGTTCGATCACTTCGGCAATCTCGAACCCGTACCAGCGTCGCTCCTCTTCGCGAAGTATCGCGTCGGCGGCGATATAAAAATCGAATATCCGCTCGACTTCTCGCGCCTGCGAATGGCGCGCGACGATCCAGACGACGAAAATCACACCGAAGAAAAAGATCATTATGACCGGTGAAATTCCCGCCGCACCCAGCATCGCCACAATCACAATCACTGCGATCGCTTTCGTCGTGATTTTCCCCGCATTGGTCATAACGCCTCCCGGTTCTATTGCTTCCCGTCTATTGCCTCGAGGCGGGCGATGATGGCAGCGCCTGCCTGCTCTGTAGAAAGTTCTCCGCCGAGATCTCGCGTCGTCTCGTTCGCCGAGACCGCGGCGCGTACAGCTTCTTCAACACTGTCACTCAAATTTTGGAAACCCAGGTATTCTAGCATCATCGCCAAAGTCAGAATAGATCCAATCGGATTCGCGACTCCCTTCCCGGCGAGTGGCGGCGCGCTGCCGTGTACGGGCTCGAAGAGCGAGACTCTTCCGGGATGAATGTTCCCCGACGCGGCCAGCCCGAGCCCGCCCTGAATCGCGGCGCCGATGTCCGTCAGGATGTCGCCGAACAGGTTGTTACTCACGATCACCTGATACTGCGACGGATCGAGCACCATAAACATCGCCATCGCGTCGACGTACTGGTGGTTCGCAGTGATTTCCGAATAACCGGCCGCGACTTCCCTGAACACGCGCTGCCAGAGATCGCCGCCAAACCGCTGCACGTTCGACTTGTCAGCCATCGTCACGCGAGTGCGCCCGTTCGCGCGCGCGTACTCGAAAGCGGCGACGATGATTCGTTCCACTCCGCGCCGCGTGTTGATCTCGTCCTGCAACGCGATCTCGTCGGCGGTTCCGTGTTTTAGAAAACCGCCAGCCGCGCAATAAGCGCCTTCCGTGTTTTCCCGGAAGACGACGAAGTCGATGTCTTTGGTAGTGCGATTGACGAGCGGCGTCAGTCGTTGGTGAAGCAAACGCACGGGACGCAGGTTGATGTACAGATCGAGTCCGCGGCGCATGCCGAGCAGAATGTCTTCGGCGTGCTTGTTCGTCGGGATGCGCGGATCGCCGAATGCGCCTGCGAGTATCGCGTGAAACTCGTTCGACAACATTTCGAGCGCTCCGTCGGGCAGGGTCACGCCTTCCTTGAGATACTTCTCCGCGCCCCAATCGAAATCGACGAGTTCGAGTTCGAGACTGCTCGTGTTCTGAAGATGGTGCAGGACGCGGACGGCCTCGCGAATGACTTCAGGGCCGATTCCGTCGCCGGGGATGACTGCGATTCGTTTCATTTGTTACCTGCGTCTTTTAAAACGCGCGCCTGGATTTTAGGCAAACTCGCAAGCACTGTGTCGCCGACAATCTTCATGCTACGCGCCGAGATCTTGTCGATCGTGTCGTCGGCCTTGTGCCAGTGCGGATACGTGTTGAGTTGGATTATGTCGACGGCGTCGACTCCCGCGCGGATGAACGGTTCGTGATCGTCGCCGCCGACGCCTTCCTCACGATCGATGAAGACTTCCTTGTATCCGAGCTCGCGTCCGGTTTCCCAGATGATGTCCTGCAGCCATCTGATGCTCGACGGATCGCGGCCCAGCTCGAGTTTCTTGTAACCCATCATGTCGAGCAGTATCAGGGCGCCGGTGCTGTCGATCTCGTTCTTCGCCTGCAACTGCGAGACGTAATGCCGGCTGCCGTACGTGTTGTCGGGACGCTGCTCGTTGCTGCATTCATCCCAGCCTTCGCAGAAAGCCTCTTCGCCGTCGAAAAAGACGAGCTTGACTGTGACTTTCGGTTTTTCCGCGAGGCTGCTCAACACTCGGCCGATCTCGATCAGTGTGGCGACGGATGCGGCCGGATCGTTTGCGCCAACGAAATGCATGTCTTTGTAGAACTTCGTATCGTAGTGGCTGCCGATGAGGATCGTCGTCTTCGTTTCACCGGGAATCTCGGCGACGATGTTTGCCATCTTCTTCTCGCCGTGCGGCGTGCTCGCCGTGAACTGATCGAGCGTGACTGCAAGCCCGTAAGACTTGAGTTGGCTGACGATGTACTGGCGTGTCTTTTCGAGTTGCGGCGTGTCAGGTGGTCGCGGTCCGAATTCGATCTGCTTGCGCACGTGGTCCATCGCGCGTTCGCCGTTGAAGGCGGTCGGGATCGGCGCCGGGCGCGATGCCGGAGGATCCGTTCCAACGCCGATGCGCGGTTGTCTTGGCGGCGACTGGTTCTTTGGGCAAGCTGCGCAGAAAGTGATCAGCAGCATCAGGACGCACGCGCGGGTGAGAATGGTGTGCCGCCGGGAATGATCGCGTGACTCGCCGTGGGTCATGAATGGTATGACTGCGCTACTGTTTCTTCTCGTTCTTCGCGCGGGTGCGGTTCATGAACGCATCCATCGTTTTGGCGCCGAAGGCGAGCGGTTTCTCGATGGCGGAGTCGAAAGCTTCGGACATCGTGATCGCTTCCAATTGCAGAAGCGTTGCGATCTTTTCGGTAAGCGGCAACGAGCCGAAGTCTCTCCGCAGCTCCGCTTTCGTATCGCGCGGCGCGCCGCCGTCGCCGGGCTTGCGCGCACTGGCCATGACTACGACCTCACCATGCGTCTCGAGTTTGACCTGACAGGCGAGCCTCAGTGACTGGTCCAACTGTTCGGGGGTGAGCTGTTTCTGTTCGGCGGCGCTTGGCGGAGAGATCAAGTCGGTGCCGGTTTTGACCGAGACGAGACACGCGGGACACTCGCCTTTGCCGATCGTGCAGCCCGTGCCCAACGACACTCCCATGCGCCGCGCGGCATCGATGAGATAAGTCCCCTCGGCAACGACTCCGCTCAGGCCCGAAGGTTCAAACGTGATCGATACACTCATCTCAAAATCCCCCTTTGATTATCGGCGATGCTTTCGGCAGTAGTGTGCTAATTTTGCTTGTGATTCGTCAAATCCGTGTTTCGGGAGTTCACGGATTTTGCTTCTGCGCGCGGCGGCAGTCGGCGCATACGCCGATGATGCGCAGCAGGTGCTGGGTGATTTCGAACCGGTGCTTGGCGGCCATGGCGTCCTGGATGGCTTCCAGCTCGGCGGAGTAAAACTCGATGATCTTCCCGCACTCGGAACAGATCATGTGGTCGTGATGCTGATGTTTGTAGTTGTGCTCGTAGTGGGTGCGTCCATCGCCGAACCGCACTTCGCGAGCGAGCCCCGCTTCAGTGAGGAGCTTGAGGGTTCGATAAACGGTGGTTTGGCCGACGCCCGGATCTTCTTTTTGCACCAGCCGGTACAGGTCCTCGTTTGAGAGATGTTCCTCAGTCCGTAGAAAGACCTCGAGGATCAGGTCGCGCTGGGAGGTGCGCTTGAGTCCCTTCTTCTGGATGTGCTTAAGGAAGACCTCGTGCTCTTCCGTCATTGGCTCCGCAGTCGTCATTAGTGCGGAGATTTTACCATTGGGGAGAGTGTGACGAAAGAGTCGCTAATTAATCGACGCCGCGACCGGTCTTTTGCTTCCGCGCGCGTGCGTGGTTCCGGCCTCCCAGCACAAAACGGAGAGTATCGAGACTTATTGACGCGAGCTTTCCGCTTGAATATAGTCGACTGTAATCAATAGGCCGACCAGATTCTCCGACGTAACCGCATTACGCCTTCGCCCAATCTGGCCTCTTTCTAAGAACGTCCTACAAGGAGTCATCGAATGAAATACCTACGAAGACTCGTGTTTTGTGTCAGTCTGTTAGTGTTGGCCTGTGAAATCAACGCCTACGGCTCCATCCTGCTTTTGGGCGAGGGTTTTATCGATTTCGACGGCACGGGGGATTTCATTCTCCAGCGCTTTCCGAATCTTATCATCGACAGATACCGTGTTAACTGCACGCCTCCACCCGACCCGGGCTTCATTGTTTTATGTAGAGAACCTTTGGACATGTCGCTGTTGGGAAACGACATTGTTCGCGCGGAGCACTTGAAGATAATGATGACGATACATGCCTTTCGCTCCGGCATGTCATTCAGATTCCGATGTTCGACTTGTTCGACGCCGATTTCGGTGCAGGAGGAAGACTGGGTCGGCGGAATTGTGTGGCGACTTTCCGATCAAAAAGCTCAGGCCGTACAGGCGCTTATCGATCAGCATGGTGCGGGATCAGTGTTCATGAGCATGAGTATGAACGAAGGTCCGATCAGAGTTTTTTCTACGGTACAGGCGGTGGCTATGGACCTCAAACCCAGGGATGGTTCGAACACACTGAACCCGCGCAGTCGCGGTGTGATTCCCGTCGCTATTCTGACGACTGAAGAGTTTGATGCGACTTCGATCGACGTGACTTCTCTGCGCTTTGGGGCGACCGGCGAAGAGGCGACGGCAGAACGCACTGCTCTCGACGACGTTGATGGTGACGGTGATATCGATCTTCTCGCTTTCTTCCGGACCACGGACACCGGCATCGACTGCGACACGCTGTTCACGTACATAAGCGGCGTAACTACAACCGGCGTGAGTATCGCAGGAACGGATTCAATAACGACCGTCGGCTGTCACTAGTACACGGCGGAACGAAGCGGACCATCAGGAAACGCACGGCACGGAGCGGGAATTTGACTTCGCGGTCGGCTTCTCGTAGTACTGTTCGTGCAGGTCTCCCGATTAGAACTGCTTCGCGGTTTCGCTTGTGTTGATACACTTCTTTAGTCACCACCTCTGGTTGCTCGTTGCCGGAGGTGGAGTTGGCGTCGCCGGCCGTTACGTACAGCTCTATATCCGCCGTTCCCATCACTTACTCCTTCCCGATCCGACCGTAGAACTTCTGAAACTTCATCAGTTGCACGGCTACAACGCGCACGCGCTGGTCGGTATCACTCCGGACGTTCGGGTATGGACTGGTCGCGAGGCGGAAGGCGCTGTTGCTTATAACGAGTTCGGCCGCGTGTGGCTTGTTCCAGGCGACCCGCTCGCGAGCGTCGAGAATCTGGCGACGGTCTCTGCCGAGTTTTTGCAGGAAGCACACACGGCGGGGCGCGTCGTTGGGTTCATGCCTGCGACCGAGCGGTTCGCAAAGCATAGTAAGCGCCTGGGTCTGCGTGCAATTGAGATCGGTTCGGCGCCTTACTTCGATCTGGCCACGTGGGCGCCGCGCGGTGATCGCGCGAAGAAAGCAAGAGCCGGCGTGAACCAGGCGCGTCGGGCCGGTGTGCGCGTGACGGAGATAGTCGAGATCGATGAACGGCTTGTTCGAGAGACAGCTTGCCTCTGCAAGAGCTGGCTGACCACGCGACGCAGTGCGCTCAAATTCGAATGGCTCCTGAAGGTCGATCTGTTCCGTCACAAAGACCGGAAGAAGTATTTCGCCGCACGAGACGCGAACGGAAAACTGGTTGGATTCGTCGCTGCGAGTCCGATTCCCGCGCGCGACGGTTGGTACCTCGAAGACGTTCTACGATCGAAGCATGCGCCGAACGGAACCACAGACTTGCTGGTTGTCGAAACTCTCAATTTGCTCAAATGCGACGGCGCGAAACTCGCGACACTTGGAACGGCGCCGATGGCAATAGCGGGTATCGTCGATCCGGAAGTGCCGCGCAGTCGGTTGCTGACTAAAGCAGCGAGGCTGACTGCGAACTGCGTCTCGGTCTTCTACAACTTCGAGGGTGTAAGGCGGTTCAAAGCGAAGTTCGCGCCGAGCTGGTGGGAAAGCGAATACGTGCTGATATCGCCAAACGTGACGGCGCCGCCGCGCATCCTCAAAGCTTTTGTCCGCGCGATCGTGCCGGCTGGTCCATCAACCCTGATCGTGCGCCAGATCGATCGAGCATGGAGACGGATGAACGCTGCCCGCGTCGAGCGTGCTCCCATCAAGCGCGACTCGCGCGCGTACGAGATGCAGTCTGTCGCCGTCGATGGAGTGGCGTTGAATTATGTAACCGCGGGACGAGGCCGTCCGGTAGTTTTGATTCATGGAAATCCCGGCTCGCATCAGGACTTCACGTTTTCGTTGTTCGAAAAACTGTCTCAGTCGTACCATGTGATTGCTTTCGATCGACCGGGACACGGATACAGTGACCGGCCGGATTCGCTGAATACAACGGTTGAAGTTCAGGCAGATCTGATTTGCAGTGCGTTGAGAAAACTGTCGATCGAGAAGCCCGTACTGGTCGGACACTCGTGGGGCGGATCCGTCGTGTTGGCGGCGGCGGTTGCGTGTGGTCGTGAGCTTGCCGGGATCGTGCTGCTCGCGCCGGCGGCGTATCCGAATGTGAGTGTCGATCGGTGGTCGCTGCTGCCGCGCGTTCCCTTACTTGGAAAGTTCTTCGTCAGGACGCTGACACCGTTTCTTGGCCCGGCGATCGTGCGAGAGAGTTTAAAGGACGCGTTTCATCCGGACGACGTTTCCGGCGAGTATGCGGCGCAGTCGCTGAAAATGTGGATGCAACCGGAGCGAGTCAGGGCCTGGGCTTACGACGAAACGACTCTGCGCGCGAGTTTGAAGGTGTTGAGTCGACAATATACGGGCATAGATATGCCGGCCGTCATCGTCACCGGCGCGGACGATCGCGTCGTCGACCCAAACGATCACGCGCGGCCGCTTCAGAAAGCCATTAACAATTCGAAGCTGATCGTGTTACCGGCCACGGGCCACCAGCTACCTCATACGCGACCTGACGCTGTTGCCGCGGCGATCGATATGGTCTGGGACGCGGCATCGGATTGAAGGACAGTTGAATAGGATGGCATCGACAGAAAAAACGCTGTGGAACACGGTTCGCGAAGGTCGAACACCATTCTGATTCGCGTTTCTCATATTGGCTTTTTATCAGGAATGCTGTTCCTGATGTTCTGGCCCGACCCTTCACTTTTTATTTACCTCGCTGCAATTCCCGGCGTCTTCGTAGGTTTCGTCACCTGCTATTGCTTGTTTCGCATCAGGCACTGGTTGAAGCTCTGACTCGTCAGCATGGAGCACAGGGTATTTATATGAGTTCAAATAGGGAAGATCATTCGGCTCGCGAGAGGGCTTTGCCCCAAAAGTCGGGAATACCACCAACGGTAGTTGGTGGATGATTCAATGCAACCTACTGGCCGGCCAGCCACTGTTTGCGAATCCCACCAACGGCAGTTGGTGGATTGTTCATTTTCAGCCTTGTCTTAGGTAAAAAGTGAAACTTCCACCAACTCCCGTTGGTGGT
>DASURS010000294.1:0-3016 GCA_036279935.1 Pyrinomonadaceae bacterium
GCGTTGGAGTCGACGATCGATCCGCCCAGCAATCCGAAGCGCACGTCGTTGTATGCCGTCAGTCCGAGTTGCGGACCAAACGGGCCTTCGTGACCGAGCATCGGCGTGGCGCGCGCCATGTTTGTTCCCACCGTGACCGCCCAGAAACCGAGTTGATCGTCCGGCAGCAGGTAACCCGTAAACGAGAGCAGCAGCGTCAGGACGAGGAGCACGACACCGACGCACCAGTTGAACTCGCGCGGCCGTTTGTAAGAGCCGGTCAGCACGACTCGGAACATGTGCAGCCAGGTCGTGATGACCATCAGGTGCGCCGCCCAACGATGCATGTTTCTCAACAACTTACCGAACGGAACGTCATGTTCCAGGTAAAGTATGTCGCGGAAGGCGTCCGCTTTCGTCGGGTGGTAGTAAAACATTAAGAGGACGCCCGTAAACGTCAGCACGATAAAGAGATAAAACGTGATACCTCCCATGCCCCACGTAAACGGATAACGAACGGCGTCGCGGTTGATTTTGGCCGGATGAAGGTGGAGGAAGACGTTCGAGAGAACCGCGAGCGAACGGTTTCGCGGGTCCGAACGATCGTGCGAGACGCGAAAGATCGACTTCCACAGTTGTGTGTCCTGCGGATCTTTGTACTCCTTCGCCTCGTCGATAGCGCGGTCCTTGAGGGCCGAGGTGCCCTCTTTAACGCGCGCTACGAGACTCTTGCTACCTTCTTCCGTTCCGGTAGTCAGTTGCTTTGGGTCTTTGGGATCAGCACTGTCCGCCACTGGTTTACCTCACACCCTGATGAAGGCGCCGTCTTTTTCGTCTTCGAACTCGTTCGTTCCGCCTTTCGGCCATTCGAAGAGCGTGCCGACGTCGACCACGATCTGTCCTTCGGCGTCGAGCGTCACTTTCGCTCGATCCATCGGCCGCGGCGCAGGACCTTCAAAGTTGATTCCTTCGCTGTCGTAACCACTGCCGTGACAAGGGCACTTGAATTTGTTCTCACTCGCCTTCCAGTCGGGCGTGCAGCCGAGGTGCGTGCAGCGCGCGTAGATCACGAATAGACGATCTGACGTCCTCGTGACCCAGATGCGGTACTGCTGTTGCCACTTAGTATCGACGCCGATTGCGTAATCATTGGGAGAGCCGATGCGAAACACACTCGACGGCTCGAGGATGGAGCGCGGCAGAAAGAACCGCACGAACATGAGGAAGAACGTGATGAGTGAACCGGCGACGGTGGCCCAAACAATCCGTCGTCGCATTTTATTGACCGGAGGGTCCGATGCCTCCACCGTTGTCGCCGCAGATGGTTTCGCCGGTGCAGTCACCCGCGGCGGGGCGCTGACCGCTGGCGCGCTTGCAGGCGTGATTTGATCGGCTTGACTATCCAAGTCGAAACCTCCGTTAAATCAAGTCCTGATTGCTGGGCGTTGCGAACTTCCCGTGGGTACACTTCGACTTCGCTAACAGAGACGAGACTATACAACTCCCCAAACAGGGATCACTCTCTGCGTAGTGAAGCGAATTTTTTGCTTAAACATGAAGAGCGCCGCACCTATCAAACAAAATATAATGTGGTCGGCGTGCTATTTATACCTTGTTTCTCGACAGGCTGGCAAGGAATTATTAAGGAGTTTGTGAGTTGCAGAAGAGACGCGTGATCATCTTTTCGCGCCCCGGTTGCCACTTGTGCGACGAGGCGAAGGCGGCAATCCAAAGCGCCGGCTGCGGCGACCGATTCACGCTCGAAGAGGTCAACATCGAATCCGACGACGAGCTGCTCAACAAATACCGCTACGACATTCCGGTGATCATGATCGACGGTGTTGAAGCATTTATACACCGCGTTGATCCGCGGGAGTTCAAGAGCCGGATTATGAGTGGTTGAAATGAAGCTCGCTCTTCAGCGCCTCGATGGATTCGAAGAGCCTCTCGCGCTCGTTTTCGTTCGTCGACTGACGGTAAGCCATGACGAGCTCCTTTAGCCCCGCCAGTTCACGATATAAACCTGCATTTTCAATTGGCGGCGTCAGGTAGGAGATCAGCTCGGCATACGAGCGTCGCTTCGCAATCGAACCTTCCGAAGGATTGTTCACACTGTAAACGTAGAAGTTTGGCAGTTCGTCAATCAGGCGATCCGGCCAGCACTCGCCGGAGAGCCCAATCTGTTTGCCGGGCATGAACTCCAGCGCGCCGTGCGTGCCGAAGTGGATCACGCCGTCTGCCTTGAAGACTTTCGAGAGGTATGTGTAGAACGCCATGAAGCCGTGATGCGGCGAGCCGCTGCGCGCCATCATGAGTCGCATCGGATCGCCCTCAAAGCCGAAAGTCGGCTGCACGCCGATGAAAACGTTGCCGAGCGTCAGCCCCTGGATGAGGAGGTCGCCGCCGAAAGAGTTGATCGAACCGGGCGCGGTTCCCCAGTCGGCTTCGACGTCCCTGACGTACGCGCAAAGACGGCGGTACTCGGACGCATTCATTCGATAGGCGACGTTGGCGGCGACGCCAAACTCGCCGGAGTTCCCGCCGAGCAATCGTTGTCTCAGTTCCTCCGCCGTTGCAGGGATTTCGACGTTGTAACCTTCCGCGGCGAGTCGCTTCAGCAAATCCCAGACGCCGGGAAAGACGTCGAGGTCGGCGGCGGTGCCGATGTTTCCCTTGTTCGGCGGAAAGCAAAACAGGACGATGGCGAGTTTGACGTTCTCGCGCGCGGAGGTTCGCAGGTTGTTCCAGCGCTTCAGGCGGCGCGCGAACCGGACGCAGCGATCGTCGAGCGGCGCCGGCTCCTGACCTTTCGCCGGAATGCCGCCGTAGATAAACGGTTCGGTCGCTCCGTCGATCTCGGGGATAGCGATCTGCATTCCTGACTGTATCGGGTTCAAGCCCGTATCGGAATCGCGCCACGCTTCGATCGTTTGCGTGTCGAGACTCACCGCCGAGCGATACGGCAAGTTCAGCTCGCGCAGATATTCCGCGGCGGCGGCACTGTCGTTCATGGCCGGTCCGCCTACGAAACTAAATC
>DASURS010000295.1:0-33199 GCA_036279935.1 Pyrinomonadaceae bacterium
AGCATGCTAGAAGGAGCGACCTCCGCCGAGTTGGAGAGTGCTGCCGCCTATCAGGAAAAAGCAGAGGAGTACGAAGAAGAAGAGGCGCAACAGGCAGCGGCCGGCGATTATGAGTCGGCGCGTGAAGCTGCCGCACAGGCCGCCGATGCAACTGACTGGGCTGATTTCAAAGCGGGAGGCGATGATCACACCGCGCAGGCCGAAGCTGCGTATAACAAAGATGATTGGGCTGTTTGGGAGCAACAGCAGGCAACCGACGCGGCAGAGTCCGCCGAAGCTTACGCGGCTGAGGGTGAACTTGAGTCAGCCGAGGTTTACGCCGAGTCGGCCACTGAGCATCAGGCCGAAGCAGATGCCTATGGACAAGAAGACTCGTACGCAGATTATTCGACCGATTCGTCTGTGGACACATCAGCGAGTTACGAAGCTCCAGATACAACGAGTTACGACAGTGGTGAGTAGCTCGACTCGTGTCCCCTGCCTGGGCAAGTTCCCTCGATGGAGATAGCAGTTTCTGGTAAGATTTCCGTCAGTTAATGCTTCGATTCATCTCATCGAGACTTGCGATTTTGCGCGTCACTGTAGTTGTGGCCGCGCTGTTCTCGTTGTGCGTCTCGAGCAATGTTGGACCAAGCTTCCTTCCGCTGCCGACGCTGGACAACTATGCAGCAGAGAACGTTCAGCAAACTACCGGCACAACAGTTTCACGCTCGCATTCCGAGACATTCGCCAGTTTTCGCGTTCCCATTGCCCAGGGTCACAAAAGGGCGGATCGCGAACTACAAGCTCAACCGCTTGCGGTACTGCCACGGCTTCACTTCGAAGCCCCAAACGACACGCGAGTTTTTGCTGAACTAAGCAATGCCGCTTCCCTTTTCACTGCTGCTCCAGCTTCACTGCCGTTAGGGCGCGCGCCTCCTCGTCTAGTCTAAACAAGCACTCAAAATTTCGTTTTATCAGCGTACGACGCAGATGAAATTGCATTGCGTCCGTACGTCCGAAAGCAGTTTCAGCCTGTTCATCAGGCGAACGAGGAGAAAACTATGAGCACCACTGTGATCTATACGTTAGTTGCCATCATGGCAGTAGCCGGGATTTTCTGGCTGGTTGTTTATTCAAGTCGGCGCGGGCAAGAACACCGTGAAAAGACGAGCATCAGACCGCCAGAACCTCGCGGGCCACGGCCTTCGGCCTAACCATTGGACCTGATCTCACCTTTCCCGCTCGCCGCGGTCGCGGGCCACGTAACCGCGGCGAGCACGGGATTGCTTCTGTCACGGATCAAGTTTTGGTTCGGTTTGAAAGGCAAGTATGAACTACTTTATCGGAGCTGCGATGGGAGAGGAGACGAAAGTTCTTCTAACTCTCTTCATCATGCTGGCAGCGGCCAAGTTCATGGCCGAGTTATTCGAGAGGCTGCGGCAGCCTGCGGTAGCGGGTGAAATAATGGCCGGCATCCTGATTGGACCAAGCCTTTTGAATTTGGCGGCCCCATCCGAGATAACCAGCATACTTGCCGAGATCGGAGTTATCTTCCTTCTTTTCAACGTCGGATTAGAGACGAAACCCGCGGCCATTTTTAAAGTAGGCAAGAGTGCCGCAACGGTGGCTGTGCTTGGAGTGGTGCTTCCGTTTCTCGGCGGCTGGCTGCTGATGACGGCGTGGGGCAGCACGAGTGTTGAATCGCTCTTCGTTGGCACCGCATTGGTGGCAACCTCTGTCGGGATCACGGCGCGAGTGCTCTCAGCCATGGGACTGCTTGACGCGCCCACAGCTCGCATCATTCTAGGCGCGGCAGTGATCGACGACATTCTAGGGCTACTGGTCCTGGCCGTCGTCTCCAGCATGGCTGCCGGCGCCGTCAATTACGTTGAAATACTGACGACCGCTGCACTAGCGATCGGATTCACGGTTTTCATGGCTTTGGTGGCTGCGCCGGTCGTTACGCGCGTCGCGCCCAGCGCTGATCGACTCCGAAGCGGGCATGGAATGTTTATTCTTGGGTTGGTTTTGTGCCTGGGTTTATCGGTAGCGGCAGCCTTCATCGGAGTGGCAGCAATCATCGGTTCATTTTTGGCTGGGATGGCGATGGCGGAGGCCTCCGAAGATCATCCCAACATGCACCGGCAAATAAACGGAGTGACGGAATTCCTCGTACCGTTCTTTCTCGTCAACATCGGAATGCAACTAAGGTTGGATGTCTTTCGCTCTCCTTCGGTCATCTTTCTTTGCGTGCTTGTAACGTTAGTGGCTGTGGCAACAAAGCTTTTCGGATGTGGTTTGGGCGCTATTAACCTCGGCGTTAAGCGGGCGGCACAGGTGGGAATGGGAATGGTGCCACGCGGCGAAGTCGGAATAATCGTGGCCCAAATCGGCTTGAGCCTTGCCGTAATAGGACCAGAGCTTTATGGTGTCGTACTCTTCATGGCAGTTGCGACCACATTGATCGCACCGCCGTTTCTGAAGCTACTTTATCGCGGTGAACCAGCCGCTCAGGAACAAATCGGCCCAGACGATGCCGGCGGCATCGTAGCGTCAGAAGATCTGTGCAACATAGGTTAAGGACGACTGAATGACACCTCTGATCACGAATGATGCGATTGTTTTAGGCATTCTGATGGCAATTCTCGGATTTGTCTTTGTTACCTCACACAGCGAAGCTCCGCTCTGGAGAAAGTTTTACACATTCATTCCGCCGCTGCTGTTGTGCTACTTCCTGCCGTCGGTTTTCAGTTCGGTTGGCGTTTACTCTGGGGATGTCTCGAAGCTCTACACCATAGCATCGCAGTATCTGTTGCCCACGAGTCTGGTGCTTTTGACCATCAGCATAGATCTCAAGGCCATCGCTCGACTGGGACCAAAAGCCGTCATCATGTTTCTCGGCGGAACCGTGGGAATAATCATTGGCGGACCACTGGCGGTTTTGATCGTCTCGTTTATCAATCCAGACCTCGTGGGAGGACAAGGACCGGAAGCAGTTTGGCGTGGTCTCGCGACAATTGCCGGCAGTTGGATTGGCGGCAGTGCCAATCAGACGGCGATGAAAGAAGTCTACGAGGTAGGCGATCGATTGTTTTCGGTGATGATTGCGGTTGACGTGCTCGTAGCAAACGTCTGGATGGCGTGCCTTCTTTTTGCCGCCGGCCGCGCAAGACAGATCGACACGAAGGTGGGCGCCGACACGTCGGCAATCGATGAGGTGAAAAGCAAGGTCGAGGAGTTCCGAACTCGCATTGCGAAAATACCGGCGCTTAAGGATACGATCACGGTCCTTGCAGTAGGTTTCGTTGTTACCGCGGCTTCACATCTGGGCGCCGACCTCATCGCGCCACGGATCGAGCGTCATGCTCCGAGCCTGGCCCAATTCAGCTTGACCAGCAAGTTTTTCTGGATCGTCGTGATTGCAACGACGGGTGGGCTTTTGCTTTCGTTGTCGCCGCGCGTTCGAGCTCTCGAAGGCGTGGGCGCTTCAACGCTCGGATCACTTTTACTCTATGTCTTGATTGCTACCATCGGCATGAAGATGAATATCCTGGCGGTATTTGATGAGCCGGCGCTCTTTCTTGTCGGTGCGATCTGGATGGCCTTTCACGCAATCACCATGTTGCTGCTCGCATGGTTGATAAAAGCGCCGCTGTTCTTCCTTGCCGTGGGTAGTCAGGCAAATGTTGGGGGCGCGGCTTCGGCGCCGGTGGTCGCATCGGCTTTTCATCCCGCGCTGGCGCCGGTCGGAGTGCTGCTAGCCGTACTTGGTTATGCGCTCGGAACTTATGGTGGTTGGCTGAGCGGGCAGCTAATGCGCGTTGTAGCGCCCCAGTGAAGCGAGGTAATGTCGAATCAGATGCCCGTCGATTGGCGTTGCCTCAAAAGTCGGAAATCCCACCAACGGCAGTTGGTGGATAGTTATGTTCAGCCTACGAGTGCGCTGAACCATTTGCCCGAATCCCACCAACGGCAGTTGGTGGAAGTTTCACTTACCACCCAAAAACAGGCTGAAAAATGAACCATCCACCAACTGCCGTTGGTGGAATTCGCAAAGACTAGCTGGCCTGTCTGTAGGTCGCATTTGAAGCATCCACCAACTACCGTTGGTGGGATTTTCGACTCTTGATGAGGCAAAGCTCCCGTCGATCTTCTGAAGCGAAGAGGGCGGCAAACCGCGGAGCCGCCCTTCACCTTTAGAACATGTGGATGATGCTGTGGCGTACTAACGATCCAGGCCCACCTCGACGTTCACACCTCGCGTGATCGAGTCGAACACCGGCGAATACGTTGGCCCAAGGCGGCACAGTTCTTCGAGTTGCTCGTCGGGGACGTCGGCCTTGATCCGAAACTTGATCGAGATGTTCTTGTAGCCACGACGAACACTGTCGTCAAGACCCAGGAAGCCGTGCAGGTCGATCGCGCCCTCCGCCCTCGTCTCCACTTCCTCGAGCCTAATGCCCCTGGCGGCCGCATGATAGACCAGCGCGCTCGTTACACACGCAACCAATGCGTGCAGCAGGTACTCGACTGGATTCGGAGCGCTGTCCTGGCCCAGCAACACGGGCGGTTCGTCTGCGTCGAGAATGAAGGGCTCGTCGCGCTGGTTATCTCCGCCGGCGCCGTAAAAGTTCTTGATCGTCGAGCGGTTCAACCCGCCGTTTATCCACCGGTTGCGCAAACGGAATTTGAAGTCTGCCAAGTGTGGCGTCTCCTTGATCGCTCCGATCGTCTCGAACAACCGGCTCACGTCCACACCATTTAATTTTGTAACCACTGCCATTTCCTGCATTGCTTTTCTCTCCTTCATTAGTCTGAAACTTCCAACGTCAACCACATAGTGCAGGAGTCGTGCCGTTGAAAAACGCCGGTAAAATCGCAATTTCAGGTGGCGAGATTTCGTTAGTGGCGAGATTTCGAAGCGAGATCTCGATGCCTACTACAAAGCGGGAGGTCTCTTAAGACCGAGAGCGGAGATGCGAGAGTTGAGGGTCGAGGGTTTCATGCCGAGCAGTTTCGCGGCGCCGTCGTCGCCCGCGATCCGCCATCCACACGTTTTCAGTGCTGAGAGAATATTATTCTTCTCTAACTCCTGAAGCTCGGCGACAGTTAAGACCCTGTCGTTCACTGCTGTTACCGGCGCTTCTACGGCAGCCGGTGGGAGTGCCCGATCCAGATTTGGACCATGACCGTCGGCGACGATCACCGCACGCTCGATCACGTTCTGCAACTCGCGAACGTTGCCCGGCCAGTCATAAGCGTTGAGCCGCGCGATGGCGTCCGGCTTCAAAGGCTCCATCGTACGGCCAAGCTTCTGGAGTGAGCGCGCCAGAAAAGCCTTAGCAAGCGGCACGATGTCCTCCTTGCGTTTTCGCAACGGCGGCACTATCAATGGGAACACACTCAAGCGGTAATAAAGATCCTCGCGAAACCGCCCCTCCGCTACCTGCTTCTCCAGGTCTCGATTGGTCGCGGCAATCACGCGCACATCGATTTTAATCGTCTTGCTGCTTCCAACCGGCTCAAACTCCCCTTCCTGTAGCACGCGTAGCAGCTTGGCCTGAAGCTCCAGCGGTAACTCGCCGACTTCATCAAGAAAAATCGTTCCTTCATCGGCCAGTTGAAAGCGTCCGGCTCTTTTAGCGGTTGCTCCGGTGAATGAACCGCGCTCGTGACCGAAAAGCTCGCTCTCGATAAGAGTTGCCGGCAACGCCGCGCAATTCACTTTAACGAGCGGCTTGTCTCGCCGTTTGCTGGCATTGTGAATCGCCCGTGCAATGAGTTCTTTGCCCGTGCCGCTCTCGCCGAGAATGAGAACACTGGCGGCCGTCACCGCGACGCGCTCGACGTCGCGCAACAGGCTGTTCATTACGTCGCTGGCGCCGATGATCTCGTCGAAGTTGTGAACCGACTTCAACTCGTCTTTCAAATATTCCGTTTGTTCCGTCAGTTGTGCAATCTGTCGCATCGCTTCATGACGCTCGTTCACGTTGCGCAAGATCACCGTGTAAAACTGGCGTTCGTTCGGCGTTGATAATGAGAGCGTTGCTTCGAGTGGAACTGTCCGGCCACCAGTTTGAATCGCCTCGAGTCCCGCAGGAATCCAAACATGCTGTCGTTGAACCGTAGGCGATTTCAACTGGGACAGCACATCTTCGAGAATGGTGAGACTTTTCTCAGTCAGCAATTTCTGAAAGTTCGCGCCGGTTAATTCGTCCTGCGAGGATGCGAAGATTTTGGCTGCAGCCTGGTTGGCTAAAGTGATGTTTAGATCATGGTCCAGTTCGAGGATACCGTCCATCGCGCTGGTGATCAGCCGCGTTAGTTTTTCTTCGCGCTCGCGCACTTTCTCCTCCGCGCGCAGGCGTCGATGTTCGGCGGCAGCGCGAACGGCGAAGATGCGAAAAAAGTTCAGCAGCCGTGGATCTGCGGGCAACGGGTTTGAGTCGAGGATCGCGAGGTGGCCAAGAACCACGCCGTTCGCGTCGCGGAGTGGAACCCCAAGATAACTGACCGCGCTGAATGCTTTCAGATCCGGATCGTTTGGGAAAAGTTGCGCAACATTGTCGGGAATGTGAACCAGCTTTGCTTCTCTTATCACGGACTCGCAAGGGGTGCCCGGAAGGTCGTACTCATAATTCGAGACGAATTCGCCATTGAGCCAGAACGCGAGCGCTCGCAGCCGGTTTGTTTCTTCGACAAACTCCGTCACCCACGCACCATTCGTGTTCAAGGTTGCGGCAAGGCCTTTGACCAGTGCGCTGTAAAAGTCAGTTCCGGTTTCGGAGGCAGTTCCCTCCACGATCAAACGCAGCGCCTGATCGACGTCGAGGTTTTGAAAGCGACTCATTGGCAGTTGGGATTGTATCAACTTAAGGTGCCCGCGGTGGTCTCATCGGGTCATCCGCTCAAATATCACAAAAGTGTTATCAAAATTTGGCGATTTGGTTCGCGTGATGATAAACTCCGTCCTCTCGCAAAGATGGCTGCTCCCACAAGCCGGTCGTTCTTGCCCGTCCCGTGGTTCCCAGCCTTCATGTAGCTCAACCGCACCGATGTTTTTGAGCATATCCTTACACCGCCCAGACGGAGATACAACATGAAGCTCTACTTGTCCCTACTCACGTTCGCTCTTTTAGTGTGCTTGTTGTGTGCATGGCCCGAAAGAACTTACTCCCAACGGGCGAAGCCAACCCCGACGCCGTCGCCAACGCCGACAGCGTCGCCAACACCATCGCCGACTCCCAAGGGAAAACCGAAGCCCTCCCCCACGCCAACACCAACTCCCACGCCAACACCCACGCCGACTCCCGAACCAACGCCAGTGCCAACTCCGACACCTGAACCAACACCAACTCCAACTCCAACTCCAACTCCCACACCGACGCCAACTCCGACGCCAACTCCGACGCCAACACCCACGCCAACACCCACGCCAACACCCACGCCAACACCCACGCCAACACCCACGCCAACACCCACTCCGACTCCCGAACCAACGCCAGTGCCAACTCCGACGCCTGAACCAACACCAACGCCAACCCCCGAACCGTCACCGTCGCCGTCGCCAATACCAACAGTCCAACTGACGGTGATTACGGCGAACCTCCAGCACGGCCAGAACACAGCCACGGCCTACGACTTCGCCGGCCAGGCAAGACTGCTTGCCTCACTCGCCGACGTCGTCTCCGCTCAGGAAGTCAGTCCCGGCGATCTGCCAAACTGGGACGCCGCCTTCGCCGAACTCGGCTTCAACCGCACGCTCTACGTCGCCAACTCGACCCAGATCAACGACGGTCAAGTTATCTGGTACCGCACCGCCACGGTGACCGTGAATAACACTTACAGTCACAACCTCAGCAGCGGTTTCATCAGCTTTGACGGCAGCACGAGCGTCGACAAGAGCGCGGTCGCAATTGACGTCACCGTCGAGGACAAACGCGCGCTGATCGTCGACACGCACCTCTGCTGGTCGAAGTGCGCCGACTCCTCCGCCGACATCGAAACCGGTAAATCATGGCAGCGTGATGCGCAGGCGCGGGAGTTAAACTCCTGGATCGCCAGCCTCGGTTACCGCTCGATCATTCTTGCCGGCGACTTCGACATGACTCCCTTGTTCCCGCAGTATCCGCTGTTTTCAGATTATGTCGACGCCTGGAAGCTCGGCCTGCAACTCGGCGCCGCCACGGCTGCATGGTCGGACCGCGACGGCGATGGTGTGTCAGACATGACGCTCGGAGATTTGACTACACGCACGCACGACACGAGAAGGATTGACTACGTGTTTCTCCAGGGCTCCGTCGGACTGGTCGCCATCGACCTGCCTGACTTGAGAAAACCCTGCGAGCTCGTGAATGGCCAGTGTCCTGCCGTCAGCCAACGCTGGGGAATTACGGACGACCTCGGAGTCCGGCCAAGTGATCACAACTGGCTGAGAGCTACCGTCACACTCTATTAAGAGGGCATGGTTGCAGACCTCATCCGTGTCGCGTACTATTGGCGTCACTCCGGTTAGACGTTCTACGTTCAAACCGTCGTGCAATTTACAGGCGCGTAGCTCAGCGGTAGAGCGCTGCCTTGACACGGCAGAGGTCTGGGGTTCGAACCCCCACGCGCCTACCAGAACTCACATCCCAATCATCAACTGGAGAGTCGGGCGGTCAAACCAATCTCAGTGCCTGCGAGCGCTTTCGACACGGGACAATTCTGTTTTGCGTCGAGCGCGTGTTTCTGGAAGGCAGCATCGTCGATCCCCGGAATCGAGGCTTCCGTGTCGAGATCGATTTTCGTGATCGAGAACGCGTCGCCGACTTTCTCCAGTTTGACTTGTGCAGTGGTGTGGATACGCGTCGGGACCAGGCCGGCGCGCGATAGTTGCGCAGTGAGCGCCATGGTGAAACAGCCGGCGTGAGCCGCACCGATCAACTCTTCCGGGTTCGTGGCTGATTGTCCTTCCTCAAATCTCGATTTGAACGAGTACGGACCATCAAAAGCGCCACTCCCGACTTTCAATCGTCCATTTCCCTCCGCCAAGTTTCCTTCCCACTCTGCTTCAGCTTTCCGTGTCGGCATAATTCCCCTCCCAGATCAGATTATGTTTGCATCAATGAGTTTTAACCGCGAAGGACTGCAATGTCCAGACACCATTGCTTAACAAAACTGTGGTCCAAGTCTTGCGATGCCCTTCGTCGCGTCTCTCAAGACGAACATTGACGAAGGAGTAGAGAATGAGACACAGACTTAGTCGACTTGTCGTGGCGTTACTGGTGGTTACGCTCGCAAGCGCCGCTGCCCTGGCGAAAGGTCACAAGGCCACCATCACTCTGAAATCAGACACGCGGTTCGGCGAAGTGCTAGTCGAGAAAGGCACTTACGACGTGAAGTTTGACGATCAGAGTAGCGAATTGTCGATCTGGAAAGGCAAAAAAGAGATCGCGAAATCGGCGGTGCAGTTGGAGACTCGGCCCACGACTGCGTGGGGCACGGAGCACGTCGTGCGCGAGGTAAACAATGAAGACAGACTAGTTAGCATCACTTTCCGCGGCACCAATCAGAGCGTCATCCTGAAATCCGCAAACACTCAGGCGACCATCAACAAATGATCCGAAAAGCAGGACGACCTGGACCACCAAGGTCCAGGTCGTGTTGCATTGCGTGGCCGTATTTCGACAGGTGACCACATGCCGTCATCAAATTTGGTCACCGAAACAAGGGCCAACGCATCAGGTCTGTTGCGGCTGCGGACGAACGATCCCCAGCTTGCGCAAACGATGATTGAGCGTGGTTCGATTAATCCCGAGACGCGCCGCGGCGCCCGTCGGTCCGCCAATCACCCACTTCGTTTCGCTTAGAGTCTTCAGAATGTGATCGCGCTCGACGTTCTCCAGCGTGGCGCCACCATTCGAATGATTGTTCGGTCTTGAGGCCTGCTTCAACTCGCCCAACGGAATCTCCAAACTAGACCCTCGCGACAGAATCACCGCGCGTTCCACCAGGTTCTGTAACTCGCGAATGTTCCCCGGCCAGTGATAACTCACCAGCGCCGCCATCGTCTCCTTCGGAACACTCTCGATGCTTCGCTTCATCTGCTGCGCAAACTTGTTAGCGAAGAAATGCACCAGCAGCGGAATGTCTTCGGGACGCTCCCGCAACGGCGGCACGTTGATGGGAAACACATTCAACCGGTAATACAAATCACTGCGAAACTTCTTCTCTTCCACGAGTTGGGCCAGATCAGCATTCGTCGCCGCCACGACTCGCACGTCGACGCGAAGCGTGCGCGAGCTTCCTAACCGCTCGAACTCCTGCTCCTGAAGCACGCGCAACAGTTTCGACTGCAAATCGAGCGGAATGTCTTCGACTTCGTCGAGAAAAATCGTTCCCTGGTGCGCCAGTTCGAACCTGCCGACGCGGCGGTCGATCGCTCCGGTGAACGCGCCTTTCTCATGTCCGAACAACTCACTCTCCAGCAGCCCCGTCGGAATGGCCGCACAGTTTACTTTGACGAGCGTGCGTTCGCGGCGTTCGCTCAAATTGTGGATAGCGCGCGCAATCAACTCTTTCCCCGTGCCCGTTTCGCCGTAGATCAAAACAGTCGAACCAGTTGTCGCAACCGTCTCGACGTTCTGCAACACGCGCTTGAGCACGGAACTGCTGCCGATGATCTCCTCGAAGTTGTATTCGCTCCGAATCTCTTCTTCGAGGTACAGCTTCTCCTTTTCGAGCTTGTTCTTCAGCGTCGCGATCTCGTTGTACGTAAGCGCGTTTTCGACGGCAATCGCCACCTGGCTCGCGACTTTCTCAAACAGTTCCGCGTCCTCCTGCGTGAAAGCATGGAGACGCGTGCTCTTGATGCCCAACACACCCAACACTCGATCTCTGAAGATCAGCGGTGAAGCGCACCCGGACGGCATTCCCAAACAACGCGCGCGCGGATCGTCCAGATCATAGTCGATCAAGACCGTCCGCCTCGTCGTAAACGCTTCGCCAAGTGGATTGCCGTCCAACGGAATAACTTCGCGGACCGCACATGGATCGTCGTGTTCCGGAAAATCAAACGCCGCGATCCGCAGTTGGTTGACCGACTCGTCGTAGAGCGTCAGTGCCGCCGCTTCATGCGGCATCACGTTGCTCAACGAAGTCGAGATCGCAGACAACAACTCCGGCAGATTCAAATTCGAGACGAGCGTATTGTTCACCTGCAACAGCAGTTGCGAACGATCGCGCTCGCGGGCCAACTGGTCACGATAAAAATGGCCTTCCACCGCGACCGCAACCTGCGCCGCCACTAACTGTCCGAAATCGAGATCGAAATCGTCGTACGCGCCAACCTGCTGGCTCCACAAGTTCAAGGTTCCGAGCTGTTGGCGGCCAGTGGTCAACGGCAGACAGCAGACTGACTTGATTCCCTTCTCGCGAAGGATCTCAGCAGACGGGAAACGATAGTCCTGATCGAGGTCACGAATAATCAACGGTTTCTGGTGCGACCAGACGTAACCATTTATCGACCCCTCGATCGGTACCTCGGCCGGTGTCTGTGCGAGCCACTCGGCGAGATCGCATCCTTCAAAAATATGCGACCGCATGAGGTCACGCTGCTCGTCATGCAACATGACCGCGAGGTCGCGAAACTCGAATAAATTTTTGAGCCGGCAGGCGATGTCGTGGAAGAGCTCCGACTGATCGCGATGAGACGCGATCGCCTTCGAGAGTTCAAGCAATGTCAGGTAATTCCGGGTTCGACGATCGATGCCGGCGGGTTGAGCGGCGTTACCTATCACTTCCTGCCTCCCATGAACGTTTGCGTGTTTTAAGAATAACGGACTGCTTGCCTACGAGCAAAGCGGCGTTTCGGTTCCCTGCCTCTGCTCATTAAATGCGGCAAGCGAATTGCACGTGGTCCTCTCGCATGCCTTACGATTTGATCAGAATTACCTGCAATAAAGAAGCCGCGGTGACGCGGCTCATCCTCGAAGGAAAACTCTCCGGCGCTTGTGTAGACGAGCTCGCGAAGTGTTGGCTACAGGCGTCGTCGGATCAGTCAGACCTGCTGATCGATCTCACCAGCGTTAGTTTTATCGACGACCGCGGCAAGCAACTCCTGATGAGAATACATGAAAACGGGACCCGACTTGTCTCAACGAGCCTCATGAGCAAATGCTTCATTCAAAAAATCGAAGAAGCGAAAGATCCTGTCTAAGTATGGTGGCCAAATATCGTCACGTGACAAGCCGCCGTCACCACTCATCACGCATACACACATCCAGCACCCGCTATTCTTCGCAAACGCGATTGGCAAAGCTCTTGCACTACGGCCCACACAGCATCGAGGGGTACTCCGGACGCGCGGTGCACACAGGCCCAAGGGGCGCGGCCTGTGTTGAAAGCAGGTGGGCTCGCATCAACTGTGGGGTTTGGTGTTGAGCTCACCTGCCGGGCGACCCAACGGAGAAGTGAACATGACGAGGAACCAAGCAGATCAATACCTCAGAAAGTTGTCACAACAATAACTTGACGAAAGGACCAATACGGATGGCGTTAATAGACGGACTGTTACAAGAACTCGAACAAGAGGCGCAGACGACGCGACGTGTTTTGGAGCGCGTGCCGAACGAGCATCTGGCATGGCGTCCGCATGAAAAAGCAAGGACACTTGGAGAGCTCGCGCTGCACGTCGCAACAGTGCCTGGAGCGGTCGCGGAGTTGGTCGCGAAGTCTGAGGTGCAGGCGCCTCAGTTCACCGATCCCGTACCCAACCACGCATCAGAGTTGGCGCCGGCGCTCGACGACAGTATCGCGAAAGCAAAAACCGCGCTCAGCGGCATGGACGACTCAACTTTGTTGGGAACGTGGCGCATGATGAAAGGCGATCGTGAGATCTTCGCGGTGCCGCGCATCGGAATGGTCCGAACGATTATGCTGAATCACTGGTACCACCATCGCGGGCAGTTAAGCGTCTACTTGCGCGAACTCGACGTGCCGCTCCCGTCGATCTATGGCCCAAGCGCGGACGAAAACCCGTTCGGCTGAGCGCGTGGGTGTTACATCAGGCCTTCGGCGTTCATTTCAGCCGTCGTGCGATCCTTGCGCTCGACGGGTTCGGCGACGCGACTATCGCTCGCGGATAACAGATCGGTTGTCGCTTCCGTGACAGACATGCCCGGGCGCGCGGGCGGCAACGCCGTCGTCACTGCTGTTGCCGGGAGAACAGGCTGCGTGCCGGCGACGACGGTCTTCGTCGACTTGGGATTCAAGGTGCGGTGAAGTTGCCACGAACCTTGACCGATTAGCATGAACGCGTAAGTGGCAAACGGGATCGCGATCCAGAGTAGCGGCCAGTAGATTCGGGGGCCGGGGAGCACGAAGAACAGCAATATGAAAAGGAATGACAACAGCAGCGCACTCAGTCCGACGAAGATATTGTGATAGCTGCCGCGCGTCGATCGCGTGAGCCGCAGTACTTCGAGCTCCGGCACGTCCAGCACGAGCGGTGCGCCGCATCGCCGGCAGAAATGCGACTCGTCGGTCACTTGAGTGCCACACGCGCGGCAGGCTGAGATGGCCAGACGCTCCGTCGCCAGCGCCGCAATCGCTTCCGCTTCGCGTGTAAGGGTCTGTTTGTCACCCTTCGTCATCGGCATGAAGCTCTTGATTTCGTAGTTGAACGTCGCGACGACCGCTACGTTATTGGTCTGCTTGAGTGAGATCGAGACGGAAGTCGGGTAATCGAGAACGTTGTACGAGCAGTCCCAGGCGGCGCACCCGCGGCTGCTGCGCTTCGCATAGAGCGGCTGTTCACCGAGGACCCGGTAGCCAAGCGTTTGCAGCGCGTCGCTCAGACGCATCCTGACGCTCTCGACGTCGCCCGGTATCGCCAGCGTCACATCATGGTCGCTCACTGTCGTGCCTGATGAATAATCCGTGCTCATTGGGTTGTCCTCTAAGCGAATGAGTGTTTAGAGACATTACGACGAGAACCACTCGCCGGTTTCGCAATCATTTGTACGCGGAGACGTCGGTGACCGCGGTGCGCACGCGTGACGGCTTGCCGAATTCTGTCCAGGCGAAGTGGACTCTGTCGCCGAGACGCGCTATTCGCGGGAAACCACTCGATCGCGAGATGTCAGTCTTTGCGATCTCGGCCGCGGGTCCGGCGACGCCGTTCGGCTGAACACGGCGCACTTTGATCGCGCCTCCCTCAGCGGTGCCCGATAACCAGCACACGAGAGCCGAGCCGTCGGGAAGCAGCAGCGTGTCGACGCGTCCCAGCGTTTCGCCGTCGTCGACGTTTGTTGGCTGGCTGAACGTCACGCCGGCGTCCTGCGAGAATGCGACTTTCACGCGTGGCGTGTTGCCGGCGCTCGTGAACCACGCGACGACGACTCTCGCGCCGTCGGCAGCGACTGATGGTCCATTAACCGGACAACCGTTGATCTGCCAGTTGTCGGCGAAGACAGCTTGCGGAGCGGTCCAACTTCCATTCACTTGCCGCACGATGTAAATGTCGCGCGTTTCGTTCGGCGAACGGTCGCGGTAAAGAGCTATCGGTCCCTGGTCCGTAACCGCAGCGGACGTCTGACAACACTCGCACGTACGCTCGTCGAGTTGTGCTTCGTCGGACAGGTTGCCGCTCGCGTCGATCGCGGCGTAACGCAACGTCATGCTTTCAGCTGAAGGCGCGTGCTCGTCGTCGTCATTCGTGTTCTTCATGTTGCGCCCGTCGAGCCAGATCGCGCCGAGCCGCCCGTCCGTTAACGGAAGAAGTGAGACAAAGCCGTGCTCCGTTTGCGTGTTGTCGCGATGGGGCACGAGCGGTTGGCGCCAATTCTTTCCGTCGTCATTCGATTGCGAGATGTTGACGTTGTACGCGTAAGTCGCCGCGCCGCTGCGGACCAGCCAGTGCGCGGCGAGTGAGCCGTCTTTCAGACCGATGACGGAAGGAAAGTCGGCCCAGTTGATGAACCAGTTCTCACCTTCAGATACGGTTTGCGCATCGCTCCAGCGGTCGTGATTGAGCACCGCGGCGCGCAGGGCGTATCGCTTGTCGCCGCTCTTCTCAACCCAGCTCAGAATTACGCGTCCATCGGGAGTCGAGGTGAGTTCGGGTTCGCGGCTGTCGCCGCCGGTTGGAGACTGAGTTGATTGAATGACGAGAGCTCGTTCGCTGGTCTGATTGTTCGTATCGCCGGGAGTGCGATGACAGGTGATGCTAAGGACGGCGACGAGAAGCAACAGCGAGACGCGGTGTTTAGTCATGTTCACGGAGCCTGTTCAGGACATTGATAACTCTGGTGATACGGGTGGGATCGATTGTGTTGGACCAAAGGCCGTCGATCTTGAAGGCCGAGCCGATGATGAATCCGTCAGCGTCGCCATAAAATTCGGCCAGGTTTTTCTCAGTTATCCCCGAGCCGAGAAAGACCGGCAAGCGGCAATGACTCTTTGCTTCCCGCACGTCAGCAACTATCGGCGCTTTACCGGTGGCGCTGCCGGTTACGATCACGCAGTCGGCGCCCATGAACTCCACCGTCTCGGCTGTTTCGCCCAAACTAACGTCCGCCGTGATCGCATGTGCGGCATGTTTCTTCTTCACGTCGGTCCAGACCTGGACGCGCGTGGCGCCGATCAGTTTCCGGTAACGCAACAGCTTTGCAGCGGACGCTTCAATCAGTCCTTCGTCGGCGACGTGCGCGTACGCGTAACCCTCCGCGCGGATGAAATCGAGACCGGCGGCGTGGGCCACTGCCATCGCTTCGATGTTTGCTCCGGCGAGTATCTGGACGCCCACCGCTACACCGCACTCCGCTTTGACCTCGCCGCAGATGGCCGTCATCGCAGCGACTATCTCAGGCCCGACTTCACCGCGAAGATAAGGCACGTCGTGCATGTTCTCGACGATCAGACCATCGACACCAGACTCGCGATAGAGCCTCGCTTCGGCTCTCGCCGCTGCAACCAGCTCAGCCACACTCTGCGAAGCGCGCGGCGTCCCCGGCAACGCGCCGACGTGAATCACACCAATGATTGCTTTGGACTGCGAGAACAGTGACGTCATGAAGCGTGATTATAAACGAATGAGAAAAGTTTCGTTGACACGATCCAATTCGTACCCGATACTCCGCGAAACGAACAATTATCGAGGAGGATTCTGATGCCTGGGAGTCGCGCCGGCGTTTTGGTGATCGCGGTTGCGGTGTTTGGGGTCAGCGCTGCCGCCGGAACTAAGATCTTCGGACCTCAGCGGACCACCACCGCGCAGGGACTGGCCGCGTGGGAACAGATCTATTCAGTGCTCACTCACCCGCGGTGCATCAATTGCCACACCGCCACGAATTACCCGCAGCAGGGCGACGACAGACATCGTCACGTCGCGAACGTCGTGCGCGGGCCGGGCGGCAAAGGTGTGCCCGGCCTCAATTGCGCGAGCTGCCATCAGGAGACAAACGCTGACAGCACCGGCGTTCCCGGCGGGCACGCCTGGCACCTCGCGCCGCTCTCAATGAAGTGGCAGGACACCAACGATCAACCGCTCTCGAGCGCCGCCGTCTGTCGCGCATTGACAAACAGCGCAAAGAACAATGGTCTCAATGGACCAGGCATACTGAAGCATCACGAAGAAGAACCGCTCGTGAAGTGGGCGTGGGACCCCGGCCAGAGACCCGACGGAACAATGCGGACACCGCCGCCGCTGACGCACGAACAATTTGTCGCCGCCACTCGTCGCTGGGTCGCGGCCCGCATGCCATGTCCATCAGGAAAATAGGAAACGAACAATGGCCACCTACGAACTAAACGTAAACGGAAAACGGCGCGAAGTAACAACCGATCCGTCAACACCGCTGCTCTGGGTGCTGCGGGAAGATCTGAAAATGACGGGAACGAAGTTCGGCTGCGGGATCAGTGCCTGCGGCGCATGCACCGTACACGTCGGCGGAATCGCGACGCGCTCGTGCGTCGTCCCCATCTCGCACGTCGGCGATCGTCAGATCGTCACGATCGAAGGGATCGGGCAGGACGACGTCGGACGAGTGGTCCAGGCTTCATGGGTCGACACGGACGTCGTGCAGTGTGGTTACTGCCAGAGCGGACAGATCATGGCCGCCGTCGCGCTGCTCAAACACACGCCGAAACCCAGCGACCAAGACATCGACGAGTCGATGGGCGGAAACATCTGCCGTTGCGCTACTTACCCACGCATTCGCGAGGCAATCAAAAACGCCGCGGCGCAGCTCGGCAAAGGAGGCGCATGATGTTGGCTTCCATAAATCGTCGCGGGTTCATGCGCGTGTCGTTTGCAGCGGCCGGCGGACTGTTCGTGTCGCTGTATCTCGATCCACGCGCCGCAAGCACAGCGCAGGCACAGGAAGGCGGCCAGCCGCCGGAGAAAGTGTATCCGCCCGATGCGTTCGTCAACATCAGGCCCGACGGCAAGATCGTGATTCAGGTCAACCGGCTCGAGTTTGGGCAGGGAGTGCAAACTGCCCTGCCGATGCTGCTCGCAGACGAGCTGGACGCCGACTGGTCCAACGTGATTGCCGAGCTCGCGCCCGCGGCCGACGTCTACAAGGACCCGCTGTTTGGAATCCAAATGGTCGGCGGCTCCGGCTCGGTCGCGCACTCGTATCAGCAATATCGCGAACTGGGCGCCAAGATGCGGGCCATGCTCGTCGCCGCCGCTGCCGAGCGCTGGAACACAACTCCCGATCAGTGTCGGACCGAAGCGAGCGTGGTCCACGGTCCCGGCGGACGTTCAGCCACGTACGCCGAGCTCGCGAGCGAAGCTGCGCGCAAATCAGTGCCGGTGAAAGTGGTACTGAAGAGCCCGGCTGAACTGCGGCTCGTCGGTAAGAAAGTAAAGAGACTCGACAGCCATCCGAAGTGCGACGGTTCACTGAAGTTCGGTTTGGATCTCGATCTGCCCGGAATCAAGGTCGCGGTCGTGGCCCACCCGCCTGTCTTTGGCGCGCGCGTGAAGAGCATCGTCGACGACGAAGCGCGGCGCGTCGAAGGCGTTCGCGACGTGTTCGAGATTCAGCTCGCGAAAGGCACAGGCGTCGCTGTCGTGGCGGATAAGTTCTGGCCCGCAAAACAGGCTCGCAGCCGGCTGAAGATCGAATGGGATCTCGCAGGCGTCGAGGCGGCTGACAGCGCTGAGCTATGGACCAGGTACAAGCAGCTTGCCGGTACGCCGGGCAAGGTTGCTGTCAGCAACGGCGATCCGAAGGCGTTAGACCAGGTCGCCGCGTCGAACCGGATCGTTGCCGAATACGAGTTTCCATTTCTGGCCCACTCGCCGATGGAGCCGCTGAACACCACTGTCCGTTTCGACGGCGATCGCGCGGAAGTCTGGGCCGGCTCTCAGTTTCAAACCGGCGATCAGATGGCGGTTGCAGAAGTGTTGGGACTGAAACCCGCGCAGGTAACTTTTCATACCGAGATGGCGGGTGGAGGTTTTGGACGCCGCGCGACCGCCGATTCTCACGTTCAACGCGAAGCCGCCACGATCGCCAAACGCCTGCGCGGAACACCAGTCAAACTCGTCTGGACTCGAGAAGATGACGTGCAGGGGGGCTACTACCGCCCGATGCATTTCCATCGCGTCGAAGTCGGCATCGGAGCAGACGGATTTCCGACAGCGTGGCGTCAGGTCATCGTCGGACAATCGATAACCGCAGACACACCGTTTGAAGCGTTCGTGGTGAAAAACGGCGTCGACTCGACAGCGACCGAAGGCGCCGCCGATACTCACTACAACATTCCGAACCTGCACGTCTCAGCTCACCATCCGAAAGTGAACGTGCCGGTGCTGTGGTGGCGCTCCGTCGGACACACGCACACCGCATTTGTGATGGAGACGCTGATCGACGAGCTGGCGACGCGAGCTAAAATCGATCCGTTCGCTTACCGGCGCAAGCTACTCAAACCGGAAGCGAAAAAGTTGCTGAGCACGCTGGACCTGCTTGAAAAAACGACGGCTGGTTGGCGCAACAGTCTGCCGCAGGGACACGCGTTCGGCATGTCGTGTCACGAGTCATTCGACACCGGCGTCGCCTGCGCGGTCGACGTGTCGATCGAGAACAAGCGGCCGAGGATTCATCGTGCGACGCTGGCCGTCGATTGCGGTCTGGCCGTTAACCCGTTGTCAATCGAGAGCCAGTTTCAGGCGGGCGTGTCGTTTGGTCTGACGCAGTTGATGGCGAAAGGCGCGATCACGTTGAAGAATGGAAGAGTGGAGCAGCGCAACTTCGATGGCTATGTTCCGCCGTATATCGTCGACGCGCCGATAGCAGTCGACGTGCACATCGTGCCGAGCACGCAACCGCCGACGGGTTGCGGTGAGCCGCCGGTGCCGGTGATCTCTCCGGCAGTGGTGAACGCGTTGTCGAAATTGACCGGCAAGCGATACCGCTCGCTACCGCTGGTAAGTATTTAAACCACAAAAAAGCCTTTTTGTGGCAGTTAAGTGGACGCGCGGGCGGGTTCTTCGCTCAGGCGGTCCCATTCGTCGTAAAGGCCCTTGAGCAATGCTTCGGTCTGCTGATACTCGTCGTTGAGGGCCATCATCCGATCAGCATCGCGCGCGACTTCGGGCGTGCCCATCTGCTGCGAGATCTCGTTAAGCCGCTGCTCGGCCTTCGCGATGTCGTTCTCGACGACTTCGGGCGTCCTCGCGTCGGGCTTCTTTTTCTTGATCACTTTAACGCCCGGCTTTTTTGGAGCTGAAGGCTTAGCTTTAACGACGGGTGCTTCGGGGATTGGAGCAGGCACAGCAACTACACTAACAAGGTTCTCCTGCTCGGGCTCTATCACAACAGACGATTCACGGAGTCCCAGCTTCCAATCGTGATACTCGGTGTAGTCGCCGTCATAATGTTCGGCGCCACCAATGCCATCAAGCGCGAGGATCTGCGTCGCGACGCGATCGAGAAAGTAACGGTCGTGACTGATCGTGATGATCGTTCCCTCATAAGCCGCCAGCGCTTCTTCGAGCGCCTCACGCGAAGGGATGTCCAGATGGTTCGTCGGCTCGTCGAGCACGAGCACGTTCACGCGCGAGTAGATCAGCTTGGCCAGCGCCAGCCGTCCCTTTTCACCGCCTGAAAGATCGCGGACGTGTTTGTAAACGTCGTCGCCCGTGAAAAGAAACTTCGCCAGAAATGAGCGCAACTCACCGGCAGTCGCGGTCGAAGGCGCAACGCGACGCAGCTCCATGATGATCTCGTTGCGATCGTCAAGATCGTCAAGCTGCTGCGCGTAGTAGCCGATCTGGACCTTCGTTCCCCAGCGGACCTCACCCGCCAGCGGGTCGATCTTCTTCATGATCGTTTTCAAGAACGTGGTCTTGCCCGAGCCGTTTGGGCCAATGATTCCGAGGCACTCGCCACGACGCAGGATGAACGAGATCTTTGCCGCCAGAAGCTTGTCGGGATAACCGACGGAGAGATCGGTGACCGTGAGCACGTGGTTGCCGGTGCGCTCAATTGCCTGTAGACGAAAGTCGCCCGACGACTGATCGGGCCGGACAGCGTCGAGGCGTTCAAGCTTCTCGAGCATCTTGCGCCGCGACTTCGCTTGTTTCGTTTTCTGTCCCGCGATGTTACGCCGAATGAACTCCTGAGTCTTCGCGATCAACTGCTGCTGATTGTCGTAAGCACGTTGCTGCGCCTCGCGGCGCTCTTCACGCTCGACGAGATAATCGGAGTAGTTGCCCGTGTAACTCGACGCGCGGCCGTTTTCAAGATCGATAATGCGGCGGCAACAGCGGTCGAGGAAATAACGATCGTGGCTGACAATCACAAATCCCGCCGGATAGTCCGTCAGAAACTCTTCCAGCCACTCGACGGCGTTGACGTCCAGGTGATTCGTCGGCTCGTCGAGCAGTAAGACGTCCGGAGCAGCTAGTAACAGACACGCAAGGCCGAGGCGGTTTTGCTGGCCACCGGAAAGTTTTTCCGTTTCCATGGACCACATCTCGCGCTCGAAACCGAGCCCCTGAAGGATCGACTCCGCGCGCGCGGCGTACTCGAAACCGCCTTCGTGCTCAAACTCCTGTTGTAAATCGCTGTAGCGCTCGAGGATCTTGTCGAGATCGTCGCCGGCGTCCGCCATGCGATGCTCGAGCTCGTGCATCTCGTGTTCGATCTGCTGCAAGCGTCCAAAGGCTGCCAGCGCAGATTCGTGAACGGTAGAGCCGGGCTTGAAGTGAACATGCTGGTCCAACAGGCCCAGTTTCACGCCGCGCGCGCGGACGACGTCGCCGCGATCCGCAGTTTCGTCGCCGCGTACAAGACGAAAGATCGTGCTCTTGCCGGCGCCGTTTCGACCGACGAGCCCGACGTGTTCGCCCGGGTTCACCTGCAAAGACGTGCCCCGCAGCACGTCCTGAACGCCGTACGATTTATGAACTTCTGAAAGACGGAACAACATGGAGGTGCTTTGTGTCTCCGCGTTTGAGGAGGCGGAGACACGCAGGATATCGCTACGATGTACTACTTGTTCGCGTTACCACTCGGCGAACCACTGGGTCTCACTGTCACCGGCGCGCTGGACGTTGCCGGAGTTGAAGCCGGCTGCTGTTGCGTGGCTGCCGCGCTGGCTGCCGGACTGGCGGCCGGAGTTGCTTGTCCTCCGCTCGTGCCGGCCGGTCGCAGACCGAGATTACCCGGATTGTTCAGCATGTTGGCGGCGAGCGTGTTGACGATTCTCGCCTCGTTCATCGCCGTCTCCAGTAACGCGGCGTTAAGAATCTGCTTGCGCTGGTTCGTCAGGCCTTGCGCGATCTGCTGCCGCACGCCGGGGCTTTCCAGCGTCAGGTTCTCGGTTTGCAGACGCTTCGCGGCGAGTTTGAAGATGTACCACTTGCCATTGCTGAAACGGACCGGCTGCGTGTAGTCGCCGATCTGCATCGGTCCAAACATATTCGAGATCAGCTCCGGCGGAAAGTTGTTGCTCTTCAGATCCTCTTCAGTGGCGAAGCCGATATCGCCGCCTGCCGGCACGCTGTTGTAATCTTCGCTCCTCGCGCGAGCGACGCTGGCGAAGTCAGCCTTGCCCTGCAGTTGCTGATAGACGTTGTCGATCTTCAGCTTCGCGTCAGTTTCGTTCTTCGCGTCGTCAGTAATTCCCTGGGCGCTGTTGTCAGCGGGGTCAACCATGATCATCGCGAGCTCGACGCCGCGCTGGTTCACAAACTGGTTGCGGTTGGCGTTGTAAAAATCTTCGACTTCGCGGTCGCTGATGTTGATCTGCTGCGTGTACTTCTCCTGTAACGCGGCGATCGCCAGGTTCTTGCGCGCTTCCGAGCGCAGAATCTCCATGTTCAGGTTCTGCGCGGCGAGGGTTTTCTCGAAATCTTCGGCCGTCATGCCCTGTCTTTGCGACGCGATGGCGGTTTCGATCTGCGCATCGGTCGGCAGGAGCTTTTCGCGCTCCGCACGCTGAAACAGCACTTCTCGCTGAATGAGATTGTCGAGAATCTGGAGGCGAGCCTGGGCCAGCTGAAGCTGGTTCAACGCCGCCGGTTTGCCGCCCGTCTGCTGGTTCAGCGTCCGCTCGACGTCGGAAAGCATGATGTTCCGGCCGTTGACGGTGGCGGCGACCTCGTTAGTTTTGGTCTGAGAGCCGCCGGACGCGCACGCGCCCGCGAGAAGGGCCACGGAGGCCAAACAACTCACAGCAAGAAGTTTTCCGATTTTTCCCACTTTTCTGACTCGCTCCTTATCATTAATCCACATTGCGGCCGAGCCGCTGCTTGACGACGTGGAAACGCGTTTGCTATAAACCTTGGTTTTCTATTACGGAGGTAGCAAAAACAGTATGGCCAAACGTTGTGAAGTCTGCGGCAAGGGACCTCAATTCGGCAACAATGTCTCGCACGCGAATAATCGCACCCCACGCCGGTTCGACCCGAACCTGCAATCGATTCGCGTCAAGTCGCCACAAGGCGGCGCTCGCCGGATGAAGGTCTGCACCACCTGCATCAAGGCAGGTAAGGTCGCCAAAGCCGCCTGAGCCGCTAACCTCCGCCTACCCCCGATAAATTGTCAATTTCGAACGACCGGCCACTCTGGCCGGTTGTTTCATTTCTGACTTAATCCCGAAGCAGCGCCACAGCCTCGATCTCGACTCGCGCATCGCGCGGTAAACGAGCTGCCTGGACAGTCGATCTCGACGGGTACGGTTCAGGGAAAAACTTCGCATAGACCTCGTTCATGGCGGTGAATTCGGCCATGTCCGCCAGGAAAACCGTCGTCTTTACCACGAGATCCAAACTACTTCCGGCTGCCTCCAGAACGGCGGTGACGTTTTTTAAGACGCGCTCCGTCTGCTCCGCGATGCCGCCGGCGACAAATTCGCCGGTCGCGGGATCGATTGCCACCTGCCCCGACAGATACACAAATCCGCCGGCTTTAATTGCCTGCGAATACGGGCCGAGTGCGGCAGGCGCGTGTGGAGTTTTTACCGGTTCTTTAAGCAAAGGCGGGATTCTAGCAGATAGCCCACAACGGGCGCAAAATCAGACAGCCCCCTGCAAACGCTCAACGTCGAGCACACCGGGCACGCCCTTGATGGATCCGATCACTTTGTCGAGATGCTTAACGTCGAATACTTCGACCGTCACTTCAATATGCCCGCGCTCGTCTGACGCAACTGACGCCCGCGCATCGCGAATTCCGGTTTTCATATCGGAAATCGCGCCGGTGATGCCCGCGATCATGCCGGTTCGGTTTTCCGTGATCGCCAGCAGCTTGACGGCGTAGGCCGTCTTCTCTGGCCGGCCCGCCCACTCCACGTCGACGATGCGCTCGCGGTTTATCATCAACTGCGTCACGTTCTTGCAGCGCGTCGTATGGACGGCGACGCCCTTGCCGCGCGTGACGTAACCGATGATCTCTTCGCCGTGCAGCGGATTACAGCAACGCGCCCGCGTCACCATCAAGTCGTCAATGCCGCGCACAACGATCGAATCGTCGCCCAGACGAATAAGACGTTTGACGGCGCGTACACCGCTTCTGAGGCGCGACTCTTTCTGTTTGTCGAGTTGCTCGAACTGTTCAGGCCCGAGGTATTTCGCGATCACGTTTCGCGGAATCAGCTTGCCGTAACCGATGGCGGCGAGGATGTCGTCGACGCGCCCGTAACCGTAGTCCATGGCAACGCGTTTCATCACCGGATCGCCGTCGCTGAGTATCTTCCTGGGCGACAACTGAAAACGCCCGGCTTCTTTTTCGAAGAGTTTTCGTCCGATCTCGATCGACTCCGTGCGCTGTTGTTCGGATACCCAGTGGCGAACGCGATTGCGCGCGCGCGAAGTGACGATGAAGTTCAGCCAGTCGCGCGAAGGGTGCGAATTGGACGTGGTGATGATCTCGACGACGTCGCCGTTCTGGATCTGCGTGCGCAGCGGCACCATGCGTCCGTTGATGCGCGCGCCGGTGCAGGTGTTCCCGACTTCAGAGTGAATCATGTAAGCGAAGTCGACCGGCGTCGCGCCGCGGGGCAACTGAATGACCTTGCCCATGGGCGTGAACGCGTAAACGTCTTTCGGGTAGAGATCGAGCTTTAGCGAATCGAGGAAGTCTTTCGAGTCTTTAACTTCCTGCGTCCACTCGACGAGCGAGCGCAGCGCCTGCAGCGCCTGATCTTCGTCCGCGGCGCCGCGTCTCCCTTCCTTATATTTCCAGTGCGCGGCGACGCCTTCCTCGGCGACGTGGTGCATCTCTTCCGTGCGAATCTGGACCTCGAACGACTGGCCTTTCGACCCGATTACTGACGTGTGCAGCGACTGGTACAGATTGTCGCGCGGCGTCGCGATCCAGTCTTTGATGCGGCCGGGGACGGGCTTCCAGTTGTTGTGGACCACTCCCAACGCGGCGTAACAGTGGCGCACTTCATTGGGCGTGATGATGCGGGCGGCGACGAGATCGTAGACCTGGTCGAGACCGATCTTCTGCCGCCGAAGCTTCTTCCAGATCGAGTACAAGCGCTTGACGCGGCCTTCGACGGTGACGAACGGCACTTCCGCTTCGTTCATCTTCTCCTCGATGCGCGCCGTCACGCCTTTCAGAAACGCCTCGTTCTCCGGGCGCCGTTTTTCGAGTTGTTCCGCGAGCTCGCGGTAGTCGTCAGGATGAAGGTGGCGGAAAGCGAGATCTTCCAGCTCGCCGCGCAATTTACCCATACCCAACCGGTGCGCGATCGGGGCGAAGATGTCCATCGTTTCTTCCGCGATGCGCTTCCGCTTTTCGGGGTTGAGGTAATGAAGCGTGCGCATGTTGTGGAGACGGTCGGCGAGCTTGACGAGCACGACGCGGACGTCGTCGATCATCGCCAGCAACATCTTGCGAACGTTCTCAGCCTGCTGTTCCTCGCGCGAGATGTTGCTGATCTGCGCGATCTTGGTAAGGCCGTCGACGAGGTGCGTGATCTCCTCGCCGAAGTAGCGCCTGATCGTGTCGAGATCGACGAGCGTGTCTTCGACGACGTCGTGCAGCAGGCCGGTCGCGACGGACACTTCGTCGAGCTTCATGTCGGCGAGAATGTTGGCGACTTCGAGCGGGTGGACCAGGTACGACTCTCCCGACGCTCGTTTCTGGCCCTTGTGCTCTTTCGCCGAGAAAAGATAGGCGCGCCGCAGCAGATCCAGGTCCGCCTGGGCGTGGTTTGCCGCAACTTTCTCGACGATGTCTTCGATCCGGATCATCCGTGTATGAAAGTATAACGCAAAAAGGTGATGTCGCGGGCTGACCCGGACATCACCATGAAAGAGGTTGAGTTTTGAACTTCGGCGTCTAGCCCTTAGGCGGCGACGCGGACTTTTGCGCTTCTTCTTCCTTCCGCTTCTGGTTCGCAACGCTCAGCTCGGTGGTGCGTTTCAAAGCGGCTTCGTAGTCCTTTTGATACTGCGCCTTCTGCTCGGCCTGGCCGTCCATCTCGGCGAGTTTGGCGGCTTCGAGGAGCAGGTTGGTCTTGTACGACCAGGCTGATTCGTTGTTCGGATCGTACTTGATCGCGTTCTCGGCCTCGGATAACCCCTGCTTCACGCACTTCTGAGCCGTGTCGAACTCTTTCTGGTCCTTGGGCTTCTTGTACGAAACGGTGGCCTTGTTGTTGGTCGGATCGACGGTCGTTGTCTTGTTGGTCGGCAACTCGGTGATCTTGAACGAGCAATCCCAATCCTTGCTGGCGAGCACTACGTATGCTTCCGCCCGCTTGGTGGGTTCGGTCGATTCGTTCGCTGCGCGGGCCGCGATCCAATCGCGGAGTTTTCCTTCTTCCTTGATCGCGCCGTACAGGTACGCGATGGCCTTGTAAGCTTCGTCGTCCTGTGGATTCTTCTGAAGGATCTGCTGATAAGCGTCGATGGCCTGCTGGGCTTTGGCGATGTTGTCCGGGTTTTGCACACCGGGGCGGTACTGCGCGTGAATCGTGCGCGCGATAAACATCGGGGCCGTCTTGTTATCAGGATCCAGTTGGGCCGCTTCTCGCGAGTGCTGTTCCGCCTCTACGAATTTGCCTTCGCGGTAAGAACGCGCCGCCTCATTCAACTGGTTCTTTGCTCGTATTCGGTTGATAACTCCGCACCCGGAGGTAGTGGCAACGAGGATCGCCAAAACGATGGCGATCCTGGTCTGAGAGAGTTTCATTTATCCGTGACTCCAATTTGACGAGACTGGCAGCGGCTGCCGGCCAACTGGTCCTTGCGGGTTAGCCCGGCCCGTGAACGCGCCAAAGTCCCTTATTTACTGAGGCAGATCGTCTACCTGCAACCCTACCGGACTTGCGCCGGCGCCCTTGATAGCGTCGATCACCTTAACAACATCACCGTACTTCGTGGCTCTGGGCGCCTTAACGAATACGGTCTTCTCGATGCGATCGTCTTCCTTGACGTTCGTGGCGTTTTCCATTCCGACTTTGTAGGCGCGCTGCTCTTTACGCTGTTGAAATACCTGCGAGAGCCGTTGCGCGAGTGGCGCGGTGTCGTTCACCGAGCCGAGGTCATCCTGATTCAGCTTGAGCTGGAGATCGGAACCGATGGAGACCACCAGCGTCAGCGGGTTCGGCTTCAGCTTGCTCAGGTCTTCGTTCGGGTCTCTCTGCGTCGGGATGTCAGCCTTGAACCGGCTCGGTTTCAACGGCGTGACCACCATGAAGATGATCAGCAGGACCAGCAGCACGTCGATCAACGGCGTCACGTTGATGTACGGTTGGGCCGTCGTAGTACTTCTTTTCTCAAGATGTTCACCACCACCCATTGCCATGTATGTTTCTCCTCGTCTTTCTTTGGTGGTTAGTTACGAAGCGGCCGGAGCGGCTGCGCCCTTCTTCTTCTTGTCGGCGACTAGTCCGATCTTGTCGACGCCGAGCTTGCGCACTTCGTTGATTACGTTGACTACGTCGCCGTAACTCACGCCGACGCCGCTCTTGATGTAGACGATGCGATCCTGCTCATTCTTAATACCCTTGAGCATCGTATCGACCTTTTCCGTCAACTGTTCCCTGGCCACGGGTATCTTGCCCAGGTAGTACTGTCCATCGTCCGGGATGGAAATGACGATTGACGATTCCTTGATGATATTGGGATCGACGTCCGGGTTGTTCATGTTCTTCGGCAGCGCGACCGTGATGCCCTGCTGCAGGAACGGCGTGACCACCATGAAGATGATCAGCAACACGAGCATGATGTCGACCATCGGGGTGACGTTGATTTCCGACTGTAAGCCGCCGGGACCGGCTCCACCTGACATTCCCATAAGTAACTCTCCTTCCGATCAGCCGGTAAACGATGGTGCGGCGCGCTGGCCGCACCTCGGGTTCACCATGACGGATATGCGCAGCCGGCGCTTAGGCCTTCAACTGCTTCGTGCGATTCTTGATGAAGTAGTCGACCAGTTCCGACGCCGAGTTGTCCATCTCGACTACGAAGCCATCGACCTTGCCGGTGAAGTAGTTGAACAGCCACACGGCAGGCACTGCCACCAGCAATCCAAGTGCGGTGGTAAACAACGCTTCCGAAATTCCGCCCGCGACCGCCGCGATACCGGCTGACTCGGCGTTCTTCATGCCGCGGAACGCGTTGATGATGCCGAACACGGTTCCGAACAGACCCACGAACGGGGCGGTCGAACCGATCGTCGCCAAACCGGAGAGGCCACGCTTGAACTCAGCGGTTTTGATTGCGATGGCGCGCTGCAATGCACGCTTGGACGCTTCAATTTCATCGCCGGAGATGTCAGCCGACGCTTCGTGTGCGCGAAACTCCTGCAAGCCGCTGCTCACCACCATTGCCAGGTGCGATTTGCGGTGCTTGTCGCTGATATTGATCGCTTCTTCAATGCGATCGTTCTTGAGCGCTTGCGCAACGCGCGGCGCGAACTCACGCGACTGCTTCTTGGCGGCGGAGTACGTCAGGTAGCGCTCGACCATGATCGCGATCGAATAGACGGACATGATGAGCAGCACGACGACGACGGCGATAGCGACGCCGCCCATGTTCTTCACCATTTCAGTCAGCGTGAAATGGTCGGCACCGGATGCCTCCGGACTGGCCGCGGCTTCCTGCAACAACATGAAGAGACCGAAGGCCTTCGTTCCTAAAAGACTGGTTAGAATTGTCACGGTGAACCCCTCCAAAAGAGTTTTTATTAGATTAATAGCAAGCAGAGAAGCCGGGACGGCCTACGGGAACCGCGGCGACACGACAAAAGCTCTCCGCAGTTTACTGGGCCACAAAGTTGTACTGGATCACTCCGGTAACTTTTACTGGCTGCCCCGATAGCTTCGTTGGGGAGAATTTTGCTGAACGCGCTGCGCTCACGGCTGCCTGAATCAGCAAAGGATGCCCCGATACTGCACTCGCCGAAACGACGTTGCCGTTTTCGTCGATGAGCACCTGCACCACCACGGTGCCGGAGGCATGGGCCGCTCTGGCAATCGGTGGATATCCGGGCTTGGGCAAGCTGATGGCTTTACCGTTGAGAACGCCTCCCGAGATCGGGGCGGCGCGTGGGGTCGGCTTTGGCTCCGGTGGCGGCGGTTCATCGGCGATCGTCACTTTCGCCGGCGCCGTGACTACCGTGCCCGCTCCCGGGCCGGACGGCATGGCTACGGCCGCATTCGAGTCCGCTGATCCAAGGACCGTGGTCACGCCGCGTCGCACCGGTGGAACGTCACTGGCTTTCGCCGAAACCTCTTTCGGCACCAGTTCCGTCCGGGTCACGTCGGCGATCAGCTCTTTACGAACGTCGACGTTCTGCTCGACCTTGACCGGCTTCGCTTCCTGTTTCTGCTCCGGCTCTTTTTGTTGCTGCGGTACGGGCACTGGAGCGACGAGCGTGGTCAGCTCGAGTTCCATTTCGCCGAGCTTCGCGTCATACCAGTAGATGCCGGCGACGAAAAACGCCAGGATCAGCACTGCGTAAATGACCGTGGTCCCGAGAAGGAATGAGCCCTTTCGCGATAAATCGTCCTTGTGCGAACTGGACTCAACTAAATTATCGAACATTGATGATTGTCCTCCGCTTCCGGCGCCAAATGGATCAGGGGTTTACTAACTAAACTCAGTAACTAACTGCGCAAAATGTCGATTTAGCCGCTTGAGTTCCGTCACTGATGAAGGGGAAACAGCAGCTCCTGCGATATTGAGCACACCGTATAGAATTTGGAAAGCCGCTGTGCGAGAAAACTCGCCGGCCCGCTCAACACACCGCCGCCGCACCCAACCTTCTGATTTCACACAATGCGGGGTCGACACTTGAGACTATTTAATTGGCCAGCAACGTGCGCAGTCTATTCCTCATGCCGTTCCAAAGTCAAGCGCTAACCCGTTCGAGCCATTTTCGGTGTTTGTCTTTGTTTCATGCACCCGCGCGAGTTGACCGTTTGTTCGCGCGAGGCGCCATCGCCGGAGTTCGCACACCACCCTTCATGGGTTGGTTGAAACTCAATGCCGCCTGCCGGTTTGCCGCTTCGAGCCGCTGCTCCCACCAAACCATGATCGGGCTCGCAATAGCGATTGACGAATATGTTCCGAAGATCACGCCGATGAACAACGCCAGCGAGAACGCTCGCAGGACGTCGCCGCCAAACACCACCAGCGCCAGCACCGAAAGGAACACGAGCCCGTTGGTGATGACCGTGCGAGACAGCGTTTGATTGATGGCGTCGTTCGTGATCTTGTACAGCGAGTCCCGCCGGTGAAGCTTGCGATTCTCACGCACGCGGTCGAACACGACGATCGTGTCGTTCACGGAGAATCCGACCAGCGTCAGGAGCGCTGCGATAACGTTGAGACTGATTTCAATCTGGAAAATCGAGAAGAAACCGAGCGTCACGAGCACGTCGTGAAAAACGGCGATAACGGCCGCCGCGCCGTAGGTCCATTCAAAACGGAACGCGATGTAAACCAGGATGCCAACAAGGGCGGCGAGCGTCACCGCGATGGCCTTATTTCTGAGCTGTGCGCCGGCAATCGCGCCGACCGCGTCAGTGCCGATGATTTTGTACGCCGCGTTCTGGTCAGCTTCGAGCTCTGATGTCGCCGCGGCTTCCGCGCCGAACGTGTTCAGCGCCTCACGCACCTGGGCTCGTCCATCCGTTCCTTCTTCGAGTGGGACTTTGATAAGTACGGTGTCCGGGCGATCGGTGACCGGTTGCACCACTGCGTCGCGAACGCCTTTCTCAACCAGCGCTGCTCTGATCGCCTCATCCGAAGGTTTTTGCTTGAACCTCGCCGTGACGACGGTGCCGCCTTTGAAGTCGACTCCGAGATTGAAAGCCTGCCCGCCGGTAGCCTGACGAAAGATTGCCGATCCGAGTCCCGCCAGCATGAGCAGGACCGAGATGCCGATAAACCAAAGCCGGTTACCCAGCCAGTCAATATTTATATTATGCAGAATTTGAAACATGATGAATCTCTAGATACTCAGCGACTCCACTCTGTCCTTCCGGTTCAGCAGCCAGATGAAGATCGTCCTCGACACGTAGACGGCCGAGAACAGGTTGACCAGCAACCCGATCACCAGCGTGACCGCGAATCCGCGAATAGGTCCGGTGCCGAACACGAACAGAAACAGCGACGAGACAATCGTGGTGACGTGAGTGTCGATAATCGTGATGAATGCGCGCGTGAACCCCTGATCGACGGCGGACGGGATCGTCTTACCCGATATTATTTCTTCACGTATGCGTTCGAATATCAGGACGTTGGAGTCGACGGCCATACCAATCGTCAGAATGATGCCGGCGATACCGGGCAGCGTCAGCGTCGCGCCGAAGACGATCAAACCCGCGAGCATCAGGATCATGTTCAGAATCAACGCGACGACGGCGTTGACGCCGGATCCGCGGTAGTAGATGAGCATGAACACGACGACGAGTGCGAGACCGACCAGCGAAGCATTCACGCCGGCGCGAATCGAATCAGCGCCGAGGCTCGGACCGACGGTGCGCTCTTCAAGATACTCGATGGGCGCCGGCAAAGCGCCGGAGCGAAGCGTCAGCGCCAGATCTTCCGCGGATTGCTGTGTAAATCGGCCGGTGATTTGACCCGAGTCGTAAATCGGCGACTTGATGAAAGCCACTGATTTGACCTCGTTATTCAAGACAACACCCATGTAGTCGTTGACGTGAGCCGATGTCCACGCGCCGAATTTTTCAGCGCCTGCTTTCTTCAGCGAGAAGTTGATCTCGAAATCCCGGATGCCGCCGCCCTGCGACTGGACGGCGTTTGCGGTTCGCAGTTCGCTGCCGTCGACCACCGCCGGCGTCTCGACGACGACCCACTGCTTGGGTTTCTGCTCGTCCGCGTTTTGTGTCGAGTCGATGCGCTCGATATAAGGCAAAACTCTCCGGTTCGGCGGAACTGTGCCGCCGAGCGAAGCGAGCGCGTCCGCTTCCGTCATGTAGGTCGTTGGCGGCGCGGGACTCGACGGTCCGATTACGTGAACCAGTTCGAGTCGCGATTCACCTTGAAGGATCGCCTTGACGCGTTCCGGATCCTGCACACCCGGCATTTGCAGCAAAATCTGGTGCGAGCTCTGCGCGCCGTGTGTCTGGAGCGTGGGCTCGGTAATACCCAGCGCGTTGATACGGCTGTCGATAATGTTCAGCGCCTGCTGAGTTGCGTTGTCGGCGAGAGTTCGCTCGGCGGTGGCCGTCATCGACCACATCAACTGCGCGCCGGAGTTGGAATACGTCCATACCGAGGTGTCGCCGAGCTCGATCTTCTTCTGAACGGCGTCTTTGATCTCGTTGACTTTGGAGGCGTCGGCGGCGTTGAGCACCACTCGATAGTTGCCGGGGTTAGTGTCGGCTCTGCCGTCTTTGATCTCGAATCCGGCATCTTTCGCGGCTTGTTGCGCTGCCGTGTAGTTCTCCGCGGTAAGGCGTTTCAAAAACTCTTCGGTTTTCACTCGCATCACGAGGTGCGAGCCGCCTTGCAGGTCGAGACCGAGATGAATGTTTGACGCCAGCGTGGCCTTGATGCCCGACCAGGTGAAGTCCTGGAGAGTCGGGCGACGGCGCGGGCCGATTACGAGGTACAACCCCACCAGAGTAACCAGAACGATAATAATAGTGCGGTGCAGGAGGCTTTTTTTCTTCATGTCAAATTCTTAGTTAACCCGCTTGTCTGCCTTCTTCGTCGATGCCCGCGATGGATGAGCGGGCAATCTCCAGAATCGACTTGTCGGCGCTGCGAATTATGAAACTCGTGTCGCGGACGGTGGTGATCACGCCGATGATGCCGCCGTTGGTGATCACACGGTCGCCGATCTTCAGATTGGATATGGTCTCCTGGAGTTGTCGCTGCCGCTTCTGTTGAGGCCTTATTAATAGGACGTAGAAAACGGCGATGATAAGAACGATTGGCAGAAGCTGTGCTAATCCGCCTAGACCGCTCTGAAAGAAGATCAGGAAAGTGTGCATTTAGTTTTTCAGTTGGTTAGCAACAAACAAGCGGCGAGGTCGCGAAACATTATTCACCATTCGCACTCAGCCGCTCGGTGAACTCTCGCCGAAATTTAGGGAAATCGCCAGACCGGATAGATTGCCTCACACCTCGCATAGTGTCAAGGAAGAACGCTAGGTTGTGATGTGTCAACAAGATACTCGCGAGCATTTCGCCTGCTGAGTAGAGATGACGGAGATATGCACGGCTATGACGACGACAAACCAGGCACTTACAGAGTTCATCTAGAGGTCTTTGATCAGTCGTCCA
>DASURS010000296.1:0-9252 GCA_036279935.1 Pyrinomonadaceae bacterium
CCGCTGGAGTGGGTCGGCGACATTCTCGAACAGGTCTGTTCAGCAGTTCACGAAGCACATCAGCAGGGAATCGTCCACCGCGATCTGAAACCCGATAACATCTGGTTGGAACCCAATCGCCTGGGCAGCTATCGCGTCAAAGTTCTCGACTTCGGCATCGCGAAAGTCGGCGCCACGCCAACACCGACGCCACAGGACGACGACCCGGCGTCGACGATCATCGACAACGTTTCCGCTGAACGCGCCGCAGCCGCAGCGAGCGGTGTTTCCTCGGCAAACCTCGAGAAAGACACGTTATTGCGGCCGTCGGGCGAAGCAGTAGGGACGCTACTCCAGAACGAAAAACTCACGCAGCCATTTCATCCTGAAGAAGAAGACGGGACGTTGCTCTTCGATAAGGAGGGCACGCACCACGCCGGACGCGATACGCAACACATCGCGACTGCCGCGCAAGGCCCGGCGCTGACGCGCGTCGGCGCGATCATGGGAACGCCGCTGTACATGTCGCCGGAACAGTGCGGCGGTGGATACGTCGACACGCGATCCGACATTTACAGTCTCGGCGTGATCGCCTTCCAGATGCTCGCGGGCGAGCCTCCGTTCTCCGGTAACACCTCGGTGGTGATGCGCGCGCATCGCGAGCAGTCGCCGCCTGACTTGCGCGAAGTTTCCGCGAAGGTTCCGAAGCGAGTCTCGAACGTGGTGATGTCGGCGCTCTCAAAAAACCCTGCCGAGCGGCCGCAGACTGCTTTCGCGTTAGCCAGTGCTTTGCGCGGTCAGAGCGAAGGCATCGGCGCGCTCTATCGCCGCGCGTTTTCCCTGTATGCCGACCACTTTCCGAAGTTTCTGAAGCTGAGCTTCATCGCGCACGCGCCGGTGATTGTGACCACCATTCTGCTCACGATCCTGTTCGTTCTGGAAGCCGTGCTGCCGAAGGGCGGCATGATCCAGAAGGTGGTGATGATCTGTTTGCTGGTGCTCGTCGGGCTGGCGCAGGTGCTTGGTTACATCGTGGCGAGCTTCGTGATTTCCGGCGTGACGGCAGTGATCATCACGCAACTGACCGCCGCACCACTGCGTCCGGTGGATTTGCACCTCGCGTTTGGGGTTTTGCGGAAGCGCTGGCGGCCGTTTTTGAAGACGATGATCAGGGTGACGCTGCGGATCGTCCTGTGGAGTTTGCTGTTCCTTGTTCCCGGAATCGTGGTGTGGATCCGTTACCTGCTTTACGCGCCGGTCGTGCTGATCGAGGGTTTGGAAAAGAAAGCGGCGATGAAGCGAGCGCGCGAACTGGCGTCGCGCTCGTGGCGAACGATGATCATCGTCGCCGTAATCCAGATTGTTATCCCGGCGCTTGTCACCGGTTTTTTGAGCGCCCTGTTCGGGCGGCTGGGTCCACACGTAGACCAGCACTCGCTGTCTAACCAGATAATCCAACTATTCATTCGGCTCACGAATATCGTCGTCGTCCCGTTAATCGCGATCGTGCCGGCGTTGCTCTACATCAAAATGCGCCAGTTAGGGGGCGAATCGCTGAGCTCCTCGCTGAGCGAGATCGAAGAAGGCGAAGCCGAGCGCAGCAAGTGGAAGCAGCGCATGCGCACCCGCCTCAGTCTCCACACACCCACCAGCCAAAAAACCACGGCCGGCGGTTGATGCATGGTGTTCAAAATCTCGTACACGCGCGCGATCCTGCGGAAACAGCATTTCGAAAGTGGGATTGAGGAGTCCCGCAAGCGAAACTCAGGGTTCGGATTTTTCGCACTTGCGTCCGAGTTTACGGCCGCCGCAACCTTGCCAAACTCTCATTTAGTGCGATAATTCAGCCAATATCGCGGTCTTTTGAACCCACACTGAGCGGCAACAGCAAGTTGGCACGGCCTTTGATTCGCAGCCTCGCGGAGATCTGTATTAGTTGTGCGTGAAGTTTGTATCTAGCTCGATCCGAATCACTCTTCGCGCGCGCATCGCCGCTCTCTCAACTGGCTTTTACAGTTCTCCACTAAATTTTGAAAAGTAGCTGAAGTTGCATCATGGACATCAAGCGATCCCCCAAATCGAAGGTTAAGAAGAAGATCAAGACGGCAATCTTGATCGTGGTCGGACTAATCGGCGTCGGCGGCATCACCTACGTCCTCGCGAAACTCAAACCGGCCGCCTTTACCGTCGAGGGATCCACCGCCGTAATCGAAACAGTGAAACGCGGTGAGATGGTCCGTGATGTTCGTGGTAATGGGACGCTGGTGCCGGAAGTGACCCGCTGGGTTCCGGCGCCCGCCCAGGGACGCGTCGAGAAGATCCTGCTCCAGGCCGGCGTCGAGGTCGATCCCTCGACGGTCATCGCCGAACTGTCGAACCCGGAAATGGAACAGCAGGCCACTGACGCCGACTTTCAGGTAAAAGCAGCGGAAGCTGACCAGGAGAACCTGAAGGTGCGGCTCGAAAGCGACACGATGACGCAGAAGGCCGCCATCGCCACCATCAACGCGCAGTACAGCCAGGCGAAGCTACAACTCGACGCCGACGAAATCCTTTACAAGCAGCAACTGATCGCCGAACTTCAGATCAAGATCTCGCGCGTGAACGTGGCGGACCTTGCGAACCGGCTCAAAGTTGAGCAGGAACGGCTGGCAGTCAGCGCGAAATCGACGCGCGCCCAGCTCAACGCAGCGGCGTCGCGCCTCGAACAGTTGAAAGTGCTCGCGAAGTTGAAACGCGAACAGGTCGATGCTTTGAAAGTCCGCGCCGGTACGGCGGGCGTGCTGCAACAGGTTTCCGTGCAGGTCGGGCAACAAGTCGAACCCGGCGTGAACATCGCTCGCGTTGCCGATCCGACGTCGCTCAAAGCCGTGTTGAGAGTTGCTGAAACGCAGATCACGGGCGTTCGCGTCGGTCAGCCCGTGATTGTCGACACACGCAACGGCACGATCCAGGGCAAGGTTGCGCGAATCGATCCGGCTGCGCGTGAAGGCACGTTCGAGATCGACGTTTCGCTCGCGGCGCCTTTGCCGCCCAGCGCTCGTCCGGATCTCAGCGTCGACGGAACCATCGAGCTCGAGCGGCTGCCGGACGTCCTGAAAGTTGGACGCCCCGCGTTCGGACAGGCGTATCAAACGATCAGCATGTTCGTCCTGACACCCGACGGCGCCGAAGCAGTGCGACGGCCGGTGAAGCTCGGCGCTAACTCCGTCAGCACGATTCAGATTCTCGACGGCTTGCGGGAAGGCGAGCGGGTGATCATCTCCGACACGACGCCGTACGACAGTTACGACCGGATACGTATTCGCTGAAAAACGGAATTCGACTTCAGGCCCGGTTGCCATGGAAGCCGGGTCTGCGGTGTTCACTTAAAAAGGTCCAAGCAAAAAACATCTCCAAGGAGTGAATGATGAGTTCATCCGAGCCCCTAATCCACCTCGCTGACGTCAAGAAGGTCTTCTACACGGACGAAGTCGAAACGCACGCGCTTTCGGGTATCCATCTCGACATCAAGCAAGGTGAATATGTCTCGATTGCCGGGCCGTCGGGCTGCGGCAAATCTACCCTGTTGTCGATTCTCGGTCTGCTCGATACGCCGACCGAAGGACAGTACATCCTTAACAACCATCCGGTTGAGAACCTGTCGCTGTCCGAGCGCGCGCGCATTCGCAACCGCGAAGTGGGCTTCATCTTCCAGAGCTTCAACCTGATCGGCGATCTCACGGTTTACGAGAACGTCGAACTGCCGTTGACGTACCGCGGCATGAGCTCGGCCGAACGAAAGAAGCGAGCGACCGAGGCGCTCGAACGCGTCGGCATGGCGCACCGCGCGAAGCACTTGCCGAGCCAGTTGTCCGGCGGTCAGCAACAGCGCGTCGCGGTTGCACGCGCAGTCGGCGGACAGCCCAGCATCCTGCTCGCGGACGAGCCGACCGGAAACCTCGACTCGACCAACGGCGAAGCGGTGATGGAACTGATGCGAGAGCTGCACCGCGGCGGCGCCACGATCTGCATGGTGACGCACGATCCCCGCTACGCTCAGCACGCCGATCGCATTGTCCACTTGTTCGACGGCTTGATTGTCGAAGAAGAGGCCGGCGCGGACCGGCGCGAGATCCAGGAAGCCAAGCGCGAACTGGCCGAGAGTGGTTTTGGAGCGATTTCATGATCAGTCTTCGGGGCGTCGAAAAAGCTTTTCCACATGGTCCGACGAAGACTTACGTGCTGCGCCGGATCGATCTGGATATCAAGCCGGGTGAGTTCGTTTCGATCATGGGCCCGTCCGGGGCCGGGAAGTCGACGCTGTTGCACATCCTGGGAATTCACGACCAATCGTGGACCGGTGAGTACTACTTCGAAGAGACGCCGGTCCACAAGCTCGACACGAAGAAACGCGCTGCGTTGCGCAATCAGAACATCGGATTCGTGTTTCAGAGTTATCACTTGCTTGACGATCAGACAGTGTTTGAGAACCTCGAGTTGCCGCTTTCGTATCGTGACGTGAGTAAGAAGGATCGGCAGTCGATCGTTTGCGACACGCTGGATCGCTTTCAGATGGTGGGCAAAAAGGATCTGTTCCCGACACAACTCTCGGGCGGCCAACAACAGCTCGTCGGGATTGCGCGAGCCGTAGTTGCCAACCCGCGAATAATTCTGGCTGACGAGCCGACCGGAAATCTTCATTCAGCCCAGGGCAAAGAGATCATGGACATGTTCAAGCGCCTGAACGACGAAGGGACGACCATTGTCCAGGTCACGCACTCGGAGACGAATGCCGCCTACGGCAATCGCATCGTGCGGCTCGAAGATGGCTGGATAGTGAACGGCCAGTCGGGATAGCGCACGACCACTAACGTCTAGCCTGCAGTTGCTCAAAACCGCAATCCATTGAACCAACGGGCGATCGTCTGCTCGATCGTTGACGTCACTCGTGTGCCCGATTCATTTTCCGTTTGTCATTTTCCGTTTTCCATTTGTCATTTGAAGCAGACCGCAATGTTCCGAACCAATGAAAAATGGAGACGGCAAATCGAAACTGACGCGCTCAGGTATGAGTAATGGAAAACTTATTTAAAGATCTACGTTACGGATTGCGAGGGTTGTTCAAGCGGAAGGCGTTTGCCGCAGTCGCAGTGCTCACGCTCGCGCTCGGCATTGGCGCCAACACCGCCATCTTCACGCTCGTCAATGCCGTGTTGCTGAAATCGCTTCCCGTCAGCAACCCGCAAGAGCTGGTGCTCTTCAGCGACATGACGGGCGAGGGAACGTCAGTCGAAGACTCGCCGCGCACCGGACAGTGGCGACGTTTCTCGTACGCCTCTTACGAATACATTCGCGATCACAACGACTCGTTCCAGGACGTCGCGGCAATGCGGAGCGGCGGCAGCCGTTTGAGCGTGCGGCAACCTGATTCGCAGGCAAACGCCGCCGCGCGCGCGTCAGGACAACTCGTGTCCGGCAACTACTTCTCGCTGCTCGGCGTGCGCGCAATGCGCGGCCGAGTTCTGACGCCGGAGGACGACAAGGCGAACGCCGAGCCGGCGGCCGTGGTCAGTCATGCTTACTGGCAGAAAAACCTGAACAGCGATCCGTCTGTCGTGGGCAGACGCATCATCATCAACGGCACCGATTTCACCGTCGTCGGGATCACGCCGCCGGAGTTTTTCGGGGAGCGAGTTCGCCGTCCGCCTGACTTCTGGCTGCCGCTGGCGTTTCATCCGCAGATCGAACTGCGCAAGTCGTTCCTCGACAACAACGAGGTTTACTTTCTGATGATCATGGGCCGGCTCAAACCCGGCGTGTCCATGGACCAGGCCCAGGTCAACGTCAACCTGAACCTGCGACAGTTCCTGACCGAACAGGCCGGCAGCCAACTCACCGAGGATCGACAACGCGGCATTCAAAACACTTACGTGCAGCTCGTCGACGGCAGCGGCGGAATCTCCGGACTGCGAACGCGCTACTCGAAACCATTGCACATGCTGATGGCCGTCGTCGGCATGATCCTGTTAATTGCGTGCGCGAACGTGGGGAGTTTGCTGTTGTCGCGCGCGGCGGGACGCAAAGCGGAGATCTCGCTGCGCATGGCGCTGGGCGCGACGCGCTGGCGCATCGTTCGCCAACTGCTCACGGAAAGCATGCTGCTCGCGGTGATCGGCGGCGTCTGCGGCGTACTGTTGGCCCAATGGGGCGTGACGGTGCTCGTCAGTCTCGTCGCGAGAGATTCGCCGCTCGATACGCGGCCTGACGCGGGCGTACTCGCGTTCACCGCGGGCGTTTCGATTCTCGCCGGTCTGCTGTTCGGCCTTGTCCCCGCTTTCCAGGCCAGCCGGACGGATCTCTCGTCGGCGATGAAAGAGAAGAGCCGTACGAAGAGCAGGTTCCTCCGCGTCAGTCTTTCCGCGGCGCTCGTCGTGATGCAAGTCGGGCTGTCGATGGTGTTGCTCACCGGCGCCGGATTGTTCGCGCGCAGTCTCAGAAAACTGCAAAACGAAGACGTCGGTTTCAATCGGAGCAACATGCTGCTGGTGGGGATCGATCCGCGATTGGCCGGATACAAACCTGCCGAACTCGCGAGCCTCTATCAACAAATAATCGATCGCCTGGGCACGATGGCGAACGTGCAGTCAGTTTCGATGGCGACGTACGCGCCGTTGAGCGGCACGCAACGAAGCAGCAGCATCCAGGTGCCGGGATTCACTCCTGCGCCGGGCGAGTCGCAGGACGTGGAAGACGTTTTAGTTGGACCGAAGTACGCGGAGACGCTCGGAATCCCGTTGCTGCGCGGACGCGAGATCGAGATTCGCGATACGGCATCCGCGCCGCAAGTCGCGATGGTGAACGAGACATTCGCGGAACAGTACTTTAAAGGCCAGAACCCGATCGGCCGGCAGTTCAATTTCGACGACGATACTGACAAAGGCGCGTCAATCGAGATCGTCGGCGTGATCGGCGACATCAAGTCTGAAGACACGCGCGAGCCGGCGCATCCGGCTGTCTATCGTCCGATACTTCAGATCCCCGACGACTCGGCCTACTCCGTCACCATTCAGCTTCGCACCATCAACGATCCGGCGCCGACTGCCGTCCCCGTAAGGCAAATGCTCAACCAGATCGACGACAAGCTTCCGATCTTCGACGTCGGCACGATGCAGGAACAGATTCAAAGCCGGTTGAATCAGGATCGATTGAACGCGCAGTTGGTGAGTTTCTTCGGCGCGCTGGCGCTGATACTCGCCAGCATCGGTTTGTACGGCGTGATGGCCCAGGGCGTCGCGCGACGCACGAACGAGATCGGCATCCGCATGGCGCTCGGGGCGCAGGGCGGAAACATCGCGTGGATGGTGTTGCGCGAGACGTTGGTGCTGGTCATCGCGGGCCTCGCGGTGGGCGTGCCGGCGGCGTTGTTGTCGGCGCGTTTGATCTCGACGCAGTTGTTTGGACTGAGCCCGACAGATCCGTTGACGCTGATCGGGGCCGCGGTTGTTTTGACGGTCGTTGCGCTGCTCGCGGGCTATATTCCCGCGCGCCGGGCATCGCGCGTCGATCCGTTGACGGCGCTGCGTTACGAATGACGGGATTGCCGATTGGCGATTGCCGATTGCCAATTGGCTGATGGCGCACAGGGCTTTCTTGAACTCGGCGATTAGCAATCGCCAATTTGGAAATTAACCGCAAATCGGCAATTGGCAATCGCCAATCGGAAATGAAAAAGGAGTCACCCCATTGGACACCCTCTTCCGAGACATACGCTACGGCCTGCGCGGTATGCTGAAGCGCCCCGGTTTCACGGTCATCGCACTACTGGCGCTCGCGCTCGGAATCGGCGCGAACACAGCCATCTTCAGTCTCGTCAACGCAGTCGTGTTGCGGCCGTTGCCATATCCAGATCCGGATCAACTCGTCTGGGCCTGGGGCAACGTTCGCAACGGCGGCAACCGCGCCAGCGTCTCTCCCCTGGACTTTCTCGACTTCCGCAATCAGAACAAAACGTTCGAACAGTTTGCGGCCAACATCACCATACCGTTGCCGGCGAACCTCACCGGAAGCGGCGAACCCGAACGTCTAACTGCGTCGGCCGTTACCGGAAACTACTTTCAAACGCTCGGCGTGGCGCCCGCACTCGGCCGCGGCTTCACGCTCGATAACGAACGTCCCGGCAGCGATCAGGTCACGATTCTGAGTTACGCGCTCTGGCAAAAACGGTTCGCCGCTAATCCCGGGATCGTCGGTCAACGCATCGTGCTCGACGGCAAGAGTTTCGAAGTCCTCGGCGTCATGCCGAAGGACATCACGTTTCCGCTACCCGCGGAGTTGTGGGTGCCGATCAACTTCGACGCCGGCCCGGATCTGAAGCAGCGCAAGGCACACTTCCTGCGGCCGATCGGACGGCTCAAACCCGGCGTCACGTTGGCCCAGGCGCAAGCCGACACCGATGCGATTTCGGCCCAACTGGCCCAACAGTATCCGGAGTCAAACACGGGTTGGAACCTGCGGCTGGAATCGCTGCACGAACGTCTCAACGGAGGCAGCCGCGTCACGTTGTTCATTCTCTTTGGCGCGGTCGGATTTGTCTTGCTTATCGCCTGCGCGAACGTGGCTAATCTGCTGCTCGTTCGCGCCGCCGCGCGACAGAAAGAAGTTGCGCTGCGCACTGCGCTCGGCGCGAGCCGCGCGCGCATCGTTCGGCAGCTCATCACCGAGAGCCTGTTGCTCGCGTTGATCGGCGGCGCGCTCGGAACGCTGCTCGCCGCGTGGGGAATCGATCTGCTCGTGACGCTGAGTGGCGATACAGTGCCCCGAACAGCGAACGTGAGAATCGATGGGACCGTTTTGGCGTTCACGTTCGTGACGTCGCTGCTCACCGGCCTGTTGTTCGGGCTCGCGCCGGCGTTTCGGACGTTGAAACTCAACCTCACCGAAGCGCTCAAGGAAGGCGGGCGCTCGGGGGCCGAGGGTGCGATGCGCAATCGCACGCGCAGTCTGCTCGTCGTGTTTGAAAGTGCGATCGCGGTGGTGCTGCTTGTGGGCGCGGGACTGCTGGTCAGAAGTTTGATCGCGCTTCAGAACACCAATCCCGGATTCGACGCGAGCAACGTGCTGACGATGCGGATCGACCTGCCACGCGCGAAGTACAACAGCGGCGATAAAGCGGCCGGTTTCTTCCAGGATCTCGAGCACCGTCTCGCCGCGATTCCGGGCGTGGAAACAGTCGGTTTGATCACTGAGCTGCCGCTGAGCGGACAACCGAATGACATACCTTTCACCGTCGAA
>DASURS010000297.1:0-6544 GCA_036279935.1 Pyrinomonadaceae bacterium
ATTTGTCGCCGTCAAGCCTGATTGTCACGCACCCCTTTGATGCGCGGTAGCAAGTATACCGTTTCCGACCCATGGATTTCGAAAATATTGCCATTTAATCGGTATTTTCAAACACTAATCGCCCCTTCTTCCTCGTAACTCGCGAACCGCCCGGCAACTCGACCACTCGCCCGCCCGCCGCGCCCTCCAGCAGCTTCTCCACCGCCAGCAGATGAACCATTTCCAGCCGTCTCGTATTTCCTCGCCCTTCCGCGATCCACTGACGCAAAGCCCGGCGGCGCAGTGCCGGCGGCGCGGCGGCGAGAACCTTTACGTCCAACGCCGGCGAGCCGGTTTCGTCTTCAAGGTGATCTAACACCGCCCCGCGCCGCAATAGTGCATCGGAATCGTTGAGCAGAACGGCCGAGTCTTCGCGAAGTTGCGTCGCCGTGCGAGACAGCGCCTCCACGATCCGGTTGTTGAACGACTGCATCAGCGGCAGTAGTTGCTGCCGGACTTTGACGCGCGCGAAGTTCTGATCGTCGTTCATCTCGTCCTTCAAAAACTCAGTTTTGCGGAGACGGCAATAGGCTTCCGTATCGCTGCGCCTTGCCCATAACAGTGGCCGCACGAGTTGGATCGACGAGCGTTCGCGCAACGGGCGCATGTGTTCCATGCCGCCGAGCCCGGCGCCGGCGCTGCCGCGCATCAGTCGGAGCAGCACCGTTTCCGCCTGATCATCCATCGTGTGACCCGTTAAGACGTACTTGGCGGACTTTCGTTTCGCGGTTCGTTCCAGAAAAGCGTAGCGCGCCTCGCGCGCCGCCTGTTCGAGGTTGTTGGCCTTTGCGCTCGCGATCTCCGCGACTTTGCTGCGTCCGACGACGCATTGGTAACCCAGCTTGTTGGCGAGTTCGTTCACCCACTTAGCGTCTTTGCCGCTCGTTTCTCGCAGCCGGTGATCGAGGTGCGCGACACAGACGTCGATCCCCAGCTTGCCGCCGTTTTTCAACTCGTGGACGGCGAGAAGGAGCGCGGTTGAGTCGGCGCCGCCAGAGACAGCGACGACGACGGTTTCGCCGGATGTCGGGAGCTTTAGTTTCCGCCATTCGGCAAACAAAAGGCTGGAAAACTGGCTGAGTCGCGGGCGTCGGAAGTTTGTGGTTCGCATTGCGCGGCGATTTTAACCGACAACAAGTCAGGAAGGTGCTACATGCCGCGACGAACCTGCGACATTTTGGCGAAAGATTCGCGTCGTTTGTCGTTTAGAAAGCCCAGACGATTTTGTTAACCCGGCTCCGCAACCAGGGGGAAATTCCGAATGAGGGCAGAAAACCAGATACGATTCAACGAATGGCTTCTCGGTTCGACCATCCTTTGCGATTCGTGCGGCTGTTTGTGGCTGGTTCCGGCGGCACAAAAACAGGACAGCTACCTGTGCCGGCAGTGCGGTAGTGAGGTAACAAACAACTCCCGGCCCATGAGCGGCGATCAGGTCGAAAAAGCGCCCGAATAACCAACAGTTAGCTGGCAATTCCGGCGTCTGTCACAAAACCGAAAAGCGCGGTGTTTCCTCTCTAGACCGTGGTCCGTCCGGATTTCACAGATACTCCAAATCAGTGTAATCTGTGCTTTCTCCCAATTTCTCTATAGAGGTTCCTGATGAAACTTAGAATAACTTTTGCCGCCCTACTGCTGGCGCTCTTCAGCTTCTCAACTCTTCACCTGCCGGCGGTGCTGGCCGACGAAGGCATGTGGACGTTCAACAACGTCCCGCGCGCCGAGATCAAGAAGAAGTACGGCTTTGAAGTCACCGACGAGTGGCTGAACAACGTCCGTCAAGCTTCCGTCCGGTTCAACAATGGCGGCTCCGGTTCGTTCGTCTCGTCGAACGGCCTCGTATTGACGAACTATCACATCGTCGAAGACATCGTCGGCGACGTGAGCACGCCCGAAAAGGACTACGCGAAAGACGGATTCCTCGCGAAAACCCGCGCGGAAGAGATCAAAGCGCCGAGCCTCGAGCTCAACGTGCTGATGAGCATCGAAGACGTCACGGCGCGCGTGAATGCGGGAGTGAAAGATGGAATGTCCGACGCGGAAGCGTTTGCAGCGCGGCGCGCCGCGATCAGCGCGATCGAGGAAGAGTCAGCGAAAGCGACCAGCCTCCGTTCCGACGTCGTCACGCTCTACCAGGGCGGTCAATACAATCTCTATCGCTACAAAAAATACACCGACGTCCGTCTCGTATTCGTTCCTGAGTTTCAGGCGGCGTTCTTCGGCGGCGATCCGGACAACTTCAACTTCCCGCGCTACAACATCGACATGGCGCTCGTTCGCGTCTACGAAAACGATCAGCCGGTGAAACCCGCCCATTACTTCAAGTGGTCCACCGCAGGCGCGAAAGAAGGCAGCCTCGTTTTTGTGACCGGCCATCCGGGTTCGACTTCGCGACTCAACACCGTCGCCCATCTCGAAGAACTGCGCGACACCAGCATCCCGATCATCATCCGGTTGCTCGAACGCCGCGAAGCAGTGCTCAAGAAGTACATGGCGATGGGCGAAGAGCAAACACGCCAGGGACAGAACGAGCTCAACAGCGTTCAGAACAGTTTGAAGGTCTATCGCGGCCAACTCGCCGGACTGAAAGATCCGGCGATCATCGCGCGCAAACAGAAGGAAGAAGCGGCGCTGCGCAAGTCGGTTGCCGGCAACCCCGAGCGCGAGAAGATGTACGGCGGCGCGTGGGACGCGATCGCAAACGCGCACAAGACGTATCCGACGTACATCCGTGAACGGCGCATCTTCGATCAGGGCGCCGGCTTCAACAGCACCTATTTCGGTTTCGCTCGCGCGCTTGTCCGGCTGGCGGCCGAGAGTGCCAAGCCGAACAACCAGAGACTGCCCGAGTACACAGACGCGCGTCGCGCGTCGCTCGAGTTGGCGCTCTATTCACCGGCTCCGATTCACGACGACTTTGAGAAACTCAAACTCACCGATTCGCTAGGTTTCATGGTTGAGCTTCTCGGCGCCGATCATCCGCTCGTGAAGCAGGTGCTCAACGGCAAGTCGCCCGAAGAGCGAGCCAGCGAGATGATCGCCGGCACGAAGTTGAAAGACGTCGCGTATCGCAAAGAGCTTGCGGCAGGTGGACAAAAGGCCATCGACGAATCGACCGATCCGATGATCGTCGTCGCGCGCACCATCGATCCGAAGGCTCGCGAACTGCGCAAGCGTTACGAGAGTGAAGTGATCGGCGTCGAGCGCGCGAACTACGCGAAGATCGCACGCGCGTTGTTCGACACCGAAGGCACGAAGCTCTATCCGGACGCGACGTTCACGCTGCGACTCTCGTACGGAACGGTCCAGGGTTACACTGAGCACGGAAAGAAGGTTGCTCCGTTCACGACGCTTGGCGGTCTCTACGCTCGCGCCGATCAGTTCAAAAACAAGTTCCCGTACGTTCTGCCGCCGCGCTGGATCGAGAAGAAGTCGGCGCTCAACCTGAACACGCCGTTCAACTTCGTTTCGACGAATGACATCATCGGCGGTAACTCCGGTTCACCGACGATCAATCAGAACGGCGAGCTCGTCGGGTTGATCTTCGACGGCAACATTCAGTCGCTCGTTGGGGATTTTATGTACGACGGATCGGTGAATCGTGCGATTTCGGTTGATTCGAGAGGGATGCTCGAGGTCTTGAAGAAGGTCTTTGACGCGGACCAGATCGCCGGTGAACTGACGTCAAATACAATGTCGTCAGTCGCTAAGCCTTAACTAATCCGGCGTACTTTTCGACCAGCTTTTTCTGCCCGTAACCCGGAAAGCTAACGGTTAATTTCGCGGACTCGCCGGCGCCTTCCCGCCGGAGCACGAGTCCGCGTCCGTATTTTGAATGCTTCACGTACGAACCCGGCGTAAACTCGCCCGCGCCAGACGATGACGTCGACGCTGACGCGGGTTTGCTGGATTCGGAGGGCGATTGGCCCATCTGCCGGTTGCGCTGCTTGAAAAACTCCGCGATCGAATCGACGCTGTTATAAGTCTTGCCCATGTATTTCTTCTTCTTTCTGCGCGGCTCGTCCGGTGGCGCTACATCGAGCGCATCAGCGTCGCGACGGAAGTAGAGCCACGACTTCCCAAGCGAAAGATCTTCCAGCAACTCACTCGGCATCTCGTTGAGAAACTGCGACGGCTCGGACGCGATCTCCTCACCGTAAACTCTTCGCTTCATTGCGTGCGTCACGTACAGATAACGCTCGGCGCGCGTCATCGCGACGTAAGCAAGCCTCCGTTCCTCTTCAAGGTCGTCCGGATCGGTTGCCGAACGTGAATGCGGAAACAGTCCGTCTTCAAGTCCGACGACGAAGACGAGCGGAAACTCGAGCCCCTTCGCCGAGTGGACCGTCATCAACGTCACCGGCGCGTCGCGTTTGTAATCGTCCTGGTCGGAAACGAGCGCCGAGTGATCGATAAACTCGCGCAAGCCTTCGATCCCCTGATCGTCATAATCGACCGCGGCGTTGACGAGCTCCTGCAAGTTCTCCAGGCGTCCTTCCGCTTCTTCCGTCTTTTCTGAACGCAGCCAGTATTCGTAACCAGTCTCGACGAGCGCCGCGCGTACGACGTCAGACACGGGCGCAGTTGAATCTTCGTTCTCCGTGGTGGCGAGTTCGCCGAGACGCGTGACGATCTTCCGGAAGTTGCGCAACGCGTTGATGGCGCGCGGGCTGAGTTTTTCAGGATTCTCGATGACGAGCGTGATCGTTTCCCAAAGCGATACGCCGAAGTCTTTCTGGCGGCGCTCGATCTCTTCCATCGTTTGCCGGCCGATGCCGCGCGGCGGACTGTTGATGACGCGATCGAGCGCGATCGAGTCGTTCGGGTTCAGCGCGAGTTTCAAGTACGCGATGATGTCGCGCACTTCCATGCGTTCGTAGAAACTGAAACCGCCGAGAATGTTGTACTGAAGACCGGCGCGGCGCATCGCCTCTTCAAATACGCGCGACTGCGAGTTGGTGCGATACAGCACGGCGGCGCGCAGATCAAACTCATCCCGCAGATGTTCGAGAATCTTGTTCGCCACCCAGCGAGCTTCCGCTTCCGCGTCGTACGCCTGGTAATAACCGACGCGCTCACCGCGAGGATTCGACGTCCATAGCGTCTTACCTTTGCGTTGGCGATTGTTCTTCACGACCGCGCCGGCAATGTCGAGGATGGTCTGCGTCGAGCGATAGTTTTGTTCGAGGCGGATGATCTTCGTGCGCGGGAAGTGGACTTCGAAATTGAGTATGTTGCTGATGTCGGCGCCGCGCCATTTGTAGATCGATTGGTCTTCGTCGCCTACGACGGCGATGTTCTGCTGTTTCTGCGTCAACAGGCTAATGAGATCGAACTGAAGCGCGTTCGTGTCCTGGTACTCGTCGACAAGGATGTAGCGAAACTTGTTGTTGTACTTCTCGCGCACGTCGGCAACGTCGCGCAGGAGCTTTACGGTTTTAATGAGCAGATCGTCGAAGTCGAGCGCGTTGTTCGAGTGCAGGCGATCTTCGTACATCTGGTAGACGCGAGCGATGGCTGCGCGTCGTTCGTCGACATATTCGGCGCGCGCCGCGAAGGTGCGCGTGTCTTCGCCGCGGTTCTTCGCGGAGCTGATCGTGGACTGCACCGCGCGATGACCGAGTGATTTCTCGTCGTGGCCGATGTCCTTGATGCACTGGCGAATGAGACGCAGCGAGTCGTCTTGATCGTAGATGGTGAAGCGGCGCGTGTAACTGTCGTTGAGCTTTTCGATGTCCTGGCGCAGGATGCGCACGCAGAGACTGTGAAAAGTCGAGACGAGCGGCTGACTTGATTCGTCACGCGCATGCAGCAGGCGTTGGACGCGCGAGCGCATCTCTTCGGCGGCTTTGTTCGTGAACGTCACCGCGAGGATGTTCCACGTCGGAACTTTCTTCTCCGCGATGAGATACGCGATGCGGTGTGCAATGACGCGCGTCTTACCGGAACCGGCGCCTGCAAGAATCAGGAGCGGGCCGTCGGTGGCGAGCACAGCTTCGCGCTGCTGTTCGTTCAGTTGTGATAGAAATTCCGAATCCACGAGCTTTGTTTGCATTTAAGCACAAGCATAGACGTTCACAAAATCCGTGTAATTCGTGTTAGTAATTTGGCCGCAAGAACCGGATAGCAGCGTTCTCATTACTGGTTTACCATACGTTCCATGATCAAGACCGACGATCAGATGTGGCAGGCGGTGGCGGCGAAGGATTCGCGGTTTGACGGGCAGTTTGTGTTCGCAGTTACTTCGACGAAGATTTACTGCCGCCCGTCATGCCCGTCGCGACGCCCGCATCGCGAGCGCGTGAAGTTTTTCGATGTGCCTGACGCCGCCGAGCAGGCCGGGTTTCGGGCGTGTTTGCGTTGTGAGCCGCGACACGCGCGCGTGCTCGATCCGCAAATCGCACTGGTGCAACGTGTCTGTCGTTTTCTCGACACGAGTCAAAGCGAAACCGTGAAACTCGCCGACCTCGCCGCACAAACCGGCGTCAGCGCCTTTCACCTGCAA
>DASURS010000298.1:0-26808 GCA_036279935.1 Pyrinomonadaceae bacterium
GTAATCACGCCGCGCGTCTTTCAAGTAGTAGGAGACAAGATCCGCTCCAATGGCGTTGAAATTTTCATGTTGTAAAAAACTGTGAAGCAGGTAACCACGGTTACAACCCAAATCGAGAACCGTTTTCCCTTCGAATGAAAGGAAGCGACCGAATAGTTCTCTATAGTGCGACGTGTCGGCGACGCGTTGCTTAAAATATTGTTCATTTGAATCGAACCGTTTTACAGACGGAGTGCGTGACCCGAACTTGCGTAGCGGGCCGAGGAAATTTCCGCAAGGTTATAACAGAGTGATGAGGCGACGATCATGAGAGGCGAAACTCTACACAAAGCGTTTGGTCTATGGCAAGGATTCGCGGACGGAGGTAGTGTCCGATTCTTGTATTGCTGATTCTGGGAGAGTTTCGGCGGTAAATTGGCGGGAGAAATGCTCTTTGGAAACGGTCGGCCAGTCTAGATCCTGATCCTCATCGTCCCGGCCTCCTGGGCCGATGCATTTGACGCAAACTATGTCGTGAAGTAAGGTGTTCCCGCTCACCACCGGCGACTTGCAACAGCAGCAAGTAGTGTCGACTTTTCATTGCTAGTCCTGAGCCTCGCAATGTCATCGATAGATTGTTACTAACTCAGCGGAGATCTCACCATGCGGGTTCCTCAACGATCGCGGTCTACAACACCACGAATCCTGTTCGTCACATTTCTTGGAGTTCTATTGTCGAAGCGATTAGTGTCGCTGGTCCTTGTAATGCACTTGCTATTTCTTCCTGCTCCTGTTGTGTCAGCGATGGCCCTAACTGACCTAGTCACAGGTTCGGGTGCGATGACTGCAGGGACGTGGGACGGCATTCTGAATTGGCTATCGTTATCTCCGCCGCAGGCTCCTGATTCGCGAGGTGTGAAGCCACCGCCACCGGAACAGAGAGTCGAGAAACTCAATCGGCTGGTCCGACTGCAAATCAACCCTCAGGGTTCCGTGCAGTTAGAGGAGCGGCAGTCGATGATCTTCACTGCCGTGCCCTTTGATAGTGAAGGCTCAGCGATTCACGGACTGCAAGCTGAGTGGGAATCAAGCGACCGGCAAGTTGTCTTTGTTAGAAAAGACGGCGAGGCGCTTGCGGGTAAGCCAGGTACGGCAACGCTGACGGCGCGGGCTGGTTCAGTGACCGCCAGCGTTCAGGTGATCGTAACTAAAGGCGACGGGGAGCCGTTTGGTAAGAAAAAGCCGGACTCAACTCGAAACAATCTTCGCGCCAGACAATACCCTTCAGCATCAGAAAACGATACCAACCGCAGAATCGCATCACGCAGCAAGCGACGGCACCATTCGGCGACACAACGAACCTCATCCGCTGCCGGGCCATTCATGTTTCTGCGTGACCCGAACGACGATCCACTGCCGGATAACGAAACCCTTTCGCTATACAAGCCCATCAACACGGTCGGCGCACCACCAGGCAGGACCAGAGGCGGAGCTCCAGCGCCTGCGCCAGCCACAGGTGGCACCGAAACGAACGGCAATAAGAACTTCACCTATGCGCTGCCAGTTGCGGGGTTGCCGGGCAGAGGCATCAACGCCGCCCTGTCACTCGTTTATAACAGTGCGGTCTGGAACAAGTCGACGGCGCCATCCACCGGCAACACGTGGATGACGTACGACGTGGATGCAAGTTGGCCGGCGACGGGCTGGCGCATGACGTTGGGCCAGATTGAGAGCCAGGGCAGCGCCGGTTTCACGCTTGTCGACGCTGATGGAACGCGTCACGCGCTGACCCTGACGAGCACCTCGCATTACGACACGACTGACGGCACCTTCATTCATTACCACGGCGGTTCCAGTTCGGGCACACTCTATTATCCGGACGGCACTATTGCGACTTATGGCGCCGGCGGTGGAGGCTACCGTCTTTATCCCACCAGGATCCAGGATCGGAATGGGAATTACATCGTCATCAGTTATGCGGGAACGAGCGGCGCTGGTCCAAAGATTTCGAGCATCGTAGACACGCTCGGTCGCTACATCAATTTCTACTACGCGAGTAACGGCGATCTGATCGCGGTTACACAACCGGGTCTGAGCAGTTCGGACGTGCAGACGATTCGTTTCTATTACACGGACGTGACGCTGAGCTCCGGCTTGTTTGATTCGAGCTTCGGCGTCTCGGCGCCTACTTCAGTCCACACGCTTCAGTACGTCTATTTCCCCACCAGCTCAGAATCGAGCGGCGCACACACCGGTTACAAGTTTGAGTATTCGCCGTATGGCATGGTCCGGCAGATCACGAAGCTGCGCGGCATGACCGTGAGCTCCAGTTCGACCAGCAGCGCCGGATCGGTAACGGCTGAAGGCGCGATGGCTGCCCAGACCACCTACAGCTATCCCACCAGCGCGCAGGCGTTAACTGATGTGCCGACATACAGCACGCGCACGGACGATTGGGCCGGGCGCACTGTGAATATGAGTGGTGGCGCGCCCTATTACACTTTTGCAACCAATGAGTCGACCGGAGTGACCACAGTAACCGCGCCGGACCAGACGATCACGGAGACTCACGCGATAGTAAACTCAGGTCAGTGGAATGATGGTTTGGTGAGCGATACCTATATCAAAAGTGGTTCAACAACTTATGCGCAGACTCATATAGATTGGCAGTTAGACTCAAACAACAAGAACGCAAGGCCATATCAGATACTCACGACCGACAGTCTCGCGGGCCTGACAAAGGCGACGGTTCTGAGTTACACGACCTACAACAACGTCTCCTCAGTCAGCGAGCGCGACCTCACCACCAACGGCACAGTCTCATCTACTGAGCTGCGCCGCACCGATACCACCTACGTAACCGACTCCACCTATATTGGAAGACGGCTGTATCATCTGCCCGCCAGTGTGAAGGTCTATCCGGGTGGCTCGTCGACGCCGATTTCAAGGGTTGATTACGCCTACGATAACTACGGCGCCAATCATGCGAACTTGACGGCGCGGCCCAACATCATCAGGCATGATCCCGCTTATGACCCGTTTCAGGAGGATCAGGAGAGCTGCGATTGGGAATGCACAGAATGGGGGATCAACGAAACCGGCTACTGGGGGTGTCTGAACTGGGAGTGGCAATGCACTTACTTCAATCCCTATCTGCCCGGAACCGATTACCGCGGGAATGTAACGAGCGTCACGACGTACGCTGATGCCGCAACTCCAAGCGGCGCCATCACGCATGCAATGACATACGACATCGCCGGAAACGTCACCAGCGCGCAAGTGGACTGTTGCCAGCTCAAGAGCTTCGAATATTCCGACACTTACTACAACGCCTACGTGACGTCAGTAACACGCGGCAATCCGAGCGGGCTCCACCTGACGTCGAGTGCAACTTATAGTTTTAACACCGGCCTTGTAGCCACCGGCACGGACGAAAACAGCCAGGTCGTCACCAACTATTACAACAGCGACTCCCTGCGCTTGGACCACGTCACTTATCCTGACGGCGGCGCGACCTATCTCACTTACTCCGACGCGCTCGCTGCCGACGCGAACGGCAAGTACCACTCTTACGTGGATCAGTCGGTTAAGCTCGATGCTCCTGGCGGCACGCCGCGTTATGTGACCAGCCGGCAGTTCTTTGACGGTCGGGGCGCCACGGCGCGAGTCTTCTCTGGTTACACTTCCACCAACGGGTGGTCGGCGCAGGACATCGAATACGATGTGATGGGGCGTGCTTATCGCAGCAGTAATCCGTATTACGCGAGCGGCAACAGCGCCGCCATCAATGCCGACGGTTTTTGGACCACCAGCAGCTTTGATCCGTTGGGACGCGTGACGCAGGTGACCATGCCGCGTGGCGACAATAACAACAGTCTCACGACTTCGGTGAGCATCAGCTACGATGGCGTTTATACAACGACGACGGACCAGGCCGGCAAGACAAGAAGACAAAAGAGCGATGCGCTCGGACGCATGGTTCGCCTGGATGAACCGACGTCCTCCGGCTTGGGCTCGACGACTTCACCGAATCAGGCTACCTCGTATGACTATGACGTGCTCGATAATCTCGTGCATATCACCCAGGGCGCACAGCATCGCTACTTCAAGTACGACTCGCTCTCGCGCCTGATCCGCGAGCGGCAGGTGGAACAAACTGCCAACTCCACCTATAACCTCAGTGACTCGCTAACCGGCAACAGTTCGTGGACCAGCAAGTTCGAATACAACTCGCACGGCCTGATCACGAACAGCTATGACGCACGCGGCGTCCAGGCGACGTTCAGTTATGACGGTCTGAATCGGGTCACGCAGATCAGCTATTCAGACTCCACGCCGACGGCCCACTATTATTACGATTCACAGTCGCTGCCGAGTGGAGCGCCTACCTACACGCAAAGCAACACGACCGGCCGGCTGCTCGCCGCCACCTATGGCACTAGCGCGACAGGCACTTACTTCGCTTATGACACGATGGGCCGCGTTGTCACGCAGAAACAGGTAACAGGCTCGACCACTTACTCACTGAGCTACGCGTATAACGCCGGCGGATTGCTGACGAGCGAAACGTATCCCAGCGGCAGGTCGCTCGCTTACTCCTACGATGAAGGCGGACGACTTTCGAGTCTCGGCGATGGGACCACGACTTTCGCCAGTTCCTTCAGCTATGCTCCGCACGGCGGGCTCACGTCCGAGACGTGGGGCAACAGTGCCGTGCATACGCTCGCGTTCAACCGGCGCTTGCAGCCAAGCCAGGCGAAGCTGACGGTGAGCGGCGCTGTCCAGCAGCAGTATGATTACAGCTACGGGCAATTCAACACGGGCACTGGCGCAGTGGACACGAGTAAGAACAACGGGCAGCTTGGCAAGATAGACGCGACCATCGGCACGACGGCGCAATGGAACCAGGGCTTCAGCTATGACGAGCTGGGCAGATTGACAAACCTCGTCGAGTACCAGGGCAGCAGCATGTCGACACAAACGTATGCACTCGCGTATGGCTACGATCGCTATGGCAATCGCACGCAGAGCGCCAACGCCACGCTCGGCTTACCGGCGATCTCATCAAGCGATTACGACACCTCGAACAACAACAATCGCTTTGTTTCCAGTGTGGCGACCTATGACGCCGCGGGGAACATAACCACCGACGCGAAGTTCCGCTCCCTCACCTATGCCTACGACGCGAATGGCCGGCAAAAATCAGCCACGAATGGCACGTGGACGCAAACGCAGGTCTACGACTGTGCGGGTCAACGAGTCCAAACGACCGTCGGCTCCACGACGCGGACGATGGTCTATGACGCGTTCGGTCAAACAGTGGCGGAGTATTCCGGAGCGTCGCTTGAAAGGGAGAACATCTATCGCGGCGCTGCTCTGCTCGCCACCTACGAAGCTGGCACCAGCACGCTGCGATACGTGCTGACAGACGCCCAGGGCTCGACGCGAACCATACTTAACTCGAGCGGCGCGGTGACTGCGCGACATGATTATTTGCCGTTTGGAGAAGAGATTGGTGCGGGCATTGGACTGCGCACAACCGGCCAGGGTTTTGGGGCAACAGATACGAACCGTCAGAAGTACGGACTAACGGAGCGCGACGATACGAGCGGCCTGGACCACACCTGGTGGCGGAAGTATGAAAACAAGAGCGGCCGCTGGACCAGTCCCGATCCCTTGCGCGGGACCATTGACGCTCCGCAAACTTTTAACGCATACGCTTATGCTGCCAACGATCCGGTGAACTTTGTTGATCCTAACGGTCTATGTACGTTCGCTATTGCTTTGGACGATCAAGCGAATCTAGACCCCGCCGTGCTCAGTGCTGTGCAAAATCGCATTTCTGAGATTTTTACCGCAGCCAATCAGCAGGTCAATTTCGTTCCGGCTAACTCGAGATCTGCTGACTTCAGGTTAACTATCTTCTCCAGTCCAACAGCTGCCAACCGTACTGAGCCTTCCAGGGTTGTGGGTAGTACTGATCTTGGACGCGGTCGCAGAGTGACCAACGAGGGGCGCATATATGTCGATCGCCTGACCGCATCAGCTACGGGGGACACTGCGAGCAGAATACTCTTTAACCTGTTACCACAATTTCTCGGCTACGGTTTGGGAACAGCTGGAGCTCACGAAATTGGACACTTCCTCTTACAGCAAAACTTCGACAGCTCAACCATGCAGGGCATCATGACGGCTAGTTTCAGAGGAACGCAGTGGTTTGGCGCTTTGCGGACGTTTACTGCCGGACAGATAGAGAGGCTTAATAACCTATGCGCACTTAGTACAAATCCCAGTGTCCCAAGTACCTCGATAACCCTACGTCCCTTACGCCCTACTATTCGTCTTGGACTTGGAGGCATCAATTTCTTTGTTAGCGACCCATGGTGGTCGCAGTCGCTGCAGGAATTTTTAGATTGGGTAAATTCGATAGGTCGCGATCCCGACGTAATTGTCACCGCGTGTGTCGGAAGTGATTGCCCCAGTTAGAATGACGGATGCGACGCTGACGTACCAGAGCATGAGTTCTGGTCGTTTAAGGGACTGCACTTAGGAAGGGATGTATTGATGAAGGTTATATTTTTGCTTGAGGCTCTCACTGTGATTGCATTACTGACATCGCAACAGCCTCTTACCCCCAAACAATTGTTGTTAGCGAAGCCTGCTTCACTTGGCCAGGAAAAATGCGGTTCGATCTCAGGTACGATCATTGGCGCCGACTCACAGATTATTAAAGGCGCACGCATTGCTGTCGTGCGGCGACAGGAAGAAGGCGGAAACAGAGCCGGCGATTTCACGACGTACAGTAATGACAAAGGCGCGTTTAAGTTTGAATCCCTTCCGAGTGGAAACTACGAGCTTGAAGTTACCGCCCCAAGCACCGATCTGATGAGAAAGTTCGCAACGCCAATAACTGTTCGCGACTCCGAAAATGCCACGGCTGATATTCGTTTGCAGCGCATTCAACAATGCGACGCAAAAGCATTGGGAGAACTAACTCGGGCGGATGAAGCGGAGATCATAAGGCTCATGCTCCGGGAAGCGCTCATCAAAAAAGAGATACCATCCTATTCCGCCTTAGTCGTAGGGAACGAAGCGATTTTGTCTACGAAGAACATAGAGTCTCATCGAGTCTCAAATCCTTCAAACCTTCAGTTGCGATTGTTGTCACCAGCTGAAATTCAGAAGAGAGCGAATCAGCAGGGCGACCTGATGTATCTGGAGTTTAAGAAGCTTAGAGTTGAGGGTTCGTGCGTCGCGGTTCAGCTATGCAATCAGTATGCCGATGGTACCAGCACAATAGAAACAGGCGCGAAGACATTCGGGGGCGAAGGCTGCATCTATTACGTGTTATACAAACAATCTGGGAAGTGGATTAGTGATTACATAACCGGTTGGGTTTCATAGTCCCTTCAATTTCCACATCGTTGTACAGCGGCTCCTGGTTGCGACTCGACTACTGATCGCATACTTTGTCTTCCTTTTCTTACTCGACTTTTAGGAGTCTTGGAGGTTTCTCAAAACCTTCCGTTTGGGTCATAAGGGCATGACCAAACCGAAACAAGGTTCGTCATTAATCGGTCAACCTTTCTCATGCTCAATTCTCGGTGTTTAGCGGTACGAACATAAAGATCAAGATAGCTCTTTTGAGAGGTTTCTAGGTTGAAAGGACACGCACTCCTGGCCCAGGTAGTCCAAGGTGTCAAGTTCAAAGACGGACTACAAGAAGGTCAGACAAGAATCGCCGCCTGATGCTCGCTCATATGAATAAAAAGCGCCGCAACCACAGTTGCTTAGATTCAGGAAACTTGCGTTCCATGGATTTATTTTAGAAGGAGGCTTTGTACCTTATGAAGACGTGGTTAGCCGGCATTTCACTGGCTGGACTGTTGATGTTATGCGCGCCAAGTGCTAGCGCGTGTACGTGCATAACTCCCGACGTCAAAGATGCGCTGAATCGTGCGAACGCCGTCTTTATTGGAAAGGTAAAGGAGATTATCGAACCACAAAAATCGCAAACGACGTCATCCTCCAACAACAAGTACTACATAATCAAGTTCGAAGTCGAGAAAAACTGGAAGGGGGCAATGTTAAAGGAGTTCGCCGTGTTATCCGCGCAGGGGAACGGATGTTTCGCTTATCCTCCAGTTAAGAAAGGGGAACGGTATGTCGTTTTCGCGGATCCGCTTGATCAGGATGGAGTCGAAGCTAAAATTATCACTAGGTGTAGTAGAACTGAACTGAGCGAAAGGTCGGAACAGGATATAAGAGCACTGAATAGCTTGACATCTCCGATTCAGTTAACACCCGCTAAAAGGGCACCTAACGGCAGCATGCATCGTCAAATTTACCTCGCGAACTCTGGACGGGACGATTGAAGCCGCATCGATCGGGCGGAGCGCCGCACCGGCTTGACTTACAGCTTGCATCGGATTAAAAGTGGCCGAGAAAAGTGCGCAACACCAACTTCCCCCGCTTCATGCGGTCAGTCTTTTTCCCGGAGACTGACACACACCATTTGTCTCGAACCCAGGATTCAATGGAGGAATTACATGAAGAACTTCAAGACGCAATTCTTGATCGTCGCTGGTTTGCTGCTGCTCCTCGCAATGGCAGCGACAACTTCCAGCCAAATGACTTCGCCGAAGAAGTCGACTCCCTCAACCTCAGCAAGTGATTGGGACTTCAACGCCACCATCATCGAGGCGTGTAGCTGCCCGATGTTTTGCCAGTGCTACTTCAACATGCAACCCGCGTCACACCACGGCCACGCCGGCGGCGCCGGAGAACACTTCTGCCGTTTCAACAACGCGTTCAAGGTGAACAAAGGACAGGCGGGCGCAGTGAAACTCGACGGAGTGAAGTTTTGGGTTGCAGGTGATCTCGGCGGCGACTTCTCGAAAGGCCAGATGGATTGGGCAGTGCTGACGTTCGATCCGTCGGTGACGAAAGAGCAACGTGAAGCGGTGGGCCAGATTCTGGGCCACGTCTATCCCGTCAAGTGGAACTCCTTCTCGATCGGCAAGGACGCCGACATGGAATGGACCGCCGAAGCGCGGAGTGCTCATGCGCGTTTAGGCGGCGGCAAGATCGCGGAGGTCTCGCTGCGACATCCCGAAGCGTCCGCGTCGAGTGATGGTCCAATCGTGATCAAAAACCTGAAATACTTCGGCGTGCCGCGCAACGAAGGTTTCATCATGATGCCGAACGAGGTCGAGGCTTATCGCATAGGCGACAAGGCTTTCGAGTACAAAGGCACAAACGGATTCATGATCACGATCGACATAGCTTCCCGCGACATGCGCGGAATGTGAAGTGTCGAGTTGTATCAGGAGTGGCGTGAAGTGAAGGGATGAGGGGCGTGTTTATCTGTCGCTGACAAATTCGCCATAGACGCTGCGCTTCTGCGCGTCAAGGTGATTGGTGAGCATCTGATAGAAGCACTGTAGACACACGCCTGAAGCATCTTCCTGCTTGTCGTCGCGAATCTTCGCGCCACACCAGATACATTGGACTAAAAACGCGTCTTGCGTGTCTTTTGGTTGACGGTTCACTGTTCTTTACCTCCTTTCGTTCATCAGGTTAAGCCCGTCAGGTTAAATATGCATTAACTTGTCTTAGATGCTCGTTATCGAGGATTCGTTTTGCTTTTCTTTGCGGTTCCCACCCTGGCGAGCAGCTTCTTCGCTTCTCGCGCCTGCCACTGCGCGTTGTTCAAACGCGACCTTGTCTCACCGATGTTCAATTGAGTGAGGCTGGCCTGCGCGTCTTTGATCGCGCGGATCGCGAAGTTCAAACGCTCACACGCCTCCCTTAAGAGTTGAAGCTCGGCATCTTCAGTCGAAGGGGCAAAACCAACGGCGCTCACTCTCGCAACTTAGCGGGCCGATTTTCGCTTGGCAATGGTGAGCATCCGCAAACAATTTTCGCTTGCTGCGGGCCTTTCCGCCGCGCAATTTCGCGTTAGTTAAGTGTGAGGAAAGCAATGGAGGGTGATATGAAAACAAGAATCTTCAAAACAATGGCGATAACGGCCCTGCTGATGGCCCTTACGGCGGTTGCAGCGCAGGCGCAGACGTCTCTAAACCGTCAGAAGTTCACGGTTCCGTTCGATTTCAGCGTCGGCAAGACGGTGCTGCCTGCGGGCGAGTACACAGTCTTCGCTGAAAACGAAACGATCAGAGTGCGAAGAGACGATGGCAACGGCAACGCCATCGCGCTTTCTCAACGCATTGTGCGCGAAAATTCCGGTAACAGTGTCAAACTGACGTTTCATCGGTACGGCAACCACCTCTACTTGTCACAGGTGCTGCTGGTCGACGGCATCGGCCGGGAATTGAAGAAACAGCGCAGAGCAAACACCGAAGTGGTACAGAATTTCGAGACCGTCGAAGTGGAAGCGCGGACGGCCGCGCGCTAGATCGGCGATTTTCAGTCTCCGTTTACGCGGAGTTCAGACCGGCGGTTGAAAGAAAATTTTTCTAGGCCCTCGGAGTTAACATTTTGGTAACATTGATGCGCTATGTGGCGCTGCACCAAATGGATCGTGGCCTTGATTTGTATTCTGCCTGGCGCGTGTCTAACGGTTGCAGTGGCGAAAACTCCGAGTCGCGTCGTCATTCGTGACGACGTCCGCGTGGCGCACCGAAACGAGTTGGTCAATCAGCTCAGAACGATCACAGGCTGGACCAAACTCACGTTCACTAACGATGGCAGTTTGTCGATCGACACTACCGACACGCTGCGAGGTTCCAAGAGCGCACAGTCTTTGCTCGCGAGGGCCGCGTCCGGTGATAAGTTGATCGTGCTCGAGGATGCCAGCTCGCGAGCGGACGTCGCGTTTTGCCGCGTAGTTCCCGGCCGGTGGACCAAAGGTGACGCGGCGAGGCCGGTTGCTTACGTCGTGCTGATCGACTTCACCGATTTCGAACGCATCGTCGGGGACAAAGAGCACGCGCGGCGTTTCACGTCGGTTGGGGCGTTCTGCACGAGATCGATCACCTCGTGAGCGAGACTGAAGACAGCGACGTCGACGGCCAACTCGGTGAGTGTGAGGCCCACATCAACGCGATGCGTGAAGAAATGGGGCTTCCGGTAAGGGCCAACTATTTCTACAGCACTTCACCCCTTAAAGCAGATCCGAATTTCAACACGCGTCTCGTGCGCCTTCCATTCGAGCAACGAGACGCCCCCTCGAGCCGAATCAAACGTTACTGGCTGACTTGGGATTCTGCCGTCGTCGGTGGTTTTGCGAAAGACAGTCAGCCGCCGTCAGTGCGCGCGCTCGTCCGATAAACCTCACACCCAAACCCGAACGACTACTTTTTGGCCGCGGTCTTACTTTCTTTCAGCCGGTAAGCGCGCTCCTTTTCCGACATCCTCTGCAATTCAGAATGCACTTTCAGGATGACGTCTTTGAGCCGGCGTAATTCTTGCGGAGACTTCTCTTCTGCGAGAAGAGCAACGGCAATGTCGCTGCTGAGTTCATTGGAAATGGCCATGGAGAGGCCATCCTAATTTCCCGGTGTTACCCTCATGTTACATCCGCGTTAATTCAGGTTTTTTTACCCTCACGCCCGGTTAACAATCATTTAAGGCCCAATTCACAGGCCCTTAACCGCGGCTGGCTATCGTTCCGCCTTTGAACCAACCACATAAACAAGAACGATTCACAGGAGGATCCCTATGTTTCCCAGCCTTCGCCCTCTAGTTCTAGCCACGCTCGCGCTCGTGTTCGCGGGCATGGTCCAGCCGCCGGTCTTCGCGCAAACCGATCAAGGCCGGATAGCCGGCACGGTCACGGACGCGCACGGCGGCATCGTTGCAGGCGCCTCAGTTGTAGTCAAAAACGAACGCACCGGGGAGGAGAGGACGGCGACCAGTAATGATTCCGGCTACTTCATGATTGCTTCGCTCAAGCCGTCTCTTTACACACTGACGGCGATGGCCCAGAACCTCACGGTCCGAGTGACAAGCGTACGGGTGCTCGTGGGCCAGGAACTGAACCTGCCACTAACGCTGCAAGCGACCGGCGTGGAAGCAAAGGTCGACGTCGCCGTCACGGGCGACTCGGCAATCGACACCGGTTCAGCGTCGATGGGCGTGAACGTCAATCCTCGCGAGGTTGAAGCGCTGCCACTCAACGGACGGCAGTTATCGCAGCTCTACTTGCAAGCGCCCGGATCGGTGAACAGCGGCTCGGGAACGTTCGGCGACATCCGTTTCAGCGGGCGCGCAGTGCAACAGAACGTGATTCGCTACGACGGAATCGAAGGCTCGGCGATCATCGACGCCTCACCGGGAAACTTGAACGGCGAAGTGCCGTCGCCGTTTCGTCTGCAATCGAGTCTGGAGAACGTGCAGGAATTTCGCGTTGACTCCAACAACTTTCCCGCGGAGTTCGGAACCGGCACAGGCGGGCAGGTCAGCGTGGTGACGAAGTCGGGCAGCAATCAGTTTCACGGTTCGCTGTTCGAATACATTCGCAACGACGCGCTCGACGCTGCCAACTTCTTCGACAACGTCATCGGGCAGAAGGCGCCTCTTCGTCTCAACCAGTTTGGCGGCTCGATTGGCGGTCCAATCATCAACAACAAGTTTTTCTTCTTCTTCAGCTACGAAGGATACCGGCTGCGCGCGGGCGTGAACTCGATCGAGGCCGTTCCTGGTTCCGTCAGCCGTCTTTGTGCCGCGCCTTTCGGTTCGGGGACCATCAACTGTAATGCGACAAGCGTCTCGCTCTTGCCCGCGTTTCGTTCACCTGACGCCGCGATCATCTCGACGGGCTCGGGAACAAATCTCTTTGACGTCGCGCAGTTGCAAGCCAATTCGATCGTCGACGAAAACTCCACCGCGCTTCGTCTCGACTACAAGTTCAACAACAAGCACTCGACGTACTTCCGCTTCTTCCGCGATCAGGGCAGCAACGAACAACCGGAAGGCGTCACCGGCCGTCGAGTCTTCATCAAGGCAGTGCCGCAGAACGGAGTTGTGGCGTTGCAATCGCTGCTGACGCCGGCATTGTTGAATGAGTTCAAGTTTGGTTACAACGGCGCGTACACGCGCATCAACGGCGTCGCGCCGACGATCTCGGGTTTCGATCTCTCGTCACTCGTGATCAATATCTCCGGCAACACCGCGAACTTCGCGCTTCCCGGTCAGGGCACTTCCGCCGGAACGGCAACGCCCGGTGGCCTCGTTCGTGCGAACAGCGCAACCAACGGCCGCGGTCAGCCGTACACGCCGTACACGCTGTCGTTCGTCGACAACCTTAACTGGACCAACGGCAATCACAACTTCAAGTTCGGCGGCGAACTCAGACTCATCCGCCTGTATACCGATCGCCTTGGCGGCACGACTTACACCTTCTCGAACCTGAACAGCTTTCTGACCAACACGCCACAGTCGATTCAGTTTCTCGGTGACGTCAGCGCGCCCAGTCCATTCAATAACGGTGCGACGGGCCAGCGCTTCGCGAAGCAGGAGTACTACATCGGCTACGCGGAAGATGAGTGGAAGATCCGTCCCAACCTGACGTTGAATTACGGATTGCGTTACGAGTACTACACGCCGCTCCGTGAAGATCGAAATCTTCAGGTCCTCTTCAACATCACGAACGGAACGCTGCGCAACCCGGCGGAGGATGCGTTCCAGTCGTCGAAGACCAACTTCGGCCCGCGCATCTCGATGACGTGGTCGCCGAATCCGAATGGCAGCGGGTTCTTCGGCGGCGGACGCACGGTGTTGCGCGGCGGCTTCGGTCTCTTCTACGGCCCAGGCCAAACTGAAGATCAGATTCAGCCGATTGAGAGCGATCGCATCAGTTCGACGTTCACCAGCAATCCGATCTTCCCGGGCGGACCGGCACTGGCGTTCCCGCTCGACACGAGCGCCGCGGTGGCGTTCTTCAACAACCCCGCAAACGTCAACATTCGCTCGTATCAGCCGCGCGCGTACTCGCCGGACTACAAGATTCCAGAGAAGGTTTATCAGTACACCTTCTCACTGCAACAGGAGCTGTTCCATGACACAGTACTGACGGCTGCTTACGTCGGCAGCCAGGGACGGAACCTGTTCCTCCGCAGTGTCGCGAACAAGATCCTGCCGGGACAGACGACGGTGCTCAGCAACGTCGCAGCGCTGCCCGCGGGCGTCGGTGTCGTGAATCTCGCCGACCCGGTTTCCGGCCGCATAACGGCTGTGCGAACGGTGCGTGAGTTCTCGATCATCTCGGGAAACAACGTGCAGAACCCGTACGCCGAAGTTGACTACAAGACCAGCGGCGGCGACGACAGCTACAACGCGCTCCAGATGACGTTGGCCCGCCGTCTCACGAGCGGTCTGACTCTCAACTCGCAATACACGTTCGCGCGTAGTTTCGGAAACACTGCCGGCTCGAACGAAGCAAGAACTTCGGCGATCCCCGACAACTTCGAAGCTGATCGCGGTTACAACAACTTCGACGTCCGCCACACGTTCAACTTCAGCGCGCTTTACAAGCTACCGTTCGGCGCAGGCACCACCCACGACTTCGGCAGTGTCGGCAATGCGTTTCTCGGAAATTGGGAGGTCGGAGGCATCGTCAACGCGCGCAGCGGTCTGCCGATCGAGATCGGCATCACGCGTCCTGACGTTGTGATTCAGTGCGCGGCTGCGACTTGTCCGGTCACCATCAACGGCGTTGCGACCACGGTCGCGCAAGGCTTTGTGGCCCAGTTACCGGGCACGATCAACGCGGCGAATCCGCTGCCGATCGGTTTCATCGGCGTAGTCAACACGCCGGGCGGCGGCGCTTCGCGCAACGTTCGCCGGCCAAACGTGGTCGCCGGCGTCAATCCTTTCCTGAACAACGATCGCAACCTGATCAATCCCGCTGCGTTCACGACTCCACTGCCGGGCGATTTCGGCGACCTGTCGCGAAATGCTCTGCGCGGACCGAACTTCACGCAGTTCGATCTGGTCTTCAACAAACGCTTCCGGCTCACTGAATCGACGAACATCGAGTTTCGCACGGAGATCTTCAACATCCTGAACCATGCAAACTTCGCCGTTCCGTCGACAACGCTCAACAACCCCCTGCCGACGATCACGACCTCAGGCGTGCTGTCGTCAGGTTTACAACCGGGCCAGGCGTTCACACAGTCGGCGGCCGGTGGCACGTTTGGTCTGTTGCGACAGACTGTCGAGCGAACGGTCGGGCTCGGGACCAATCGCCAGATTCAGTTTGCGTTGCGCCTCAACTTCTAATCACGAGGATCCATCCGTGTTAGCAGAACACAGAGCTGTCGACGACATCTTCGACGACGGGTTCCTCCGCGTTGAGCATCGCAATTACTACGTCGCGTGCGGGGGCACACCGCTGAAACTCCCCCGCACGGAATTTCTGATCTTCTCACGCCTCACGCGGACGCCGGACCGCATCGTCACGGCCGAAGACCTTTGGAACTCGGTTTGGGGCGGCGACAAGCCGCTCAATTCCGAGAGCCTTCACGTTTACATCTATCGCCTGCGCGCCAAGCTTTCCGATTTCGGCCTGCAGATCGAGACGATGGTCAACGTTGGCTACCGGTTAGTAACTTCGAAGGCCGAATGAGCGACCGTTGCCAGGCGTGTTAACTCAGAGTTCAGGCGAAGTTCAGTTGGATGTAACACCCGCTCTCTAGATTAGTTCGTTAACTCGCGATCCGAGAAAATCACCCGACTGCACAGGAGACAACGCTGAATGTGTGCCTTGAAGAGAACTGTTCGAATGGTAGCGTGGCTGGTCGCGCTGAGTGTCGTACTAGCCGGAATTGCATGTAATCCCGGCGGTGGTCCGGGCTCAAATGGCACGGTCAGTTTGCAGGGCGCGGGCGCGACGTTTCCGAACCCGCTTTATCAAAAGTGGCTGAGCGAGTACGGAAAGCTTCACCCGAACGTCAGAATCGACTACCAGTCGATCGGTTCAGGCGGGGGTATCAAACAGATCAAGGAACAGACGGTTGATTTCGGAGCGTCCGATGCGCCGATGAAGGATGAGGATCTCAAGTCGGCGCCGGGTGACATTCTGCACATTCCGACCGTGCTCGGCGCAGTCGTTATCACTTACAACCTCGCGGGCGTGAGCCAGGCGTTGCGCTTCTCGCCGGACGTCCTGGCCGACATCTTTCTGGGAAAGATAACCAGGTGGAACGACGCGCGGATCGCTGCCGACAATCCGGGAGTGACCTTGCCTTCGAGCGCTATCACCGTGGTCCATCGTTCAGATGGCAGCGGCACGTCGGCCGTATTCACAGATTACCTGTCAAAAGTGAGTGCGGAGTGGAAGGAGAAGGTCGGAGCGGGCACGTCGCCGAGTTGGCCCATCGGGCTCGGCGGCAAGGGAAACGAAGGCGTTACGGGCCAGGTCAAGAATACGCCAAACACGATCGGCTATGTCGAACTGGCTTACGCGGTGCAGAACAAACTTCCCGTGGCCCACATCAAGAATGCGAGCGGAAATTTTATCGAGCCTTCGATTGATGCAGTGACGGCGGCGGCCTCTGAAGCTTCCGCCGCGACGCCTGAAGACCTGCGCGTGTCAATTACAAACGCCGCCGGAGCGCAGGCTTATCCGATCTCCAGCTACACGTACATCCTCGTCTACAAGGATCAGAAGGACGCGGCAAAGGGCAAAGCCCTGGTCGACTTTCTCTGGTGGGGTATTCACGAGGGCGAAGCTTACGCGAAGGGTTTGCAGTACGCGCCTTTGCCGGCAGACATCGTCAAGCGCGCTGAAGCAAGGATCAAAATGGTGACTGCCGGAGGCGCGCCGCTAAAACAATAGGTTGGAATGAAGGATCCACCAACTGCCGTTGGTGGGATTAGGAGAGGCGTGGTCGGTTAAGTAGGTTGTAGTTGAAAGTACCACCAACTGCCGTTGGTGGGATTGCAACGGGCTCGCGGAAGCGAGGGGCTGAAATGGGCAGCGGGTGTGTGAATGAGCGCCGCGATCGACAATGACGAGCTGAAGTTTGGGCGTTCCTCGAACTGGCGTCGTGTGCTTTCGCCGACGGGAAACACCGGCGATGCAATCTTTCGCATCCTCATGTTTCTCGTCGCACTCTTCATGGTCGCGATCGTGATCGCGATGGTCTGGGCGCTCACTGCCGACTCGATGCTCTCGATTCGGCAGTTTGGCTTTGGTTTCCTGACGGGCCGGAAATGGAACCCGATCAGCGGCGAGTTTGGGGCGCTGCCTTTCGTTTACGGAACTGTTGCGTCGTCGCTGATCGCGCTGGCGATAAGCGTCCCGTTCTCGCTAGGTATCGCGATCTTCCTCGTCGAACAAGCGCCGCATTACATCGCGCGTCCGGTCGGATTTTTAGTCGAGTTGCTGGCCGCGATTCCATCCGTGGTCTACGGCCTGTGGGGCATCTTCGTGCTGGCGCCGGTCCTGCGCGAATACGTCCAACCGGCTTTGGCGAAAACACTCGGATGGTTGCCGTTCTTTCAGGGACAGATCACCGGCATCGGGCTGTTAACCGGCGGAATCATCCTGGCAATCATGGTGACGCCGATCATCTCCGCGGTCGTGCGTGACGTGCTCGCCGCCGTGCCGGGTTCGCAACGCGAGGCGGCGCTGGCTTTGGGTGCAACGAAGTGGGAAATGATTCGCGTCGTGCTCGTGAACGGCGCACCGGGAATCGCCGGCGCGATCATTCTCGGGCTCGGTCGTGCACTCGGCGAGACGATGGCTGTAACGATGGTGATCGGCAATCGACCCGACATCAGCATTTCGTTGTTTGAGCCGTCGTACACGATCGCTTCCGCGATCGCGAACGAGTTCACCGAGGCGACGGGCGATCTTTACCTCAGTGCGCTGGTCGAGCTTGGACTGATCTTGTTTCTCGTAACTTTCATTGTGAATGGCATCGCCAGAGTTCTCGTCTGGAATGTGACGAGAAAGACGGGCGGCGCCGGCAGTGCTGCTTAGCATGACGAACGCTGATCGAGTACGACGAGTTCGCAGCACCGTGATGACGGCGCTGACGGCGTTGTGCACGTTGCTCGCGGTCGGAGCACTGCTGATCATTCTCGGTTACATCGCATGGCAGGGAATCGGTTCGCTCAACTTTCGTTTCCTCGTCGATGTGCCGCGGCCGGTTGGCGAGGGTGGTGGGATCGGCAACGCCATTCTCGGCTCGCTAGTGCTGCTGTTGGTGTCATCGCTGTTTGGTTTGCCAATCGGAATCTGCGTCGGCGTCTACTTGTCGGAAGTTGCTCGCGGACGACTGGGCAGCACGGTGCGCTTCATCGTCGACACTTTGACGGGCATTCCGTCGATCGTGACCGGCGTTTTCGTTTACGCGGTCCTGGTTTTGCCGATGAAGCATTTCTCTGCGTTCGCGGGCGGCGTGGCGCTGGCCTTCATCATGATTCCGATCGTCGCGCGCACGACTGAAGAGATGCTGAAGCTCGTGCCGCACAGTCTGCGCGAAGGCGCACTCGCGCTGGGCGCGCCGCAATGGCGCGTGACCGTGGGCGTCGTGATTCCCGCGGCTGCTTCCGGAATCGCGACGGGAGCGATGCTGGCAATCGCGCGCGTCTCAGGAGAGACGGCGCCGCTGTTGTTCACGGCCTTCGGCAGCCGGTTCTTCCCGACTTCGCTGAATGAGCCGATCGCATCGCTGACGGTCCAGATTTACAACTACGCGATCTCTCCGTACGACGAGTGGCACGCGCAGGCATGGGCCGCAACGCTGGTGCTGATGACGCTGGTGCTCGGAATCAACATCGTCGTCAGGTTCTTAACGCGGAAGAGGTTCTGAGCCACAAAAAGGCACAAGAAAAACGGAAATGGCCGTGCAAACTGTAGCCCCGAAAATCGAAGTTCCCGATCGTAAATCACCGCTTCCCGAGCGAGGGCCGGCGAAGGCGAAGGTTTCCGTACAGGATCTGAACTTCTTTTATGGCCGCATTCAGGCGCTTCACAATATTTCACTCGAAATACCGGAACGCATCGTCATGGCCTTCATCGGCCCGTCGGGCTGCGGCAAGTCGACTTTCCTGCGCACGCTCAATCGCATGAACGACGTCATCCCGGCGACGCGCGTCGTCGGCAAAGTTTTGATCGACGATCACGACATCTACGCGCCGGGAACAGACGTTGTCGAGTTGCGGCGGAAGGTCGGCATGGTGTTTCAGAAGTCGAATCCGTTTCCGAAGTCGATCTTCGACAACGTCGCGTACGGATTGCGAATTAATCGTCTGACCAGCAGCAGTTCCGAGCTGGCGGGGCGCGTCGAGCAGGCGCTGAAAGACGCGGCGCTCTGGAACGAAGTAAAAGACCGGCTGAAGACTTCGGCACTGAGCCTTTCGGGCGGACAGCAGCAACGTTTGTGCATCGCGCGGGCACTGGCGATCCGTCCCGAAGTGCTGTTGATGGACGAACCGGCATCCGCGCTGGATCCCATCGCAACGTCGAAGATCGAGGAGCTGATTTTCGATCTGAAGAAGCAGTACACGATCGTGATTGTGACCCACAACATGCAGCAGGCGGCGCGTGTTTCGGACACGACCGCGTTCTTCCTGCTTGGTAAGTTGATCGAAGTGAACACGACTGAGAAGATGTTCACAGCCCCCAGTGAAAAATTGACGGAAGATTACATAACCGGGCGCTTCGGGTAATACTGACTGGAACTAAGCATGGATACGCACCGTCATCTTGACGACGAACTCAGTTCACTACGCGACCGCGTCCTTCTGCTCGGCGGCGAGGCAGAAGAAGCACTGTCGCGCGCTATGTACTCGCTGACCGAACGCGACAGCGACGTCGCACGCCAGGTACTCGAGCACGACGATCAGGTCGATCAGCTCGAAGTCGAGATCGATCGCCAGTGCATCGACATCATCGCGCTGCGCCAACCGGCGGCACGAGACCTGCGCTTCGTTATTTCAGTTGCGAAGATGGCGCCCGTCCTGGAACGCATCGCCGATCACGCGTGCAACATCGCGCGCGCCGCCATCGACCTGAACAACGAGCCCGAACTGAAGTCAATCGATCTCAGCCGCATGGCAGAACACGCGTTGAAGATGCTGCGTGGCGCGCTCGACTCGTTTACGTCGAGCGACGCGGCAGCGGCCCGCGAAATCATCAAGAGCGACATCGAAATCAACGATCTCTACAACCACACGTTCCATCGCCTGATCGAGCTGATGGTGACCGAACCGGCCACCGCGACACGCGACGCGCGGCTCTTGTTCGTAGCCAAGCACCTGGAGCGCATCGGCGATTACGTGACCGATATTTGCGAACTAACGGTCTACATGGCGGAAGCCGCCTTCATCAAGCACACGACATAGTTTATGACTCGCCCAATCCTGATCATCGAGGATGACGCCGACATCTCAGAGAGTTTGAAGTACAACTTCGAACGTGAAGGGTTGGCGGCCGTAACCGCGCCTACCGGAGAAGCCGGACTGACAGCGGCGCTGAACGAACGCGAGCCGCCGCGGTTGATAATTCTCGATCTCATGCTGCCGGGAATGAGCGGGATTGAACTGTGCCGCCGTCTCAGACGCGAACCGGCAACGCGGCGCACGCCAATCATCATGCTCACCGCGAAAGCGTCAGAATCAGATCGCGTGACCGGGCTCGATCTCGGCGCCGACGACTACATCACGAAGCCGTTTTCCGTCCGTGAACTGCTCGCTCGCGTCCGCGCCGTCATGCGCCGCGCCGACGAGACGATGGGCAAGACGTACGAAGACGATCATCTGATCATCGACTTCGACGACATTCGCGTGGTTTGCGACGGCACGAAGATCAAGCTGACGAACAAGGAGTTCACGCTGCTTTCAGTGCTGGCCAGAAGCGCCGATCGCGTCGTCACCCGCCAGCAGTTGCTGGATAGCGTTTGGGGCTACAGTTATTATGGCGACGCTCGCACGCTCGACGTCCACATTCGCCGCTTGCGGCAGAAGCTCGACAAATGCGGGGACTGCATCGAGACAGTGGTTGGCGTTGGTTATCGTTTCGTAGGTTGCGCACGTCAGACGGACCAAGGGCCAACTGAAGGAGTTTTGTCCTGATCAAGAATGCGTTCTTATCCGTGTTCTCCTATGTGCGGCGCACTCTTTTCAATGACAAACAGAAGACTCTGCGTTCATTCGAGCCGCAGGATCTGAGTCAATCGCCGGAGAGTTTCGCCGTCAGTTCGTTGTTCGAAGCGACGATGGGCAGCATGCGCGAAGGACTCCTGGTCGTGAACAAAGACATGCGGGTCGTGGCCTCAAATCCGGCGGCCCACAAGCTGTTCAATACTCCGCCGCGCACGCTCAACTCGCAACGCCTGACCGAACTGACTCGCAATCCCGCGATCTACAGCGCATTCCTCGACGCGTTGAAAGGCGTCGAACGCAGCGGCGTGAAAGTGCAGACGCATGGACCCGAGCGCCAGGTGTTTGACCTGCGTGTCGTGCCGATCGGCGGCAAGAACGGCGACAGCGCGGAAGGCGCGCTCGGAGTCTTCTTCGACATCACCCGACTCGAACGGCTCGAGCACATCCGGCAGGAGTTCCTCTCGAACGTGTCGCACGAGTTGCGCACGCCGCTGACGGCCATCCTCGCGTTTGTCGAGACACTCGAAAACGGCGCGATGGAAGATCCGGAAAGCTCGCAACGCTTCCTATCGATCATTCGCAAGAACGCTTCGCGAATGCACGACTTGATCGACGACATTCTCGAGCTCACCGCGATCGAGGGCGGCAACGTCAGTCTGCGGGCTGGAGCCGTTGACTTGCGCGCGCTCGTCGACGAGGTGTGCGGTTCGTTCGCAGCGAAGGCTTCGGCTCATGGCGTTTCACTCGTCAACAACGTCGATGCCGCAGTGAGGGTTTACGCGGACGAGCGACGGCTGGAACAGATGCTCACGAACCTGATCGACAACGGGATCAAGTTCAGTCGCGAAGGCGGGACTGTCACGATCAGTCACGTAGCCGGCGAGCGCGACAGGATTCTCGTCGAAGACAACGGCGACGGGATTCCCGCGCAACACCTCGAGCGGCTGTTCGAACGTTTCTACCGCGTCGACCGGGCGCGTTCGCGAGAGATGGGCGGGACCGGACTCGGGCTGGCGATCGTCAAGCACCTAGCGCTGTTGCACGGCGGGGAGGTCACGGTCACTTCGGAACTCGGGAAGGGCACGACTTTCACCATCCACCTGCCAAAATCCTCAGCAAATTCGAAATTACCAGCCCCGGCAGCCCGGGTGTAAAACAATGTTGTCATCCGGCTGAAGGTCTGCCATAATGCCCCCTGCCGCTCTTGCCTCCAGTTAGTCCCCGACGCCCCAAAACAGTCCTCAACGATAGCTACTCACCAGTTAGCAGTAGAACAGACTAGCGTCTGGGGAGAATTGAATTATGCGAATCCGACGAGTTGTTCGTTCTGTGTCGACGTTCGTGAACGGGTTGGCTGGCGCAGTGGTGAAAGCCGTGGTCACGAGCATGGTGGTCGGTGTTGTCCTGGTGTCAGTAATGCATTACATGGGCGTGCCGGTGCCCAGTGCTCATGACCTGCTTGGCGGACTGACCAGACTGGCACGGATCAAGTCCTGATCGTTTGGCTCCAAAGCCGAGAATCCCACCAACGGACAGTTGGTGGAAGTTTCACACACCGCCGAAACGAAAGGCTGGACTGAACAATCCACCAACTTCCGTTGGTGGGATTTACAGATTCGGTAGCCGGTGTGTAGGTTGCGGTTGAAGTATCCACCAACTTCCGTTGGTGGGATTTGGATGGAGGCAACGAAAGTCCTGATCGCGCTCGCTAGAATTCGAATACCAGTTGCGGCTGCCAGCGATACGTCGCCGGCGCGAAGTCGCCGAGCGGCACGAAGAAGTTTGGATATTGTCCGCTGCGCCGTAATGAGTTCTGGATGTAGATCAGGTTCTCGAAGATCACTTTGTCAGTGATCCGATAGTCGAACCGGAAGTGGTGCGTGCGAATGTTGACGCCGGTGTTGGTGCCCAGGTCATCGTCAGTGAACTGCGAGATGAGGGCGTTCGCGCCTTTGATGGCGAAGACGTAGCGGAACGCCATGTCGCGGCGTTTCTCGCTCTTGCCGATTTGTAGCGCCGTCAACAGTGCGTCGCGTTCGTTCAGTCCGGTTGCGACGTTGCGAGCCAGTTGGACGTTGAAGGTCACGGGGAAGTCGCGCCCGCCGTATTTGAATCCCGCGTAGTTAAGACGATAGGTAAATCTCGCAATCTGGAATCCCGGCGCCGTGTAGATTGCTCCGCCGGGCGTGGTCGTCGCGTTGCCGGTTCCGGGAAGCGGTCCTGAAAGTGCGAGCCCGAGCCCGGGTTGGACCAGCAGGACGAGGCCTTCCTGCGTCGACGCGAGTTGGATCTGGTTCGGGTGGCGATATAGCTGGATGTCGCCGCCGATCTGGCTGGACCAACGTTCGTTGAACTTCTGGTCGGCGAGCAGTCCCTGGTGGAATAGATTCGAGGAGCGGCCGGTGCTGCCGACGACGGCGCCCGCACGCGCGAGCGGACTGTTCGGCGTGACCACCGCGACGACGGGGTTCGTCAGGATGTACTGTCCGGCGCGAAACTCCACTTTCGAGAACCGCAGCGGGTTTGACTTCAACGTAACGGCGTAACGCTCGTTGAAGCCGTTGAACCGGATGTCGTCGTCAAAGAGGAAGCGGGAGTTGTCGGCGAAGACGTCGGGCACGCGGCCGCCTTGAAGTTGAATCGATGGCGTCGGGTTGTAGGCAATCCAGATCTCGCTTAGAGAAAACGGTGGGCGCGAGCCGAGGGACGTGAAGTCCTGGTTTGTCGAAAGAGGATTGTTGACGGGCCCGGTGGCGAGCTGTGCGTGAAACTTCAGGTTTTGGTAGATGTTTGCGTCAAGATTGAGCCGGAAGCGATAACGGACGCGCGCGTTCTGAACGTGCTCGAGCGGCGGGTCGGGTGGCTCGGTTGCTGAACGGAAGATGCCGTCGAAGCGCAGACGGAAGTCGCCGCTGAACCGTACGGGGCCGAACTTCTTGATGTCGGTTTCGACTTTATCGAGTCGCTTTTCGACAGTCGCTGTCTGGGGTTCGGGCTCGGCTTTGGGCGCCTCGACTTCTCTCACGGATGTAGCGGATGGAGCGGATGCGATCGTCGGTTGAGCGTTCAGTTTTTCTAATAACGCTTCGATCGCGTGTTGCTGCTCGGCCATCGTCTTTTGCAGTTCATCCAACTTGTTGTTCTGCCGTTCCAACTCGCTTTCCAGCAGCCTGATGCGTTCGTTGACGTTCGAATCCGTTGGGGTTTTCGTGAGCTCCTGGGCCGCGGCCGGCTGCCAACAGCAGACGAGCACAATCAGGCAAATAATCGCTATACGCATGTTTGCGAGTCCTCGATTTGAGAGTCGAATTTTCGGTTAATGTTTGAAGAACGCGGTAGCATATGTCACTCGTCTTAATTCTGTCTTGCTGCGACGTTACATTCATGTGAACGGAGACAATCGTTGACAACGCCTCTGAGCGCCGCTTACTATTTTCCCGTTCAAAAACTTTCTCCCGCTCTTCCTACTTACGAGGATGATGCTTCTGCTTCAGGAAGTTACAACGGCCACACAATCTGTCGGCAGCCCTATTACAGCCTACTGGCCGGTAATGGTCTTTTTCTTCGTCGCCATTATCTTTCCTGTTCTGCCGATTGTGCTCGGGCGGTTTTTGCGTCCGATCAAGTATGAAAAAGACAAGATGCGGCCGTATGAATGCGGCATCGACCCGACGACCGAAGCGCACGAACGGTTCACCGTACGGTACTACATCGTGGCGATGCTGTTCCTGATTTTCGACGTCGAGACGATCTTCCTGCTGCCGTGGGCGATCATCTTTATGGGCGACGACTTCTCGTTTACGAAGTTTGCGCTGCTCGAGATGTTTGTTTTCATCGCGATTCTCGTTGTCGGTTACTATTACGCCTGGCGCAAAGGCGCGCTCGAATGGGCATGACGAGATTGTCGATTGGCAATTGCCGATTGCCGATTTTCAAAAGCGCTTCGCGACGTACTTTTTATTTTCTTAGTGTTAGTGACGCTGGTGGCCAATCGGCAATCGGCAATTGGCAATCGACAATATCTTATGTCTGAACACGAAGAGGGATTTGTTCTAACTACCGTCGATTCGATCATGAATTCGCTTCGACGCAGTGTCGGCGCGAAGACCGTCGATATCGCGGCGCCGGTTGTTAACTGGGCGCGCAAGTCCGCACTCTGGCCCATGACTTTCGGCCTCGCCTGTTGCGCTATCGAGATGATCGCGGCCGGCGCGGGCAGGTTCGACATCGATCGGTTCGGCGCTGGCGTATTTCGTCCGAGCCCGCGGCAGAGCGATCTGATCATCGTCGCCGGAACCGTGACGTTGAAGATGGGTCCGGTTGTGCGTCGTGTTTACGACCAGATGCCGGAGCCGAAGTGGGCCATCGCGATGGGCGCGTGTGCTTCCACCGGCGGACCGTTCGATTCTTACTCCACCATGCAGGGCGTCGATCGTTGCATCCCCGTCGACGTCTACATTCCCGGTTGTCCGCCGCGCCCCGAAGCTCTGCTTTACGGCCTGATGCGTTTGCAGGACATCATCATGCGCGAAGCCCCCTCGGCTTACATCTTTGAGAGCGACGGCACTGTCCACCGCCGGCGTACTTTCGACGACGAGACTTTGCCCGGTGGCGCCGCCGCCGAAACAGACCGTGCAGCATTGCCCCTCTGAGCCCCAAGCCTCTGCGCGCGCGAAGCGCGGTTCAATTAGTGTGAGGAGCAAAAATATGAAAAAACACCAGGCCGTTACCATGGCCGTTCTAACCATCATTGCGCTTGTCAGTGGAGCAGTGCTGACGAGCGCGCAAACCAAGAAGAAACGGACCACTACTACACGCCGGGCCGCGCCGCTGATCCCGGTCGGCACCGATCTGAAGGTCCGGATCAACGACACGCTGTCGAGCAAGGAGTCGCGCGTTGGCGATCGGTTTACGGCGACCGTGGTCGATCCCAGCCGGTTCGACGAGGCACGCCTGAACGGACACATCAGCTCGATACAGAAGTCAGGAAAGGTCAAGGGTCGAACGTCGATGAATCTCGCCTTCGACTCCGTCGAATTGCGCGACGGACGCCGAGGCACGTTGCACGGATACGTCACGCGCGTTTATGGAGACGATGCCGGGAAGGCTGATAACGAGGGTGGAATCCAGTCGGGCAGCCGGACCAATCAGACGATCAAACGCAGCGGTATCGGCGCGGGTGTCGGCGCGATCATCGGCGGCATTGCCGGCGGTGGCAAAGGCGCTGCGATCGGGTTGATCGTTGGCGGCGCAGGTGGCGCGGGATCGCTGGCCATTAAAGGGAGCAAGGAGTTGAAGATCGAGTCGGGCACGGAGATGCTGGTCCACGTCACCCGGTAACAGGGAAACTATCGGAAAATTATGCTGCGGATTACCGGCCGGTAATCCGCAGTTTGTTTTTGTGGAAGAAAACTCCTGTCTCGAACGTCTATAACCAGGATTGGACGGGGGACTGAATGGAGCGGCGCGCGGCAATGGCTGAGCAGCTTATCAACGGACAGGTTATCGAAGCCTGCCAGCAGGGCGACCGCGACGCGTTTCACTGCCTGTTCGAAGCTTACAAGGACAAGGTCTACTCCATCGCCGTCTACTCCTCGGGCGGCGATCGCACGCTCGCCGAAGACGTCACGCAGCAGATCTTTCTGAAGCTGTTCACGGCCATTCGCCAGTTCCGTGGTGACTCGGAGTTTACGACGTGGCTTTACCGGCTCGTCGTGAATGCGTGTCTGGACGAACGGCGACGGCGCAGGA
>DASURS010000299.1:0-2476 GCA_036279935.1 Pyrinomonadaceae bacterium
CCTTCGTACCAAAGGCCAAAGGCCCAAGACCAAAGACCAAAGACCACTTCTCATATGGGCCGAGCGCCGTGACCAATTCGCGGCGCTCGTCTGATTGCTTCGGTCACGTATTCTTTTGCCGCTCGTACCGCATCTTCGAGCGTCATTTCCTTACCGAGACACACGGCTATCGCAGCCGACAACGTACAACCCGATCCGTGTACCTCGCCTGCATCGATATACTCCTCGCGAAACTCAACGAAGCTTCCGTTCTCATCGAGCAGAAGATCGATCGCCTGATGATCGATGGCGCGATGTCCGCCCTTCACCAACACGGCGCGCGCGCCTAACGCTTTGATAGCTTCCGCTGCCTGACGCATGTCGTTTTCACTTTCGATCGAAAAACCTGCCAGGCGCTCTGCTTCGGGAATGTTTGGCGTAACGACGCCTGCGACAGGCAGGAGCTCCGTCTTGAGAATGTGAAACGCCTCGTCGCCGATCAGATCGTGTCCGGAAGTCGAAACCATCACCGGATCGACGACGGGCGGACGCAACTGCTCTTCGCGAAACAGCCGCGCTACTTCTGCGACGATCTCCGCCGTCGGCAACATTCCAGTCTTCGCCGCAACGACGTCGAGATCGCGTATGACCGGTTCGACCTGCGCGCGCAGCGTCGCAGCCGTCTGATGCTCAGCGCCAAACACGCCCGTCGTGTTTTGATAAGTTATCGACGTGATCACCGCCGCCGGAAAACCACCCAGCGTACTGATCGTCTTAATGTCGGCAACAATGCCGGCGCCGCCCGACGGATCGAGCCCGGCAATCGTGAGCACTACTGGTCTTAATTCAGGATTCATTAAACATTCGAATCGCGGCAATACCGCTCGCACCTGCCCGATAACAATCCTCGGCGTTATGATGATTAATGCCACCAATAGCCAGCACTGGAAACCCCTTCAATACGCTCGTAACCTCGCGCAGTTTCTCCAAACCCTGCGGCGTTTTTGAGCCGGTCTCGAATATCGGACCGAAGACGATGAAGTCTGCGGTTGACGCGGCTTGTGCCTCATCAAGTGTATGAGTCGAAACACCGATCAGGAAATCGTCGCAACAGATTTCACGCACGACATTAGCGGGAAGCGATCGCGCGGTCAGATGCACGCCGTCAGCACCCGCGGCGCGTGCGACGTCGAAACGATCGTTGACGAGCACGCGCGTCTCGCTCCCGCGCGTGATGCTGACCGCACGCTTCGCAAGTTCGTAAAGAACTCGCGTCGTCAATGCTTTCTCACGTATTTGAACGAGGGAAACTCGGGCGGTTACGACTGTTTCGACGAGCCGCAGGACATTGGCGAACTCGCGATCGTCAGGAGTTGTTTGGGCTGTCGTCGCGCCGCTCGTGATAGCGTAGGTGATCGGTGTTCGGAGCCGCATTGTTCGGTCTGCTCGGGCGCGGCGTGATCTGTTGCTGGAGCGCGGCTACTGTTCGGTTGAAGTTGAAGATCTCCCAGAACGCGATTCCGAGATTCAAGATCCCCACTCCGCTAACGGCCCCGCGCACCCATCCGGAAGCCACTACCGACTGGAGTCCCTGAATGCCCGTCGTGCGCGCGGCATAGAGCAGAAAATAGTTGTTGCCCCAGTCGCTGATTCCCCACATCCCTTGCGGCCACCACGGCAGCACAGTGAGAAATATGCCGATCTCGATGCACAGAATAATATAAAAAATGACACTTAACTTAGCTGACATTTACTCGGTACTTCTAATATAAAACTACTTGTTCTTCAACTGGCTGAGCTTGTCCGCGACTTCGCGATACGAAACGTCGACGCCGTAGACTTCCGTATAAAACTCGCGCGCGTGCTTGAGATCGCCGAGCTGCTCGTACGCCGACGCGAGTTCGTAGCGCAGCGCCTGATACTCGTCTTCGCTGTGCCCCGGCGCCGACAGCCCTTTCTTAAACCAGATGACCGCAGCTTCCGGCATGCCTTTCTGCGTGAAACAGTGCCCCAGCATGTTGCAGCACTGCAGGAAACGCGACGTGCCGTCACCCGGTTTCACTAAATTCGCGGCAGTCTGAAACTCCTGCACGGCTTCGTCCATGAGATCCATCTCTTTGTACGCCGTGCCCATGTTGTAGTGCGTTTCGAAATCTTCGTGGACGGTGTCGCCTTCTTCAGCCGCGCGAAACTCTTCGAAGAGTTCGGCAAGACCGGCATCGATTCCCGGACCCGCTGGTTTCGCCGTGGCGCGCGGTGGCGGTGCGACCGGCGGCGCGGGCGTCTGCATGCCGTCGCCATCGTCAGCGATCGTCGCGTACGTCGTCTCAGCATCGAACGCGATCGCTTCAACCGGCTTCGCCTCCGCGAAATCGTCAGTCCCGCCAAACTCAAACACCGCTGCTTCCGGGGCCGCAGCGCTGCCGGCTGCGAGCTTTTCGCGTCGCGCCTGTATCTCCGGATGCGGGCCAAACTGCCGTTCGAGCATCTCGAGCGT
>DASURS010000300.1:0-19849 GCA_036279935.1 Pyrinomonadaceae bacterium
AGGAGATCGAGATCCACTCTCGGGAGACCACAACCGTAAACGCAGAACTCTCCATCGCGATCGAAGAAGAGCAGGTCACCGTCAACGATCGCAACATCAGCACGGACTCCGACAACAACGCCAACGCCATCGTCCTGCGCGGCCGCGAACTGGACGCGCTGCCGAACGATCCGCAGGCGCTCGCGTCCGCTCTGCAAGCGATGGCCGGCCCACCTGATGCCGAGGGCGGCGGCGCGCAGATCAAAGTCGATGGCTTCTCGAACGGCCAGATCCCGCCGAAGGAAGCCATTCGCGAAGTCCGCATCAACAACAATCCGTTTTCAGCCGAAAACGAGTTCCCGGGTTTCAGCGGCATCGAGATCTTCACCCAACCCGGCGCCGACAAGTGGCACGGCGGTTTTAGTTTTGACTTCAACGACGAAAGCCTCAATTCACGAAACCCGTTCACGACCGTCCGCGCGCCGTATCAACAGCGCGCCTTCAACGGCAGCTTGAGTGGTCCAATCATTCCGAAACGCGCGTCGTTCTCTTTCTACGTCGGACGCTACTACAGCGACGGCAATTCTACGGTTAACGCCACGACGGTCGATCTCGTCACTCTGAAACCCATCGTCGTCAATCAGACCTTCGTCACGCCTGACAAGACCACCTACGGCAACGGCCGCATCGACTTCAAGATCAACAAAGCGCACACGCTGGTCGGAAGGTTCAACTTCAATGAGTCGACTCAGGACCTGCAGGGCATCGGCGGGTTCTCGCTGCCGTCTCGCGCTTACAGCGGCCGCCGTTCGAACTTCACGTTGCAGATCACGGAAACCGCGATGCTCAATGAGAAGACGATCAACGAAACACGCTTCCAGTACATCCGCAGCAAGTTTGATCAGACCAGCGTGCTCGACGCGTTTGCTTTGAACGTGCTCGAGTCGTTCTCAGGCGGCGGCTCGCAAGTGGGCTCAGCGTCGAACGCGCAGAACCGAATGGAGCTGCAAAACTTCACGTCGTGGACGTCGGGCAATCACTTCCTGAAAGTCGGCGCACGCGTGCGTCACGTCAACATCGACAGCATCTCGCCGGGAAACTTTGGCGGCACGTACACGTTCGGCGGCGGCTTTGGTCCAAAACTCGACGCGAACGATCAGATCATTCCCGGACCGGACGGCAAGCCGCAGATCGTCGAGATAAGTAGTCTCGAGCGCTATCGCCGCACGCTGGCGTTTCAACGCGCCGGGCTGAGCGGCGCGGCGATTCGTCTGCTCGGCGGCGGCCCGACGCAGTTTTCGATCGCCGGCGGCGATCCGGAAGCTGAGGTGAAACAAACCGACGTCGCGTTCTATTTTCAGGACGAATGGAAAGTGCGGCCCAACCTGACGCTGTCGCCCGGACTGCGTTACGAGAACCAGAATAATATCGACAGCAACTACAACTTCGCGCCGCGTATCGCGTTCGCGTGGTCGCCGGTGTTCGGCGGCGGAAAGAAAGCAACACCGGCCCCGGCGAAACCCGCGGCGCCGGCAACAGCAGCCACGACAACAACGACGACGACAACCGCAACGGCGAAGCCAGCCGCAACGGCAACAGCAGCACCGACACCTCCGGCGGGCGGCGCGCCGGCTGGTCCACCGAAGACAGTTTTCCGCGGCGCCGTCGGGCTCTTTTACAACCGCGTCTCCGAAGACCTGACCTTGAACGCGATCCGCTTCAACGGCATCAACCAGCAACAGTTTCTCGTCGCGGATCCGGCAGTGCTGGACATCTTCCCGCTGGTCCCACCGATTGCCCTGCTCGACGCGTTTTCTCAACCCCAGATTCGCCGCGAGATTGAGGACGACTTCGTCACGTGGCGTTCGCTGCGGTTCATGTTCACGATGGAGCGTTCGCTCGCGAAGAACATAAAACTCTCGTTGACTTACTGGCACTCCCGCACGTTCAACACGCAACGACTCGTCAACATCAACGCCCCACTCGCAGGCACGTTCATTCCCGGCAATCCCGACAGCGGCGACCGCCCGCTCGGCAACGACGCCGGAAACATTCTCCAGTACCAATCGAACGGCAGGTCCGTATCGAACAGTTTCAACGCGAACCTCAGCGGCAATTTGAAGAAGATCTATTTCTGGGGAGGCTACAGTCTCGGTAAATCGAGAACGACGGAACAGGGACAGAGCGGCAATCCTTTCGACGCTTACGACTTCAGCAACGAATGGGCGCGCTCGCCGTTTGGCCCATTGAGCTTCGCCTACTTCGGAGGAAGTTACTCCGCGCCACACGACGTCGCCGTGAACTTATTCGGCGTCGCCAACTCTGGTAATCCCTTCAACATCACCACCGGCCAGGACACGAACGGCGACACGTTCTTCAGCGAACGCCCGGCGTTTGCGACCAACCTGAACGAACCCGGCGTCGTCGTCACGCCTTACGGCGCTTTCGATCCGACACCTTCACCCGGACAGACGATCATTCCGCGAAACCTGGGACGCGGACCGGGCTTCGTAAGCGTCGCTCTGAGCCTGAGCAAGACATTCAAATTCGGACCGGCAATCGAACCGAAAACTCCGCCACCCGGCGCTGCGCGCACGACAGATGCGAGCTCGACTCAGACGCCGCCGAAACCACCGCCGATTCAAAGACCGTACGCGTTAGCGTTCTCAGTCAACATCAACAATCTTTTCAACCGGACAAACGCGGCCACGCCGATCGGCAACATGTCGTCTCCTTACTTCTTGAAATCTCAGTCGTCTTACTCTAGTTTCTTCTTCGGTCCCGGCGGCGGCGTGAGCGGCAACCGCGTGATCAGTCTGCGGGTAAGGTTCAGCTTCTAATTAAGAAGAAGTTAATAATTCTCATCATCTTCGGCGTTCTGCTGCTGTCGCAGATCCCTTTCGCTTATCGTCGCTACAAGCTGCGCCGTTTGAGCCAGGCCGTCGCGCGCGTTAACGCCGAACGCGCGCCTGCAAATAGCGACAATCGCTTCGTCGAATACAAAGGCGTCGCTCACGTTCATTCGTTTCTCGGTGGACACAGCTCGGGCACGTTTTCAGAGCTCATCGGCGCTGCGAAGGCGAACGGGTTGCAGTTTGTGATCATGACCGAGCACACCGAGCGTGACTTCGACACGTCGGCGATGACGTTGCGCGGACTGCACGGCGGCGTGCTTTTCGTTAACGGAAACGAAGTCAGCACGGCGAATGACGAACGATTGTTGATCGTGCCCGGCGACGCAACACTTGCGCAGAGTGCGGCCACGCAAGATGTCGTGAACGCCGCCCTGTCGCGTCGCTCGATCGCGATCGCCGCGTATCCGGAGGAGTTCAAGAGTTGGGACACGAAGGGCGTGAGCGGCGTCGAAGTTTTTAACGTTTACACGACCGCGAGACGCATCAATCCGGTGGTCGCGTTCTTCGACGTGCTTTGGTCGCGCCGCGCTTATCCGGTCCTGATCTTTGCGCTGTACTACACGAGGCCTGACGAGAACCTGAAAAAGTGGGACCAGGAGTTGACGCGATCGCGCTCGACGGCCCTCGCCGGCAACGACGCGCACGCGAACATCGGCGTCAACCTGAAAGACAGTTCCGGAAACACGCTGCTCGGGATCCAACTCGATCCTTACGAGACCAGTTTTCGGTTAGTCCGAATGCACGTCCTACTGGAACGCAACAAGCCGCTGGATGAGGCGAACTTGCTCGACGCCATCAAAGCCGGCCACTGTTTCATTGGTATGGATTTCCTTGGTGACACGTCCGGGTTTTCGTTTACAGGTGGAACAAGGATTCAAGGTGACGAGATCGCTTTAAGCCCGGATACTCGATTGAACGTCAAAATCCCGGTTTCCGGTCGGGTGTTGCTATTTAAGGACGGCAATCAAATCGCGGATGAAAACGGGATCACAAGCAAGGATTTTACGGTGACTGAACGTGGGGTTTACAGGGTCGAGGTCTATCTGCCTGGGGTCAGCGGAGGGCCATGGATCATCTCGAATCCGATTTATGTCCGGTAAACATGGTTGCGCCCCACCGGGTGCCCTGCTAGCGGCCCTGTGGGGCGTCGAACCTCGCCGGAAAGCTCCGGCTTTACTTGTTTTCGGAAGCGGTGCGTACGTTCACCGGAGTACTGTCGGAGGCCCCGTGTTGGACCCCGCTCTCCGCATCTCCCCGAGTGTGTTGGGGATTAGGAGTAACAGCCTTCCACACACTGTTTTTTCAAGTCCATTCAGTCTAGGCCTGGTCCGTGATGGTGTCAAGATGCACGTTGACCGAACGTGAACAATACAACAATTTCGTTAGAATTATCGTTACCTGTTAACCAGATACACACGCATGGAAATCACTATCGCAACACCACGAAATTTCAGCTTCAAACGCACCGTAATCAGCCACGGCTGGTCGGCACTTCTACCCTTCTCCATGGACGAAGAGAAGTGGATATTGACCCGCGTGATCGACCTCGGCGAGAAGCCGCCCGTAACCGTAAGAATGACCGGGGGAAAGGGCCATGTCGTTATCACCACGCCACGCCGGCTCAACAAATCCGAGGCGGCCAAAGTCTTACGTGACGCCAGCCATATCCTCAGGCTCGACGACGACCTCCAACCGTTCTATCTCGCCACCGGCGAGGTCCCGGAGTTCGCCTGGATAGCCGAGCAGGGCGCCGGCCGGATGCTCCGTTCGCCGACCGTGTTCGAAGACCTCGTCAAGATGATTTGCACGACCAACTGCTCGTGGTCCCTGACCGAAAAAATGGTCACGGGCCTCGTTCAAAGCCTCGGCCGCGAGACTGCCGACGGGCGCAGGTCGTTCCCCGGACCGGACGCCATGGCGGCGATGCCGGCCAACTTCTACGTGGACGTAGTCCGGTCCGGCTATCGCGCGCCGTATCTGAAGGAGCTGGCGGATCGCGTCGCCTCGGGCGAGTTGAACGTCGAGGGCTGGCTCAGCAGCCCGCTCTCGACGGCGGAGCTCGTCAAAGAGATGAAAGGCGTCAAAGGCGTAGGAAATTACGCCGCGGAGAACCTGTTGAAGCTGTTGGGAAGATATGACGGGCTGGCGCTGGACTCGTGGACGCGAGCGAAGTTCTTCAAGGTGCGAAACAACGGCCGCAAGGCGAACGACAAAAAGATAGAGCGCTACTACTCGCGCTTCAAAGAGTGGCGCGGCCTCGCGCTCTGGTGCGATGTCACCCGCGACTGGCTCGACTGAGCCAGTCGCTTTGAGAACTAATTAATTCTTATCTAATTTTTGTTTAATACCCACGTCGAGTCCTGCGGACCGCGCGGGCCTTCGCTGTGACGCGCGACCGTCAGGGTCTTGCCGTCGTCCGAAAGCGAGAGCTTGTCGACCTGCTTGCCGGTGACCTCGCCTTCCGGGCCCTGGAACGTCGTGTTTGTAGTCAGCTCGAGGGTTTTGCCGTCGCTGGACAAGGTCGCCTTCCGCACGAACTTGCCGCGGCCCATTTCGCCACTCGTCTCAGTGCCATCGAGGTTGAAGATCCGCGGACCACCCATGCCACCGCCCATGCCACGGCCTGGGCCACCCTGACCGCCACCGCCTCCTGGAGGGCCACCTGCCGGAGGGCCGCCCGGAGCAGCACCACCGCCGCCAGCCACCTTCTCGTCGATGGTGATGGTCTTGTCGGTCTGCGTGATTGTCCAGGTAACGTTTTCGACGTTTTGGAATCGTTGGCTGAGATTCTGGCTCTTGCTCTTATCAAGCGTCCAGGTCCCGGCGAAGCTGGTCGGTGCGGCTGCCTGCACGGCCAGAGAGAATACGAGCGCGCTGATTATGCCAAGAGCGCAAAGCAGCTTTCTCATTCAGGATCTCCTTAATAGAAATTGTTGTTGAGAGAGTGCGCAGTCTATCAAAAGGAAATTCGAAAAACTGTAAGGAACTGTAAAGATTTGTATAGGGAAGGTAAAGGTTAACTTGCATTGGAACCTTTCGGGAACCTTTGCCGGAAAGCATACGTTAATGGCGAGGTGTTCGACGGCGTCTATGTAACTGAGAGGCGCGATATCGTCCGAGAATGTGCATGTTTGGATGATTATTGTGAAGCCTCAAACGTCGAAAAGATTTTTTGCCATAACCATGCTGCGAGTGGTGTTTGTTCGCAGAGGAATCATGAAACCAAGGCATTTTCCATTTGTCGTTTGTCATTTGTCATTTGTCGTTGAGGACGCCCCTGCGCGAGTGCTCTCCACAATGAGAAATGAAAAATGAAAAACGACAAACGGAAAATTCACAGAGATTAAGGAGATTGTGATGAAGTCAATTGTGAATCGGATAGTGGTGGTTGTGATGATCGGCGCGCTGGCGAGTGTGGCGGCGATGGCCAAGACGCACAAGCAGAGAGTGACCTTCGACAACGACATCAAAGTGAACGGCACCGTCGTGAAGAAGGGTTCGTACGACCTGAAGTTCGACGACGAAACCGGTCAGTTGTCGATCCTGAAGAACGGGAAGACTGTGGCGCAGACGATGGCGCGTCTTGAAGCGCGCGACAAGAAGGCGAACGGTTTTCAGTTGAGAGCGACCACCACCGGTGACGAGACGCAGCTTGTTGGCGTCACGTTTGGCGGCTCGGACAAAGACGTCGTCATCGGCGGCGGAGCGGCGAATACCGGCAACAACTAACGCCACGTTCAGTAATTGGTCCCCTTCTACGCCTCGGGCCTCTTTGGTTCCGGGGCGTAGTTGTTTTTGGGATTCGTAAGATCCGTGTTCCTAAGTTACTATCGAAGCCAAACACTTAGGAGCACACCGATGAACTACAGGCGCTTTGGCCGAACAGGCTGGGACGTTAGCGAGATGGGCTATGGCATGTGGGGAATGGCTAGTTGGTCCAACTCGGACGATCAAGAGTCGCTCCAGTCGCTACAAACCGCGGTCGATCACGGCGTCAATTTCTTCGACACTGCTTTCGCCTACGGCAACGGTCACAGCGAAGACCTCCTTGGCCAGATCGTCCGCTCAAACCCAAACAAACGTCTTTACACAGCGAGCAAGATTCCACCGAAGACACTGCAATGGCCTGCGCCCGCCGACTCGACGTTGATGCAATCATTCCCACCGGACCACGTCGAAGAGTACGTCCATCGCAGTCTCGAAAACGCCGGTCTCCAGCAGTTGGACCTGATGCAGTTTCACACCTGGAACGACGATTGGATGCGCGACGATCGCTGGTTCTACAAGCTCGACGATCTTCGCAGTCAGAAGCTGATCAACGCATTCGGGATCAGCATCAATCGATGGGAACCGTGGAACGGTATCAGCGCCGTTCGCAGCGGACAGATCGACGCCGTGCAGGTGATCTACAACATCTTCGATCAAAACCCGGAAGACGAGTTATTCCCTGCCTGTCGCGAGATGAACGTCGCAGTGATCGCGCGCGTACCATTCGATGAAGGAACGTTGACGGGAACGTTGACGAAAGACAGCAAGTGGCCCGAAGGCGATTGGCGCAACAGTTATTTCGTTCCTGAGAACCTGATTCCGGCAGTGGAGAAAGCGGACGAGATCAAGAAGGTGCTCAACGACTGGAACAGGGAACATTCGACGCAGATCACGATGCCGGAGCTCGCGCTTCGTTTCATCCTCAACAACCCGGACGTCAGCACGATCATTCCCGGCATGCGCAAACTGCATCACGTCGAACAAAACGTCGGCGCCAGCGACAGTGGTCCATTGCCCGACGAGCTGCACGAAAAGCTCCGCGCGTTTCGCTGGGTCCGCAAACCGGCGCCGTGGTCGCAGTGACCACAAAAAGGCACAAAAGACACAAAAGGCACAAAGCAAAGAACAAGGTAGAAGGATTAAGGAATGATGGTCCTGGGTCTTGGTTCTTGGTTCTTGGTTTTGTGCCTTTTGTGGCTTTTGTGCCTTTTTGTGGTTAGGTTTTGAGCCCGAGCGTTTTCACGAGGAACGCCCAGCGGTCGGCGATCTCTTCGATTGTTTTTGAAGTGGGTTTCCCGGCGCCGTGTCCCGCCTTCGTTTCAATGCGGATCAGGATCGGCGCACTGCCACCCTGCGCAGCCTGTAACGCAGCCGCGAACTTGAAACTGTGTCCCGGCCAGACGCGATCGTCATGATCGGCAGTCGTGATCATCGTCGGCGGATACGACGTCCCCGGCTTGATGTTGTGTAGCGGCGAATACGCATACAACGCCTTGAACTCGTCCGGATTGTCAGACGATCCGTAATCAGAAACCCACGCCCAACCGATCGTGAACTTCTGAAACCGCAACATATCCATCACGCCAACCGCCGGCAGCGCCGCGCCAAACAGGTCCGGACGCTGCGTCAACGCCGCGCCAACCAGCAGCCCGCCATTACTTCCACCGCCAATCGCCAGCTTCGGCGTCGACGTGTACTTGTTCGCGATCAACCACTCCGCCGCTGCGATGAAGTCGTCAAACACGTTCTGCTTCCTTAACTTCATCCCGGCCTGGTGCCAGTCTTCGCCGTACTCGCCACCGCCGCGCAAACTCGGCTGCGCGTAAACTCCCCCAAGCTCCATCCAAACCATGTTGCCGACCGAGAACGCCGGCGTCATCGAGATATTGAACCCGCCGTAACCGTACAGATAAGTCGGATTGGCGCCGTCGAGCTTCAACCCTTTCTTGTGCGTGATGAACATCGGCACCTTCGTACCGTCTTTGCTCTGGTAGAAGACCTGCTTCGTCACGTAATCGTTCGGATTGAACTCGACTTTCGGCTGGCGAAAGATCGTGCTTTTGCGCGTGGTCATGTCGTAGCGATAGATCGTCGTCGGCGTAGTGAACCCGGTGAAGTAGTAGAACGTCTCCTTGTCTTTCGCCTTGCCGCCAAAACCTGCGGCTGATCCGATTCCCGGAAACTGAACTTCACCAACGAGCTTGCCTGCCGTGTCGTGAATCCTGACCTGCGTGTAAGCGTCTTTCAGATAGTTGAGGATCAGCTTGTGGTCGACGACACTCGCGCTCTGCAACGCGTCCTTCGTTTCAGGAACGACGACTTTCCAGTTCGCCGGCGCCGGATTGTTGACGTCGATCTCGACGATCTTGCCGCGCGAGGCCTGCAAGTCCGTTTGAAACCAGAAACGCGTACCTTCGTTTCCGACGAAGTTGTAAGCGGCGTCGAAGTTGTCGAGGAGTTTGACGACTGGCGCGTCACTCGCTTTCAGATCCTTGTAGTAGACGCGGTTCTTGACGTCGGTGCCCTGAAAGACGGTGATGATCAGATAGTTTCCGTCTTCCGTTACGTTGCCGCCGAACAGCCAGTCTTTCTGATCGGGACGCTCGTAGACGAGCACGTCTTCAGACTGCGGCGCGCCGAGCTTGTGGTAGTAGATCTTCTGGAAGTAGTTGGTCGCTTTGAGCGAGTCGCCTTTCGGTTCGTCGTAGCGGCTGTAGAAGAAGCCCTTGCCGTCGTTCGTCCACGACACGCCGGAAAACTTCACCCATTTGAGCTGATCGGCGAGATCTTTGCCGGTTTCGACGTCGCGGACTTTCCACTCCTGCCAATCTGAGCCCGAAGCTGAAAGACTGTACGCGAGCAGCTTGCCGTCCGGACTGACCTGCGTTCCGGAGACGGCGACAGTGCCGTCGGCCGAGAGCGTATTCGGGTCGAGCACCAACTTCGGTTGAGCGTCGAGGCCCGTGACGGTGTAAAGCACTGACTGGTTTTGCAGCCCGCTGTTGCGGAAGTAGAAATACCGGTCGCCTTCCCTGAAAGGCACGCCGTACTTCTCGTAGTTCCACAGCTTCGTGATTCGATCTTTGAGCGCGTTGCGCGCCGGAATGCCGGCGAGATAGCCGAAACTCAGTTTGTTCTGGGCTTCCACCCAGGCTTTCGTCTCCTCGGAGTCGAGCTCTTCGAGCCAACGATACGGGTCGGCGACTTTCACGCCATGATAATCGTCAACCTGGTCGCTCTTTCTCGCGCGGGGGTAGTTATTGGAATTGATCATCTGCTGAGTCACGAGGGTGGCAAATAAGCACACGATAGCTGCAAAACGGGTCAGTGGGTACAGAGACATTACAACGCTCCCTTTTTAGGTCGTGGCAGAGGCAACGCGGATGGGATTATGGGCGATGAAAATGTGATTGACAACTCAGAGGCCGATGCGCGAATCTAAGCCAGCGATTGCCCGCCCCCGGCCAACGTTAACAGTCTTAGCTCTCCTGAAAAACTATGAGAATTAGTTCCCCTGTTGCCTTTTTCGCCGTCGTCCTTGTTTTCTGTTCCGCCCAGGCGCAAACGCAGCAAACTGACGTCGAAAAGCTCGCACGTCCGCGCGTTGTAACCGCCCCTGTTCAGCAAACGCCCGTTCAAACCGCGATCGCGCCATCGGGTCCGACGATGTCGACGGCGGCTGCCGCCGAGGGTCCGAAACCGCTGACGACGGGTCCGATCATGCACCTGACGCCTTCGGTGATTCAGGGCCGTATCTCGGAAGCGAAAAGAATGCTCAGGACGAAGCCAGTCGCGACTGCGATGACGGTCCCGTCAATCGCTTTCGTCACCATCGCGGCACTCGAGCGTGAAACCGGACGAACACACTTCATCAACCTCTCGAAAGAGACGTTCCTGACGAAAGGCGCGGAGCTCAACACCATCACATCGCTCGGTACGAACGTGAACCTTCGCATCGTACGCGCCAACGGCGTGAACACCGCGCTGACGATCATCACTCCAGAAGGAAAATCACTCGCGCCGTTGACGGTCGAGTATCCGATTGAAAAAGGCGGACTCTTCAAAGAACTGGCGTACTACACGTCCGCTCATCCGGCGCTGCTTTCGAACGACCTCGTCCGCTCCGGACAATTTTACGTCCGCAACATGCTCGACCTCGCCGCCAAACGTTTGCGCGAGAAAGGCGTGCCGATCTCGCCTGACATCGTCGACGTTGCCGAGCGTCTGTGCGTTGTCGAACACGTCGATCATGATCGCTTCCGCAACGAAAACCGTCTCGCGCTCTACGACGAGATCTATTCCCTCTTCGCACTCAACGAGCTCGACACGTATCGCTACGCCGTTAGCTCAGCAGGCGCGGGCGGAATGGTGCAGATGATTCCGTGGACGTACAACCTGCAACGTACGCGATATCCCGGCATGGGCCTGATGCCCGACTTCGTTGCCGGCATGCGCAATCACGGCAACGCGCTGCAAGCGATGCTGCTTTATATGCACGACACCTGGAACACGCTCGCCGCCAATGAGGAAGTGCAGTACGCGCTCAGCGCCAGGCTCGCGACGAAAACCGAGCTACTGGCCGCCGGTTACAACTCGAACGCCGCAAAATTGCCCGGTTATCTTAAACGCGGCCGCGACGGCTGGCGCACACTGATCCCGCGCGAGACGCAGATGTACCTTCAGATCTACAAGTCGTTTGAAGGTCTCGTCACGCTGCCAACTCGCAGCTCAAACGTCGGTGATTAATACGGACTTGCCGGAATCCGAGTACGACTTACTCGAATCCGCGTACTGTAGTTTGTAGAGTTTCCAGTAAAGACCGCGTTGCGCGAGCAGTTCCTGGTGAGTTCCCTGCTCGCGAATCTCCCCGTGATGCAACACGATGATCCGGTCGGCATTCTGAATCGTCGATAACCGGTGCGCCACCACGATCGACGTGCGATCCCTCATCACGCGCTCGATAGCCCGCTGAATCAGTTGCTCCGTTTCCGTGTCGATCGAACTGGTCGCTTCGTCGAGTATCAGCAGCGCCGGATCGAACGCCAGCGCCCTCGCGAACGAGATCAACTGTTTCTGTCCGACTGAAAGTCCCGCGCCGCGCTCGCGAACCTCCGCCTGATAGTCGTCTTTCAAACGTCGAATGAAGTTATCGGCGTGAACTTCGCGCGCCGCCCACCGCACTCGCTCTTCCGTGATCTCCTGACGGCCGAGACGGATATTGCCCTCGATCGTTCCGCTGAAAAGAAACACCTCCTGCAACACGACGGCGAAGTTTTGCCGCAATGCTTTCAGGTCCCAATCGCGTAGATCGACGCCGTCGAGCAGTATGCGTCCGCGCTGAATGTCGTAGAAACGCATCAGCAGGTTCGTAATCGTCGTCTTGCCGGAGCCGGTGTGTCCGACGAGCGCGACTGACTGACCGGGCTCGACGGTGAACGAAACGTCTTTCAGCACCCAGTCTTCGTCTTTGTAAGCAAACCAGACGTTCTGAAACTCGATGCGGCCACGGGCGCGCTCCGTTTTGAGCGGTTTTTCAGGCGTGGTGATCGCCACCGGCAGATCAAGAGCTTTGAAAAGCCGGTGCGACGAAACGACTGCCGCCTGAAGCACGTTGTATTTGTCGGATAGATCGCGGATCGGCTGAAACAGCGCCTGGGAATACTGGATGAACGCCACTAACGCACCGAGTGTCAGGACGGTGTTGCCTTCCGTGTTCTGGATGATGCGATAGCCGCCGTACCAGATGACGAGCGCGATGCCGACCGCGCCGATCAGATCGACGAGCGGGAAGAAGACGGCGTAGTAGAAGATCGTGTCGATGTTGGCGCGGCGATACTCTTCGTTGATGCGATCGAACGTGCGCAGTGATTTGGCTTCCGCGTTGAAGATCTGCACCGTCTGCGCGCCGGCGAAATGCTCTTGCAGAAAGGCGTTGATGCGGGCGATACGCGTGCGGACCAGGTCGTAGCCGCGGCGCGCGCCTTTGCGGAACCACGTCGTCGCGGCGAAGAGCATCGGCACGGTCAGCAACGTCACGAGCGTCAGCTTCACGTCCATCCAGAGCATCACGGTGATGATCGTCAGGATGATCACGAGATCGCCGAGCAGGTCGGTCACGCCTTCGGTAAACAACTGGTTCAGGGCGTCGACGTCGCTCGTCAAGCGCGTCATGATGCGGCCGACGGGATTGCGGTCGTAGTACGCGACTTCCTGTTGTTGCAGCTTGGCGTAGAGTTCGCGCCGCAGATCGAACATCGTGTACTGCCCGACGCCGTTGACCAGGATCGACTGAAGATACGAGAAGACCATTCGCAACAGCTGCGAACCGAGATACAAACCGACGAGCAGACCGATCCCTTGCGTCGTGCCCGGCAGGATGTACCAGTCGATGGCCCATTGCGTGAACTTGGGCTGCAACGTGCCGAGCCAGTTCACGACAAAGGTGAGCAGGATGGCGGGCACGAGGAGGTGTTTATACGGTTTGAGATATCGCAGCAGTCTGCGCGCGACCTGGAGATCGTAAGTCTTGCCGATCGCCTCTTCTTCGTGAAATTGTGTTACCGCCGTGGACATCTATTTCTATTGCCAATTGTCGATTGCCGATTGCCGATTTGCGCCACCGCCAAGGGTCTTTTCAATTGGCAATTGGCAATTGGCAATCGGCAATTCCTTAGGTAGCAGCCAGTTCCTCTTCAAGTAATTGGCGTTCGTATAAATCAGCATATTCGCCGTTGAGCGCGAGCAGTTCGTCATGCGTTCCCTGCTCGATGATGCGTCCTTCGTCGAGGACGCAGATCATGTCGGCATCGCGGACGGTCGAGATGCGATGCGAGATGATCAAACTCGTGCGGTCGCGCATGACGCCGCGAAGTTGACCCAGGATCTTCTCTTCCGTGTACGTGTCAACTGACGACAACGCATCGTCGAGAATCAGGATGCGCGGCGCGCGCAGGACGGCGCGCGCGATCGCCGTCCGCTGCTTCTGTCCGCCGGAAAGCGTGATGCCTCGCTCGCCGACCATCGCCTCGTACCGATCCGGAAAACCGGCAATGTCGTCGGACAGTCCTGCGATCATCGCCGCCTGTTCGACCTCCGGCATCTCGGCGTCCGTGACGCCGAACGCGATGTTCTCCTTTACTGAGTCGCTGAACAGGAACGTCTCCTGCGGCACGTAGCCGATGCTCGACCGCAACTGTTCGAGCGGATACTTTCGAATGTCGATCCCGTCGATGAAGATCGTGTTGTCGGGCGCGTCCACCAGGCGCGGGATCAGGTGTGCAATCGTCGACTTGCCGCTTCCGGTGCGGCCGACGAAGGCGACGGTCGTACCCGCTGGAATCTTCAGGTTCAACTGGTGCAGCACCGGCTCCTCGTTCGGACGATAGCGAAACGTCAGATCGCGAAACTCGATCGCACCCTGGATCGGCGGCTGTTCGACGACTTCCGGCGCGTCAGCAATCAACGGCTTGATGCGGAAGATCGCGTTAAGACGTTTCAGACTCGCCGTGCCGCGTTGATAAAGATTCACGACGTAACCGAGCGCGATCAACGGCCAGATCAGTCGCGTCAGATATAGATTGAACATTGTGAACTCGCCGACGGTAATCTCGCCGCGCACCGCCAGCGGAACGCCCGCCCAGATGATCAGCACGTATCCGAAACCGATCAGAAATGTCATCAACGGCCGCATCAACGCTTCGACGCGCACCAGCGCGAGATTGCGCTCCGCGTACTGCCAGTTCAGCGAGTTGAACACTTCCATCTCGGCGTCTTCCTGCGCGTACGCCCGCACGACGCGAACGCCGGTGAAGTTCTCCTGCGCGCGCGCCATGATGTCGGCGAAGAACTCCTGAATCTTTTCGAAACGAGTGTGGACCTGCTGGCCGAAGAATTTGACGGTCAATGAAACGAACGGCATCGTCACGAAGAGCAACAACGTGAGCCACCAGTTCAGCCGTATCATCAGCGGCAGCACGAGGATCACCACAAACACCGTCTGCAGCGTGTACATGATCATCGGCCCGCCGAGTTGTCGCACCGCCGCGAGGTCGTTTGTCGCGCGCGCCATCAGGTCGCCGGTGCGATGGTCGTGGTAAAACGACAACGGCTGGCCGACGAGGTGCTCGTAAAACTCCTTGCGCATGTCGTACTCGACGTTGCGCGAGACGCCGATCAGGATGCGGCGCTGGAGGAACAGAAAGATGCCGCTGACAATGCTCGCGCCCATGACTTTCAGCGCGGAAATCGTGATTGCCGACCAGGTGACGTGGTTCCAGTTTTCGTCTACTGCCTGTCCGACGAAGCGAGGTATGAGTAAGCCCGCGACGACGCTGGCGAAGATGCAGGCAATGCCGATCGTTAATTGAAGTTTGTAAGGACGGAAGTACCGCGCGAACTTTCTTAAATCATCCATTGGCCACGACAGACTAACACGAATCGGTGTTAATCACTGTCTGGGGTCAGCCGGAGATACGTGCTGACAGCAGTGGCGGCGAGCCGCTCCTCGTGATCCAACACTTCCGCCGAGACGACGATCACGCGCCGGCCCGCGCGCACCACGCGCGCGGACGCCTTCGCGTCACCTTCGACGAGCGGACGAAGATAGTGAATCGTGAGGTCGACCGTCGTCATGCGCTCGTGCTCGGCGAGTAACGGAATGATTGCGAAAGCCATCGCGGAGTCGATCAGCGACGCGATTGCGCCGCCATGAACGATCGCGTTGTTCTGTTTCAGCTCTTCGCGGATCGGCAACGCCAGCACTGCGTATCCGGACACAACAGACTCCAGCCGAATGCCGAGCAACTGCGCAAACGGAACCGTATCGAGCGCTCGCTCGACTCGCCGGCGTTGTGCTTCCGTTAACTCAGACATCCTCAGGCGCGATAACTCCCGCCGGGGTTCGTCGGCTCGACGATCACGGCCGTGCCGTAGGCGAGCACTTCCGTGACGCCCTGCGACAGCTCAGTCGTGTCGTAACGCGCGCCGATGACGGCGTTGGCGCCGATCTCCGTGGCGTGCTGGATCATGATCTCGAACGCGTCGGCGCGCGTTTGTTCGCACAACGTCGTCCAGACGGTGATGTTGCCGCCGACGATCGTCTGCAACGACGCGCCGATCGTGGCGAAGATGTTTCGCGATCGCACGACGATGCCGCGAACGACGCCGAGGTTCTGCATGATGCGGAAGTTCGGCAGGTCGAAGGCCGTCGTCACCATCTGATGTGAAACCGAATAGCGCGGAGGGCTCACAGCGTAGGGCGCGCGGGGAACGGGGTCAGTACTCATCGTTTGCCTCCTCGGGCGGAAGGTTTTGATTTATACAAACTCGCGGTTGCTGGTTTTGTCGATCTCGTTTTCGGAATGTGCAGGAACGTTTGCAGGTCGCAGCGGCCGTTCTTGTCGAACACGACGCCTTCCTGCTCGAGCATGCGCTGTTGCTTGTCGTGCGGCAGCACGAGGCGGCCGGTTGAAGTCTTGCCTTGCGCGTTCAGGACGCGGTGCCACGGCGTTCCGTCAGGCGCGCCGTGCATCACGAAGCCCACCGTTCGCGGCGTGTAGCCTTCGCCGAGCAACTCGGCAATCTGGCCGTAAGTCATGACCCGGCCGGTGGGAATGCGTCGCACGATTGTATAAACGCGCTCGCGGTACTTTGGGTTTTCGCGTTTACTCAAGCGTCCTCAAAACCGCACGGGCCGGCGCGCCGTCTCCCAGGGTGCTTCGCAACCGCAATGGGAGGCAGATGAGCTCGTATTTTCCGGCTGGAACGTCGCTGAGATTCAGGCCTTCGAGAATGACGACGCCTTTCGAGAGCAATGCGAGGTGCGTCGGGTGACCGGGCGATTTGAATTTTTCGATTGAGAGATAATCGATGCCGATCAGTTTCGCTCCCTGGTCGCGCAGCCACGTCGCGGCGGAGATGTCGAGATACGTAAAATCCGTGTGAAATTCCGTGGTTTTCCAGAAGGCTGAATTGCGGGTCTTGAAGAGTACACGGACACTTCCAACCGGAACCTGCTGAGTAACAAACGCCTGATCAACTACCAAATATTCTTCCGGGACTTCTACAACAACGCACTCGCCGATCAGCGAATCGAGCGGCAATGATTCGATCTTCCCTGCGCCCTCGATAAAATGCGCTGGCGCGTCGACGTGAGTTCCCGTGTGCGCGCCGAAGTTGACGACGGAAACGTTGGCGCTGTCGCCCTTTTCAAGACTCCGCCACGCGCCAATCTGAATCCCCGGATCGCCGGGATAAGTCGGCAGTTCATTCGATAAAGGAACGGTCACATCGTAGAAAGGCATGGCTGATAGTATACTCGCAGACGAATGATAACCAATCCGCGGCCCAGACTCGCTGCTTCAACCTACTTAAACTCGGCGCCTTTAATTTGGAGTTTCCTTCACGGATCGAAACGCGGTTCAGTCGACTTTATCGACGCTGTTCCCGCGCGCTGCGCGCAAATGCTGTCGCGTGACGAAGTCGACGCGGCGCTCGTTCCCGTCATCGAGTACCAGCGCATTCCCGGCGGCGCGCTCGTGCCCGACGTCTGCGTCGGATCGCAGCAGCAAGTGCTGAGCGTGGTACTCGTCTCCAAAAACGCGCAACTCGAAGACATCCGCTCGGTAGCGCTCGACGAGTCGTCGCGCACGTCCGCGACGCTCGTGAAAGTGATCTTCCGCGAGTTTCTCGGGCGCGAGGCGGAGTGGACCACGCGCACGCCGAACATCGAGGAGATGCTGGAACGGAACGACGCCGCGCTCATCATCGGCGACCCCGGAATGACGTTTCCCAGAAAAGGTTTGAAGGTCTGGGACATGGCGGAATTGTGGCGCAACTACACCGGTCTCGGATTCGTTTTTGCTATGTGGATGGTGCGGAACGAGTCGATCGACGTCGATTTCGCAGGCGCGCGGGACGAGGGCGTAACGCGGATTGACGAGATAGTCGACGCTTACAAAGACAAGATCCCGATGGACTTGAAACGATACCTGACAGAGAACATTGTCTACCGGATCAACGAGTCGATGCAGCGCGGGCTCGAGCTCTATTTCGAACTGGCCCACAAGCATCACTTGATTGAACGAGTTAAGCCATTGCGGTACATTTAATACTCCGATGAACAGTATTCAACCGATTCTCGATCGAGTGCTCGCGGGCGAGCGCATGTCCGTTGACGAATGCACCACGCTGCTCGAATCGTACGACATCGCGGCGATGGGCGCGGCCGCTGACGAGATCCGCGCGCGCCGCCATCCCGACAACATCGTCACCTACATCATCGATCGCAACATCAACTATACGAACGTTTGCAACGTAGTCTGCACGTTCTGCGCGTTCTATCGCCGGCCCGGCGCGCCCGACACTTACGTGCGAACGTTCGACGAGATCTGCGAGAAGATCGACGAGACGATCGCGCTCGGCGGCACCGGCGTCCTGATGCAGGGCGGGCTTCATCCTGACTTCGGAATCGAGTGGTATGAAGATCTGCTGCGCCAGCTAAGCGCGAAGTATCCCGGATTTCAGTTGCACTGCTTTTCGCCGCCGGAGATTCACAATATCCACCTGATCTCGAAACTCGACTACGAGACGATCATGGCGCGGTTGAAAGAAGCGGGTCTTTACAGTCTGCCCGGCGGCGGCGCCGAGATTCTCGACGACGAAGTCCGTAAACGCGTCGCTACCAAATGCACGACTGACGAGTGGCTCGACGTCATGCGCGCGGTCCATCGCGTTGGATTGCGATCGACGGCGACGATGATGTTCGGCATCGGCGACACGATCGAACATCGCGTCAGGCACTTGCGGCGCATCCGCGACCTACAGGACGAGACCGGCGGCTTCACCGCGTTCATTCCCTGGACGTTCCAACGCGAAAACACGGCGCTCGGACGCCGCATCAAAGACGAACCGACCGGCGTCGATTACCTGAAGATGCTCGCAGTCTCGCGGCTGTTCCTCGACAACATCGAAAACTTCCAGTCGTCGTGGCTGACGCAGGGTTTGCGACTCGGCCAGGTCGCGCTGCGTTTCGGCGCGAACGATATGGGCTCGATAATGATTGAAGAGAACGTCGTATCAGCGGCGGGCGCTCACAATCGCGCGAGCGAGCAGATGTTGCAGTACCTGATTCGTGAGGCGGGCTTCATTCCCCGGCAGCGCGATATTTTGTATCAGCACGTTCATCGTGCTGATCTCTGTACGTCTGTTGCTTGAACGTTTCGCGGACCAGCTTGTTGAATCTTTCGGGCTGTTCCTGCTCAGGCAACATCCGGCAGTAATCAAAAACCTCCAGCCGCGCGCGCGAGTTCAACTCGATCAGCGCCAACGCCTTCGCGACCGGCGTCGTCGGATCCTGTTTTCCCCAGACCAGGACCATCCGCTGGTCCAACCGCGAAAAAGCGGCTCTCATGTCACAGTTGAGATAGCCCGACAGGAACGCCGCAATGGCGTGCTGCGCTCCGGGCTGATGGCTCGTCGCGTAAACGTGCGAGACGAATCGATCGGTGACGCGGCGATGATCGTAGAACAGCGTGCGCCGCGCGTAGTCGCGAATGCTTCGTTCGCTCGCCATCACGTTGTAGAACGACGTGCCGAGCACCGGCGATTGCAGTAATCCGTAAAACGCCGCGCCTGCCATGCCGGGACGCGTGTTCAGCGTGTCGTAACCCACCGGCGCATTCAAAACCATCGCTTCGATCAGTTCAGGATGTTCGTCGGCGACGCGCACGGCATAAGACGCGCCGAGCGAGCTGGCGACGACGTTTGCGCGGCCGCCCGCCACTTCGCGAATGAAATCGGAGATGAGATCGACGTAGAGATCGGCCGAGTAAGGCGCAGCCGGCGGTTTATCGGAAAAACCGAAACCGAGGAGATCGAATGCATAGACGCGGAAGTCCTTCGACAGTTCGTCGAAGTTCTTTCGCCACATGAAACTCGAAACACCCGCGCCGACGCCGTGGATGAAAACGACAGGAAGTCCGGGATTGTTGAGACCGGCTTCCTTGTAGAAGATTTGGCCGTCCTTCCAGTTGAAGAACCTTGCGTCTCCGCCAAGGGCGCTGTCGTCGGGCTCGAGCACGCGCCGCTGGATCGAGGCGTTGACGGCCGCGAGGGCCGCCATTCCCGCGCCGCCTGCCAGCAGCGTCTTCCACAGATTTCCTAACTTACTCATCTTGAGATCTCAGATT
>DASURS010000301.1:0-14022 GCA_036279935.1 Pyrinomonadaceae bacterium
CCATCAATCGGCGCGGTCTGTCGCCAGAGATCGGTATTGTGAAGGCAAACCCAACCGCGCGCGCCGTACTGAACCTGCGCCGTGCGCGAGCCGTTCTCGACCAGTTCCGAGACCATTCGCAGCAGCGGCTCGTGACACTCGGAAAGGTTCGTCGTTTCCGCCGGCCAGTAGTTCATCTCCGTGTTGATGTTGATGGTGTACTTGCTTTCCCAGGGCGGCGTCATGAGGTGGTTCCAGATCCCCTGCAAGTTGGCGGGTTGCGTGCCGGGGCGCGAGGATGAGATCAGGAGATAGCGGCCGTACTGGAAATAAAGCGTTGCGAGATGCGGATCGAGACCCTTGAGAAACTGGGCCGGGCGTCGGTCTGTCGGCAGATCGGCGGCTGGAGTTCTTCCGAGGTCCAACTTTACACGATGGAAGAGACGCTGGTGCTCGCGCACGTGCTCATCGCGCAAGTTAGAGAACGACTTGCGGCCGGCTCTATCCAGCGTAGCCATTACTCCTGGATCTCCGCTGACGTCCTTGTAGCTTCGATAACTTGTTGCGGCAGCGATCAAAAGCAACGCTGATTCACGAGTAGCAACGGTAATTAGATCGTTTTCGACGACAGTGAGGCCCTTGTTCAGCACCAGCACCCGCGCTTCGAACTTCAATCCACCTTTGATCCCGAATGCATCGCCGTTTACACCGCGCAAAATCAGCGAGCTTGATTCATCGCTTGAAACTACCGCTTTCTGAGGCGTCTCGAACGACACGGAAAATCTCAGCTCGCCGTCAGTGCTTAAACGGACCACAATGACCTGATCGGCCGCGCTCGCGAACATCTCGCGCGTAAACGTCTGTGCCCCGACTTTGTAAGAAACTGTCGTGATCGCGGTGTTGAGATCGAGTTGGCGGCGATAGTCTGTCGCGTTCTCGTGTTCCGGAAACACGATCTTCAAATCTCCGACCGGCTCATACGGCATCTGCTTGATCGGTTGGGCCATCATCTTCGCCCCAACCAGGTCGTGCGCTTCCTTGTATTTGCCTTCGAAGATCAGGCGCCGCGCCTCGGGCAGCGCCTTCAACGCTTCGGGATTGTTCGGATCGTAAGGACGCCCTGCGTACAGTGTGTCTTCGTTGAGCTGAAGCTGTTCCGCGGCGGGGTTGCCGAAGATCATCGCGCCGAGGCGGCCGTTTCCAATCGGCAGCGCTTCGGTCCACTCCTGCGCGGGCTTGTCGTACCACAACAGGAGCGATTCCGATGAATCCGCGTTCAAGATCGACGCCGCAAATGGCAGCGTCGCCGCGGCAAGACCCGCATCCGCAAGGAACTTCCGCCGCGTGATCTTCTTCATGTCAGTTTAGAACTATTTCTCCCGCAAAGGCGCAAAGGCGCAAAGACACAAAGGAACCTTCAAAAACGCGGCGACGCTTTGCGCCTTTGCGCCTTTGCGGGAGAGATCTTCCTCAGTGGCTAGCGCACGATAGACTGCAACTTGATGTCCCACTTCACTCTCCCCGCCTGCGGATCACCCTGCAACGCGTAGTTGCGGCCGCGCGAAACCAGCGACAACGTTTGCAGACCGCTGTCGGGCCGCGTGAACAATCCTTGGACCATTCCGTTGTCAGTGCTGAAGACGCGCAGCTCGACATTGTTCCAGTCCATGTCCTTCGTGCTCTGCGCGACCTTGATGTGCGGCAACACGGAATTGTTCTTCACCAGCAACACAATCGGGATCTGTCCCGCCTGAATCTCGCGCCAGCCCGCGCCTTCGTAGACGCGTCCACTCTGATAATCGATCCACGCACCCGGCGGCAGATACACCTTCCTGCGATCGACGCTGGCAAACAGCGGCGCGACCAGCAGATCAGTTCCGAACATGTACTGATCGTCAATGGCCCACGATCCGGGATCGTTTGGAAACTCAAAGAACAACGGGCGCACCATCGGAAAACCGCGCGCCGACGAATCCTTCGCCTGTGCGTAAATGTACGGCATCAACGAGTAGCGCAACCCCAACGCGCGCCGGAAATCTTCGTTCAATGCGGCGTCGTATTCCCAGGGCTCGCGCGGCGGCGCGCCGTGCGCTCGCGTGTGCGAAGTCAACGCGCCCCACGCCATCCAGCGGCGATAAAGATCGCGCGGCGCTTTCTCAACAAAGCCGCCGACGTCGTGACTCCAGTAAGTGAAGCCCGACAGACCAAACGACAGACCGCCGCGCAACTCACCCGCCATCGCGGAGTCGGTATTCTCGGCGTCGCCGCCCCAGTGCAATGGATAACGCTGGCTGCCGGCCCATGCGCTGCGCGCCCAGATCACGTCCTCGCCCGTAACTTCTTTCGTGAGTTCCGCAACCGCTTTGTTGTAACGCAGCGGATAAAGATTGTGCTCGTACCAACCGCTCATTCCCGATTTGTATTGGCCCGTCAGCGGCGCGCCCTCGCCGAAGTCGACCTTGATCGCGCCGACTCCGAGCTTGAGCAGATCTCGCAGTTTGTCCTGGTACCACTTGACTGCTTCAGGATTCGTGAAGTCGATCGTCGCATCCTCGGAAGGAAGCTGTCCGCTGTCGTTCTTGACGTAGTAACCCTTATCGACCATCTCTTTCCAGAGGTCGTTCTTGCTCGTCATGTACGTGTATTGCCAGAGGCTGACGTGGAAGCCCTGTTGCTTCAAATCGGCGATCATCTTTGCCGGATCGCGGAAGCGCGAGGTTGAGAAACGGTAATCGCTGCGCCAGTCAGTCTCGAACCAGCCGGTGTCGAGATGGATCACGTCCGCAGGCACCTGGTGCGCTCTCAACTCCTGGGCCACCTTGCGCACCTGGTCCTCCGAGTTGTACGTGATGCGGCTCATCCAGAAGCCAAACGACCAAAGCGGCGGCACCGGACTGCGTCCGGTCAGCGCTGTGTACTCGGAAAGGATCTCTTTCGGATCGCCGAGAAAGATGAAGAGGTCGAGGTTTTCGTCGCCTGAGTAGATGACGTTGTGCGCGTCGTAGTACTTGCCGAAGTCGAACGTCAACGGCGCGCTGGTGTGTACAAACATGCCGTAACCGTTGCTGCTCATGAAGAACGGAATCGGTTTGTACATGAACTCGTTCTGCGTGCCCATGCCGTCGCGCGTCCAAACGAACACGCGCTGCCCGCGTTTGTCGAAACGCGTGAACGACTCGCCGCAGCCGAATATTTTTTCGTCGTGCTGGAGCTCAAACGTCGCGGCCATGCGCCGCGCCAGATCGCTCGAGCGACGCACAAACGAGAATGGAATCGGAGCTATGAACGTGTTCGGGTCGCCGATGTTTTGCGTGCGCGTCAGCAGCCGGCCCTGCGCGTCGTAGATCTCGATGTGCCACGGTTGTTTGACGATCCGGACCTTCCCGTGCGCGCCTCTGTAAGTGATCTCGCGATCGTTCTGCTCGACTCGCCACGACGAATCCTTCGGAACAGGCTCGGCGAGCATCAGCGACTGTCCATCGTTCAGCGGCACTGCGCGCGTCGAAAGACGCAGACGCACCGTGCGCGGGCTCACGAAACTGATCGCAAACGGCAACACCGGATCCTGATCGTATTCGGTCGCCGGAAACTCAGTTCCGCGGCCGCGTATGAAACCGACGTCGATTTTGTTGAACGACAGCGTCGTGTTTCGCCAGTATCGGTCCCACTGCAAGTTGCCCTGGCCCGTCGCCGTATCGAACGACGTCAGCTTACTGCCGATGAAATAGACGTTCTCCATTTTTTGAAAATCCTGGCCGACGTCTACAGGGTCGCCGAGCACTTGCGCGCGTGCGGCAGCGGGAAACAGAGCGATGACGATGAACAGAAAAACCAGTTTTGCTGATCTCATTTTGCCTCGAAGTTAACGTGGACCGATTTCATAAACCGTCGTGTCCGGATGATAGATCCGCCAGTCAAACCAGTAGTCTTCCAAAACAAAAATCTTCTTCAGTTCGCGGCCGGCGAGTGGACCACTCGTGGCTTTACCTTCGAAGTTCCAGGTGCTGCCCGTCTCAGCATCCACTAACTGAAACCCGCCTTCGCCCGCAGTCTTCTGGAAAAACTCCAACCGCCTGCCGTCGACGGTTCTTTCGAACGCGCGCACCGAACGCTTGTCGTCGCCGAGCAGCAGCATGACGGGCGTTGGGCCAACGGTATCCATGATCGGGCTCTGCTTCTGCAACGCCGCCAACGGATACGCCGCCGACTTGCCGCCGACTTCGATTCCCAGCACGAGCGTTCGCGGAGGAAGCCGCTGATCGATATCCGTGCCCTCGACGGCGCGCATCCTGCCGACGCGCGCTTCCCAGTCGGCGGGCGCATACTCATCGGTCGCGGCGATCTTCTCATCGGGCTTCAGCACTCGGCCGTCCGGCTTTTCACTCTTCCAGATCGCGAAAGAAAGCTCGTCGTGAAAAACTCTCTTGAGCTCGCGGCCTTTCAGTGGACCAAGGATCGCCTTGCCGCTGACCTGTTGCCACCACGAACCCGTCTCTTCATCACGCATGATGAAGTTCTGGTTGTTGATGCCTGCCAAACGAAAGTGCAGCACCCGCCCATCGATTGTCGACTCCCACACCAGACCGGTGTGACAGAGAGTTCAATACGTGGCCACGATCGGCGTGCCGCCAACCGTGTCCTGCACGAGGTGATGATAGGCCATGATCCTGATTGGATAAGCGACCGACTCGCCGCCCATCGCAACCGCCAGCACGCGATCGTCGTTGTTGACGAACGATGCATCGTTCGCCTTGGCGTACCCCGGGTTCGGCAGTGGATTGAACATCCACTCGAAATGGTTCTGACGCGCAAGCCACGTCGCGGCGAACACCGGCAGCAGAAGAATGACGAGAAACGCGCGACTCCACCATCGTCCTCCGCGCCACAACCCGAACGTTAACGCCAGCAGCAACGCCGATGCGACGACCGTCAGGAACGGCGACCAGCGACGCATCACGAACGAGACCTCCATGACGCGCGGCGTCTGGCCCTTGAACGGTGCGATCAGGAAGACAGGCGTCAAAACGATCGCCAGGACCGCGAGCGCCAGCACGAAAACGATGAGCCAAACGAGTTTGCGATGTGCAGTCGTCCAGTTAGAAAACTGAGTAAGGACATTAGCCACGATCTGCTCCATTGTTCTGCCACAAAGGGGCACAAACCTACAAAACCTCAAGGATTGCTTGTGTTTTTTGTGCCTTTTTGTGGCGCAGTTCGAACTTTGATCTTGCGGACCATCGCGATGGCCCATAACGCTCCGACAGCAAGAAACGGTATCAAGTAGATCAACAAGTCCCAGCGGCCGTAACCCGGCGGAGTCGCTTCGACAGTCTCGACAATCTCCGCGTTTCCGCGCGCGCTTTGCAGTTGCACGCGCACTCGCCAGAGCTCCTCTGCGTCGAAGTGTACCTGCGCGCGATACTGGACCTGGCCCTGCAAGTTCTGGCGTTCGGCCGTGTAGAACGTTTCGCCGAGACGGCCGCTGACAGGCTGCACGCCGATCTGGACGCGCAAGTCCGGCGGCAGTTCCGGAGTGTTCACGATGACGAAGAAGAGCGCTTCGCCGACGTCCGGATCGGTCCACACAGACACGACGTACGGATCCACTTTCCGATCCACAAACAGCGGAAACGGCGGTCCCTCGTGCGCACAAACACTCTTTACAAAGAATAAGACGAAGACGAACGGCAGCGCATATCTTGCACGATGTGAGCTCATTCGGGAACCACTCTCAACCGCTGCCGAGCGCGACCGCGCGCATCTCCATCGGCTGAAACATCAACCAGAACGCCGCGCTCGCGACCAGCAACGATACCGTGGCCCAGGGAATAAAAGCGCGCGTTGGATGGACCACTTCTTCCGTCGCGGCGATTGCGTAACTTACCAACAGCGATCCGAGTAGTCCAAGAGTGATGAATCCGAGCTCGAATAGTTGCACCACATTCGGTGGGAGACCTGGCGAGCCCCATACCGGCTGGCCCAGGATCGCCCAACCTAATTCCGAGACGGCCGCCTGCGTCACCGGAACCAACGTGTAGAGGCCGGTTAGAAAGTGAAAACCGAAATGTGCCAGCCAGATGCCGAAGCCGAGCGGCGCTAGTGAATACGAGTAACGAACCACCAGCGAGACGAGTGATCTTTTGCTGCCGCCCCAGACGCGAGCCAGCCACGCCGCCGCGCCGAGCAAAATGAGCGGTTCGCAGACGAGAAATAGTCCGAAGACGATTGCGAGCACCGGCAATTCGGAACTGACGCCTAAGCGATTCGCGAGCCAGTTTTCGAGGGCGTAGACCGGGCTGACCATGCCGAACGCGTTCAGCAACGCGCCGAACGTAAAGACGATCACTAGCGCAGCCATATCCTTTCGCTTCGATAAAACACCGAGGCCCGAACGCATCGGATCGCTTGACAGATCCGCGGCGGGCACGCGGGCCATGATACCGACGTTGTCGTACGGGCAGGCCTGCACGCAGTCGAGGCAAAATGTGCAGTCGAGGTTTCCGACTTTTCGCGGTTGAAAGAGGGCGAGTTCGCAACCGCGCTGGATCACGACCAGCGGCGACTCGGTTTCGCGCACTCCGCGAATGCAATCTTTCGTGCGGCACGCGTCGCACATGCTGTGATCGCGCACTGTGACTTCCATCGGCGATGCTGTCGAAGCGACGAAGTTGAATTGTCCGATCGGGCAGAGGTATTTGCAGAATGTTGCGTGTTTGAAGATCGAGTCAATCAACAATGCGGTCGCGAAGTAGCCTACGATGAGCCACGCCGTCCACCATGGCGACGCCCACAGATCGAGCCACTCGTAGACGAACAGCATTGCGATCAGTAGCGCGATCGACAGCCATTTCGTGCGCAGGCGGCGCGGCCAGTTTCGTACCGGGTGAATGAATTTGCGCGCCAGGTTTCGGACGAGCATGAACGGGCAGGCGAGGCAGAAAAAGTTACCGGCGAAGAGCAGGACGAAGACGAGTGCGCCGCGAAAGTGTACCCACGTCACTGTTGTCGCCAGGTTTCTGGGAGCGAGTGGTGGACCAAAGAGGCCGTGCAGAATCATTGCTGCGCTGATGATGAACAGCGGAATTTGCAGCAGTGTCCGCGCGTGTCGCCACCGAAGCAAACTCCCTATCAATGGCACGCGCAACAGATCCAACGAAACCTCCTATGAAAAATTCCTTTTACACGTGTCTCCCGCCAGCGCGGCGTCAAGTAGAAACCTTGAGCTCAAACTGCTGCTCCACTTTTCGCCCATCCGCCAAACTCGCATGGACCAGCACGATCCAGTCGCCGGCCATCGAAAGCTCCAGCGTCGCACGATACCGACCGGCCTCCGTTTCGCGCGCCTCTGCGAACACCGGCGTCATCCCCGGGTGCGACATGTTTCCTTCGATCGCAATGCGAGCGCCAGTTACAGAATCACCTGAACGGTCCGTCAATCTCAACGTGATCGCGACAGGACCAACGCGCGGAGCTTGCGGAGAGATCTCGTGCGTAAGCGTCAGCGTGACATCAGCCGGCGACGCAGTCTTCTGCCTGCATGCTTGCGCAAACAGCAGGCAGGCACAAAGCGCTATCGTTGAATTGCGTTTGCAGAGCACTGATCAGGCTGCAACGGCAGGCAACGTCTCATGGCGCAGCGAACAAGTGCACGCTGCGTGTTCTTCTCCCTTTGGCGGAAACAGGTGGTAGTACATCGCGATCACCATCGGCATGAACACGATCGCGTTGTAGAAGAGATGAAGCTCGACGCGGAACTTCGGAAACAGCAGTTGCACGAAACTGATCGGGATCGGCGAGCCGAACCAGTAGTGACCGGTGAGCGCCTGCCACTGTAAAACCGCGTGCTCGATGTGGTGCCAGAACTGAATCACGAGCGCCACTGTCCACCATTTGCGAGAAGTGCCGGTGAAGCCCTTCTGCAACAAAAACAGACCGATCAGCATCACGATCGCATAACCGTAGTGCATCAGCTCGGAGCTCACGAGCCACGGAAAGAACAACCCGAGCACACCGCCGGCCTTCGGACGCGGCCAGCCCATCACGAAAATCTGATAAGCCTGCGCCAGGTGCTCCGCCCAGTGCGCCAGCACGATGAACATAAACGTGTTCAGTGCTCGCCGGTGCCAAACCGAATTGAGCTTGTCATAAATGCCTGGGTTAGCAACGGAATGAAGCGCGTGGCTGTGGGTAGTTGCTGACATCTCGACCTTCCTTGCTGGACTCTCCGGAGTTACGAGTGACGGCGACAAAGTCTAGCGCAAACCTGCCGCCGCGAAAAGGTGCAAAATGCGGGGGTAGTGCCCTGATTTCCACTCGGCGTTCTCTGCGTCCACTGCGACTCTGCGGTTATTGCTTTTTTTACTCCATATTTAATTCTTTTCAGTCCCTCACTTGTTCTTTTCAGTCGGGCCTCAACGGGCGTTGATGATGACCGAACCGGGCGCCAACTCACCCGACGTCGCTTTCAGCACGATCCGGCTCGGTTTCCGTTCGGCCTGGACAATGGCCAGCGCCATCCCATGAAACGCCTTGCGCTGTTTTGCCTTGAACGGCTCGTGACTGATCTGGTTGCCGTTGTCGACGCCGGCAATAAACCCCGCGCCGCTAATTTCAAACTTGATCGGGTGATCCGCGTGCGGCACGACCGTTCCATTCCGGTCGACAACTTTTACGGTGACGAACGAGAGATCCACACCGTCGGCTTTGATCGTCCGGCGATCGGGGACCAGAACGATTCGCGCCGGCTCTTCCGCGGTTCGAATTTCTTTCGTGAGTACGACCCGGCCGTCCTTCCGCGACACGGCTTTCAACACGCCCGGCTCGTACGGCAAACGCCAGAACACCTGCGTCGCATCACCCTGCTTTCGTTTCGTTCCCTGCGACCGCCCGTTCAAAAACAGCTCGACTTCATCCGCGTTGAAGTAGGCGACGACGTCGACAGTGTCTCCCTGCCTCCAGTTCCAATGCGGGAACACGTGCAGCACGGGCTTCGTGGTCCACTCGCTCTGGTACATGTAGTACGGATCTTTCGGAAACCCCGCGAGGTCGATGATGCCGAAGTACGAACTGACCGCCGGCCACGGAAACGGCGTCGGCTCCCCGAGATAGTCCCAGCCGGTCCAGATGTACATGCCTGACAGGAAGTCGTTCTTCTTGACGATGGTCCAGGTCTCTTCGTGCGTCGAGCCCCACGGCGCGGTGGAGTTGTCGTATGAAGAGCACATGTAGTCGGGGCCGAGTTTGAGAATATCTTCCTTCTGCCTGGGCCAATGTCGGACCTCGTCGGATGGCATCGTGTACTTTCCACGCGTCGCGACGGCCGAATTAGTTTCGGCCCAGATGAACGGCCGGCCGGGAAACATCTGGCGAAACTCCGCCGACTTCGCCTGGTTGTAGTTTGGGCCAACCAAATCCAGATCTCCGTCCGTGAGCACCGTGTTCTCACGCGTGAACGTGTTGCACGCCGAAGTGATCGGGCGAGTTTTGTCCAGATTGCGAACGATGGCAACCAACTTTTGGCTGATTTGTCCACCTTCAGCGCCGGTTCGTTGCTCCATTACCTCGTTGCCGATGCTCCAGATGATGACGCTCGGATGGTTGCGGTCGCGCAGCACCATGTCTTCGAGGTCGCGTTTGTGCCACTCGTCCCAGTCGAGGTGATAGTCGTATTTCGTTTTCTCTTTCTTCCACACGTCGAAGGCTTCGTCCATCACGATGAAGCCCATGCGATCCGCCAGATCGAGCAGTTCCGGCGCGGGCGGATTGTGCGACGTGCGAATGCCGTTCACGCCCATCGCCTTCAACATCTCCAACTGCCTTTCGATCGCGCGCGCATTGACGGCCGCACCGAGCGAACCGAGATCGTGGTGATTGCAGACGCCGCGAATCTTTACCGGCTTGCCGTTCAGGATGAAACCCTTGTCGACGTCGAAACGAAACGTGCGGATGCCGAGCGGCGTCTCGTAACGATCGACGACGCGTCCGCCCTGCTCCAACTGCGTCACGATCTTGTAGAGATAGGGACGCTCATCCGACCAGAGCATTGGCGACGAGACTTTCAACGTTTGAGTGACTTGCGCGTTCTTTACAGCTTTCTCCGTTACGCGCACAACGTCCCGGCCGTTCGCATCCAGGATGGTGGTCGTGAGATCTACCGCTGAATTTTCTAAATGCAGCTTCGTTTCGATTACGACGGTCGCTGATCTCTCGTTGACTTCCGGCGTGGTCCAGTAAGTGCCCCAATGCTCGACGTGTACGGGATCAACTGTCGTCAACCACACGTTGCGATAGATGCCCGAGCCCGAATACCAGCGCGAGTTCGGCTGTTGCGAGTTGTCGACCTTGACCTTGATCTCGTTCGGCTTTACACCGTAAACGAGATGCGGCGTCAGCTCATACGCAAACGAGCTGTAGCCGTACGGACGTTTTCCGAGATAGTGACCGTTGATCCAAACCTCGCTGTTGCGATACACGCCGTCAAACTCGACGAACACCTGCTTCCCATTCGCACTCGACGGCAACGTGAACGTCTTGCGATACCAACCGATGCCGCCCGGCAACGCGCCGCCACCTGTCCCCGCCGGATTTTTCTCGCTGAACTCGCCTTCGATGCTCCAGTCGTGCGGCAGATTCAGTTGCCGCCACTGTGCATTGTCAGTGTTCTCACCTAAATGAAACTGCCAATTCGCGTTGAATGAAACTCGTTTGCCCGGACGCGGGTTGGCGTGAGACGGTTGGGCCACAAAAAGGCACAAAAGACACAAGACAAGATTAAAGCTGTGTCTGCGTGTTCTCTCTATGTTTTTTGTTTTTTGTGCCTCTTGTGTCTTTTGTGCCTTTTTGTGGCTAACGTTCAGCAACGTCGATCTTCTCTCCGGAAACCAAGAATTTTCCTGGTAGACCTACCTGACCACCGCCAACGCTGATCGCAAACTCACCCGGCTCGATCACGCGCTTGCCTTGCTCGTCGATCAACGACATCTGCCGCGGCGTGATCGTGAACGTCACCGTCTGTTTCTCTCCGGGCTTCAACGTGATGCGATCGAAGCCAACCAACGTGCGAATCGGCACCGGCGCTGACGCAGCAACATCCGTCAGATACAACTGGACCACTTCATCGCCCGTTATCTCACCCGCGTTCTTCACGTCAACACTAACCTTGACCGGCCCGCCTGCCTTCACCGACTTCGCACTGAACCGCAGGTTGCTGTAATCAAACTTCGTGTAGCTCAACCCGTAACCAAACGGATAAAGCGGCTCGCCTTTGAAGTAGCGATACGTGCGGCCCGCCATGCCGTAGTCCGTAAACGGCGGCAACTGGTCCACCGACTTATAAAACGTGACGGGCAATCGTCCCGCCGGGTTGTAGTTGCCGAACATGACGTCGGCAATCGCGGTTCCACCTTCGCCGCCCGGATACCACGCGTGCAGAATCGCCGGAACGTTATCGTTGGCCCAGTTAACCGCCAGCGCGCTCCCGCTCAGCAACACGGCGACGACGGGCTTTCCAGTCGCGACTACGGCTTTCAGCAATGCCTCCTGCGATTTCGGCAAGGAGATCTCCGTGCGATCGCCGCCGCGAAATCCCTCGATCTGCACCGGCATCTCCTCGCCTTCGAGCCTCGCGGAAATACCCAACACCAAAACACTTACCTCTGATTCGCGCGCCGCCGTGACAGCTTCCCGCATCAGCCGCTCAGTCATCCGCGGATACGACCAGACGAGTTTCGCGATGTTCTCGCGTTGATACTGGAAGTACTCCATGCGCAAGTCGTAACTGCGACCAGCTTCGAGAGCGATCTCTTTGGTGACCGTCTTCGTGGGATTGCTCTCCCATGCGTCGACCAGGAGTTTGCCGTCGATGTAGAGACGCGCGCCGTCGTCGGCCGTGAATCCGAGTGTGTAGTTGCCCGATTCTGGCGGCGTGAGCTTGCCGGTCCAGCGCACGGAAAAATTGTTTCCAGTCAGCTCCGGCGTCGGGTTGTAACGTCCCCAATCGAAATCGATGCGCTTATCCGTGCGTACAGTCGCTGCTGGACCACGCAACTCCTGGTTGTTGAAATACTCCGCCTTCACGCCAGGGTCAGTTCCGTTCACGGTCAACGCGGACGCGGGCACGGACACGAACGGCTCGCCCGCGAGTGTCGAGCCAAGCGCGTACGTGACTTTCGTAGTGGTTGCGACTGCGTTCCTGATTCCCGCGAGCGGCGTAAACAAACGTGACGCCGTACCGTTGTAGTTACCCCACAACGTCTCCGGCAAATCGGCGTTTGGTCCAATAACGGCGATGCTCTTCACGTCCTTCTTCAACGGCAACGTGCGATTCGCGTTCTTCAAAAGCACGATCGACTCGCGCGCGGTCTTCAAGGCAATTTGGCGGTGCTCGTCAGTGTCGTTCTGCGAAAACGGAATGCGCGCGTAAGGAACCATCTCCGGCGGATCAAACTGGCCGAGCTTAAAGCGCGCCGTCAGCAGACGCTTCACTGACGTGTCGATCTCGGCTTCACTGATCATTCCCTTCTTCACAGCTTCGATCAGCGTTGGATACTCGCTTCCGCACGTCAGATCCGTGCCCGCTTTGACGCCGAGCACCGACGCTTCCATCTCCGTCGGAACGAACTTGTGAAACTTCCAGATGTCGTAGATGGCGCCGCAGTCCGACACGACGTAACCCGGGAAACCCCACTCACCGCGCAAAATATCGACCATCAGTTTCTTGTTTGCGCAGCACGGTTCGCCGTTCGTTCGGTTGTAGGCGCACATCACCGAGTAAGCCTTGCCGTCGAGGATCGTCGCTCTGAACGCAGGCAGGTACGTTTCACGCAGATCTCGTTCGGACGCGAGAGCGTCAAAGGCGTGACGCTCAGGTTCAGGACCACTGTGTACGGCGTAGTGTTTCGGCGTGGCGATGACTTTGAAATAACGCGGGTCATTCCCTTGCAGTCCGCGCACGAACTGCACACCCATCTGCCCGGTCAGGTAAGGATCTTCGCCGTAGGTTTCCTGCCCGCGGCCCCAACGCGGATCGCGAAAGATGTTGATGTTCGGGCTCCAGAAAGTCAGTCCCTGATAACGGCCGAACTGCTTGTGGCGGGCATACTCGTGATGCTTCGCACGCGCCTCGGTCGAGATCACGTCGGCGACCTGGTACATCAGATCCGTGTCCCAGGTTGCGGCGAGACCGATCGCCTGCGGAAAGACAGTCGCGATGCCGGATCGCGCGACGCCGTGCAATGCTTCGTTCCAGTAATCGTGGGCAGGAACACCGAGACGTTCAATCGCCGGCGTGTTATTCACCATCTGCCCGATCTTCTCTTCGAGCGTCATTCGCGACACAAGGTCGTTGACGCGCTGTTCAACCGGCAGATTGGGATTCTTGTAGGGGAGTAGAGTTTGGCTTTGGGCGCGGGTTAAAGAAAAGAATTTCTCCCGCAAAGGCGCAAAGACGCAAAGGAAAGCACAAAGACAAATGAGGTAAACAGCAGTGTTAAAAGCCGACCGGCCTTTGCGCCTTTGCGCCTTTGCGGGCGATTTCTTTTTCATTCGTTAACGCACTCCAAACAGGATATCGACCGTCAACTGGTCCAAACGTTCGTAAGGTAAAGCCTTGCTCGCCAACTCGTTGCGATCGAGCGTCATGTCTTTCACTCGTTTCGCCTTCTCCGAGCTGTAGCGGCCGAGCGGCTCGACCGGCGGTCCGCCGTTGCCGCCGATCTCGGCCAGCAGCGACTGCACCTCATCGTCTTCGTCAAACTGCCGCGCCTTCTCTTTCAGGATCAGATAGTTCCTCATGCAGCCGGCGGCGAACGTCCAAACGCCTTCCTCGTTCTCGCTGCGATACGAGTGCGCGTCGAAGTGACGTGGACCGTCGTACGACGACTCCAGCAGCCGCACTAAGAAGAACAAGTTCTTGATTGACTCCGAGCCGAAGCGCAGGTCCTGATCGAAGCGCGGTCCTTTCTGATCGTTGAGATCGATGTGGAACAGCTTTCCTGCTTCAATCGCCTGGGCCACCACGTGATAGAAGTTGAGGCCCGACATCTG
>DASURS010000302.1:0-9882 GCA_036279935.1 Pyrinomonadaceae bacterium
ATTACCGCGGAGGATTACGCGCAGTTGGCCCAACGCCATCCGCGCGTGCAGAAGGCGATGGCGGTGCTGCGCTGGACGGGTGCATGGTATGAAGTCAACGTCGCCGTCGATCCGAAAGATCAGACTGAAGCGCCTGAGAAACTGCTCGACGAGGTCGAGTGTCTGCTCCGGCCGTTCCGGCGCATCGGTCACGACGTGAGAGTGACGGCGGCGACGTACGTGCCGCTCGATATCGAGATGAACGTCTGCGTCAAGCCCGACTATCTCACAGGCCATGTGAAGGCGGAGTTGCTTGACCTGTTCAGCAATCACGTCTTACCCGACGGGCGGCTCGGCTTTTTCCATCCTGACAATCTGACGTTCGGCGCCGGGATCATGGTCAGCAAGCTGGTGGCGCTGGCGCATTCGGTCACCGGCGTGGACAACGTCGTCGTCACGAAGTTGCAGCGATATCGCGAAGTTCCGGGACGCGAGCTCGTGGACGGGATACTCAAGATTGGACCACTCGAAATCGCGCGGTTGGATAACGATCGAACCTCGCCGGAGAACGGGCGAATCGCTTTTACGATGATGGGCGGTCGATAACGTCATGAAAGAATCGAAGCAAAACCCTGCAACCTGCGATTGCTGCGAAGGCGTGGAAGCGCTGACGCCGATTGCCATCTTCAATCGCCCGGGGCTCGACGCGATCGCATTTCGCGTCGGCACGCACGGCAGTTTTCTCGAAACGATGAAGGCGCGGCTTTCGAGCAGCCTGTTTCCGCGGCTCGCATCGCTCACGACGCGCGAGAGTCGCGACGCGTCGATCGCCCTGCTCGACGCCTGGGCCAGCGTCGGCGACGTGTTGACGTTCTACCAGGAGCGCATCGCCAACGAAGGTTATTTGCGAACGGCGATCGAACGGCGCTCGGTCCTCGAACTGGCACGGCTCGTCGGCTACCGACTCAAACCAGGTCTCTCCGCCAGCGTCTATCTCGCTTACACACTCGAGCCGACGCAGGACAGCACGTTCATCGACATCGGCAACAAGGCGCAGAGTCTGCCTGGTCCAGGCGAGCTACCGCAGATCTTCGAAACGGCGGAGAAACTGACCGCGCGCTCAGGAGTGAACGCGATGAAGCCGCGACTCACTCAGCCGCAATTCTTCGCGGCCCAGTCTTTCAATCCCAACACCCTCAACGTCGCTTTCAAAGGAACGTCTCTCGATCTGCGCGTCAACGATCCGCTGATTCTGCAGCTCACGATGATGGATCCCTTGACAGTGAACGAAGGGTTCTATCGCATCAACGCAGTGACAACCGACCCTCCGCACGATCGCACGATCGTGACGCTAAACCTGGCGGGGACGTTCGCGAATTTCCCCTTCGTCACCCTGCCCGACCAACTAAGCGCCTCGGTAGACGGGGTTCACGCCATCGCTTTGAAATATCAGGACACTGCGGCTTTTGGTTTATCGGCGACGTCAAAAACCGTCGAGAAGATCATCAGTCAGATCAAAGCCCTCGACGGAAAACTGACAGCCTTACGCGGGGACACTGCCGTACCGCTGCCGGACAAACTGAAGAGCATCGACGAAGAGCTGCAAAACGTGCTTCCGGAGTTGAGCGGGCAGTATGCGTTCGCGTCGTCGCGCGGCTGGGACAACATCGCCGCGTGGCTGGCGGCAATGATTACCGACCTCGGAAAAGTGAGAGACGTGCTTGAAGCGCCGCCGCCAAACACATCGACTGGAAGTGAAAACGGCGTCGTTTTCGAAACAGTTACGGGCGTGCCGTCCTTCGTCGAGTTGTTCGAGCCATTCAAACTGCCTCAATCGGTGCAGCCGAACGGCGAAGCAAACCTGAGGCGGCCGCTCGCGAATATCTATTCGGCCCGTTCGGATTTTGCGGCGCGAATGTACAGCGTGATCAACCCGCAGGCGGCGCCGTTTGTCGACGCGGTTTTGTCGAACGCGAGCGTGGTTCAGGAGTCGACGCCGTCGCGGGCGACGAGAGGCGTGATCGCGTTGACTGAGGGACAGGTGTTGCGGACCAGGGCGTTCATGGCCGGACACAACCTGCCGGTCGCCAGGAATGCAAACAACCAAATCATTTCGCCTCCAACGTTCAGCCAATACACCACGGCAATGTCGGACGCGCTCTTTCCCGTCAATCTGGAAGACGACTTGAGAGTCATCGCTCTCGACGCCGAATACGAGAAGATCAAGATCGGCAGCCGGCTCGTCGTGCGGCGTCCGATTCTCAATGCCAACGGGTCAACCATCATCAGTTTCAGCGCGACCATTCACACGGTCCAGAACGTCACTACCACGCAGCTCATTTTTAACGACGTTCCTGTGACAGTCACCGTTGCGACGCTGGACAGGTTCTGGCTGCCGCAAACTGAGATGTCGGCGCACACGAACAGCATGGCGCTGGTTCGCAACACCAGTGTCTTTGCGGAAAGCGAAGCGCTGACGTTCGCCGAGACCGAGATGTCCGAGGATCTCGGCTTTGAGTCAACCGATTTGAGCCCGACCATTGAGCTCGACGGCTTCTACTCAAATCTCGAATCGGGCCGTTGGACCATCATCTCCGGCGAACGCGTCGTGTTCGATCGTTCGAGACAACGGCTGATCAGCAGCGGCGTCACGGTCAGTGAGTTGATCATGGTGGCCGCTGTCCAGCACGAAGCCAAGACGCTCATTACCGGCGAGCTCGTCGAACTGAAAGGCGAGAAGCTGCACACGTTTCTGCGCGCGGCGCAGCCTCCGGCTTATCGCTATCGCCGCAACAGCGTAAAGATCTACGGAAACGTCGTGCGCGCGACTCACGGCGAAACGCGCAACGAAGTGCTCGGCAGCGGCGACGGCAGCAAGGCGTTGCAGTCCTTCCAGCTTCTGCAACCGCCACTCACGTACCTGCCTGCCGCGAATCCTGCGGGCACCGAGACTACGCTGGCGGTGCGTATCAACGACGTGCTCTGGAAGGAGTCGGAAAATCTCTTCGCACTCGGCGGTGACGAGCGCAAGTACATCACCAAGCAGGACGACGAGGGCAAGACGACGGTCATCTTCGGCGACGGCGAACACGGATCGCGACTGCCGACGGGCGTCGAAAACATCAAAGCCGTTTACCGGCAGGGAATCGGCAAGGGCGGCAACGTCAAAGCGGACCAGATCAAGCTGCCGCTGACGAAGCCGCTGGGCGTCAAGGCGGTTACGAACCCAATTCCGGCGAGCGGCGGCGTGGACAAAGAGTCGCGCGATCAGGCGCGGCGCAATGTACCGATCGCGGTGCTCGCGCTCGATCGTCTCGTCTCTGTGCAGGACTACGCCGACTTCGCGCGCACGTTCGCGGGCATCGGCAAGGCCAGCGCTCAACGGCTCTCCGACGGCCAACGCGAAGTGGTCCACCTCACGATCGCCGGCGCCGGAAACATCCCGATCGACGCGACCTCCGACCTGTATCGCAACCTGCTGGAGGCGCTGGCGCGCTTCGGCGATCCGTTGCAGCCGTTGCAGGTCGAGTCGTTCGAGCGCGTGCTGCTGGTCGTGAGCGCGAAGGTCAACGTGTTGCCCGAGTATCTGTGGGAAAAAGTGAAGGAGCAGATGCGAAACCTGCTGTTTGACCGGCTAGGGTTCGAAAACCGCGAGTTGGGCCAGAGCGTGACGCTGAGCGAGGTGTTGAGCCTGATGCAGTCCGTGCCGGGCGTTAACTACGTCGACTTCGACATCCTTGATTCAGTCAGCGAACAAACGCTCGCGAATGCGAACTTCGGCGCGCAGCTGAAACTGAAGCCGCGTGTCAACGCGAGTCTCGCGCGGATCAACGCGCAGAAAGACGACATCCTGCCGGCGCAACTCGTCTTCCTCAGCCGCGACGCCGTCGACACGTTGATTCTCGAGGAGGTGACCGCATGAACGGCACGATGGATGAAAGCACAGTGACGCTCGATCGTCTCTATCAGTTACTGCCGGTCGTCTATCGGCAGCGCGACGAAGAACTCGGCGGGCCGTTGCGCGATCTGCTGCGAGTCATCTCCGAGCAAGTCGAAGTCGTCGAAGAGAACATACTTCAGCTCTATGAAAACTGGTTCATCGAGACTTGCGAAGACTGGACCGTTCCGTACATCGGCGAGCTGATCGGCTACACGCCCGTTCACGAAGCGGGCGAGCCCGGTCGTTTGCCTGAAGATCGTGAACGCAATCGAATCCTGATTCCGCGTCGTGAAGTGGCGACGACGATCCAGTCACGACGCCGTCGCGGCACGCTGGCGCTGCTCGAAGAAGTGGCGCGAAGCACGGCGGGCTGGCCGTCGCGGGCGGTCGAGTTTTTCCGGCTGCTCGGCGTCAATCAGGCGATCAACTCGTCGATGGGCCGGCGCGGTCGTTTCCCCGATCTGCGCAAAGGCTACGATCTGGATCTGCTGGATGGTCCATTCGAACGGCTCGCGCACACGGTCGATCTTCGTCGCATAACTTCCGGACGCGGCACGGGTCGTTTCAATCTCGGCAGTGTCGGACTGTTTGTCTGGAGACTGAACGAGTACTCGGTCACGCGGAGCCAGGCCGCGTGCATGGAGGACGACGGTTTGCCGTTCGCCTACACTTTCAGTTTTCTCGGCAACGACACGCCGCTGTTCGCGCGCACGCAACCTGAGCCGGATCCGACTCACATCGCGGACCAGTCGAACCTGCCTGTGCCGATTCGTCGCGTCGCGTTCGAACGCAACCTCGCTCGTTATTACGGAGAAGGGAAGAGCCTGCGGATCTGGACCGGCGTCACCGACAACGGCAACTATCTGAAGCTCGTTCCGGTTCTGATCGAACGGATCAAGGCCGCGAATTTGAGCGACTGGAACCGTTATCGCACGCCGAACGGTTACGTCGCCGTCGATCCGGAGCTTGGCCGCATCGCATTTCATCCCGAGGAGTCGCCGCGCGGCGTTTGGGTGTCGTACTTCTACGGTTTCAGCGCGGACATGGGCGGCGGCGAGTACCGGCGTCCGGTTCGACAAGTGCCGCAGACGGGACAGTTCACCGAGTTCGACTTCAAAGATCTCGCTTCTCTCGCGCGACAGTTCAAGACGCCTGTGAGCCCGCTCAATCGTTACCTGACCGGGAAATTTCAGAAAGAGACGAGAGACCTGCTGGCCCAGTACGACGGTTCCGATCCCGTCTCTGAAAAGCAGCGAAAGTCATTGCTCGCCGCGTTGATCGAAGACCTGAATCGCGCGCTCTTCGACGAGAAGCTTTGGGACAAGACGCGTTTCCCGAACGTGCAGCTCAACGCCGAGCTCACACTCATGATCGCTTTCCTGGTCGAAGGCAAACTCGGACGCGCCGAGTTGGGCCGGCTCAACCGGATGCTGCTGCAACTCGCCTTCCCGAAAGAGATCGCCGAATACCTGCGTCTTTATCGCGCCGGCGAAGGACAACAGTTTTCGACGATCGAGAAGGCGCTCGATCAATGGATGAAGGACGCGCCGCGCAACGCGATCATCGAAGTCACCGACAACGGCGTGTATTCCGAGCCACTGGAAATCAGACCCAATCGCGGCCAGAGCGTCCAGATTCGCGCGGTGAACGGCAAGCGTCCGATCATCTATCTTCACGAGCAGTACAAAAACCGGCCCGAATGGCTGGCAGTGAAGAGCAAGACCGGCGGTTGCGTCACGCTCGATGGTCTCTTGATAACCGGCCGCAGCATGAGAGTCGAAGGCGCGATCGAGCAGGTGCAGATACGCCACTGCACGCTGGTGCCGGGCTGGGGAATTGGTCCGGGTTGCGATCCGAAGCGTCCGGCGAAGCCCAGTCTCGAGCTTTACAAGACTGACTGCCGCGTCAGGATCGAGCACAGCATTGTCGGTTCGATTCAGGTCTTCAAAGACGAAGTGCGCAGCGACCCACTCGAGATCAGCATCAGCGACAGCATCATCGATGCTACCAGTGACGATCGCGAAGCGCTGGGCGCGCCAAACTGGCCGCGCGCTCACGCGACGTTGCGCATGATACGCAGCACGATCATCGGCGAAGTGCAGACGCACTCGATCTCGCTGGCGTCCGACTGCATTTTTACGGGCACCGTTTCGGTCTCGCGCCGGCAGATCGGCTGCATGCGTTTCTGCTACGTGCCTCCCGGATCGCGTACGCCGCCTCGTTACCACTGCCAACCGGATCTCGTCGACACAGCAGTCAACAAAAAGTTCGACAAACCCGAACAGGCTGAAGAAAGACTGCGCGCGCTTCGCAACGAGCGTCTTCGCGTCGAACCGCGATTCAACAGCAAGCGTTACGGGCGTCCCGAGTACTGCCAGTTGGCGTCATCGTGCGCGGCTGAAATCACTCAAGGCGCAAGCGACGAATCCGAGATGGGCGCCTTTCACGATCTATTTCAACCTCAACGGGCCGCGAACCTGCGCATCCGTCTGAGTGAATTCATGCCCGCGGGATCAGAAGCGGGAATCATCTTCGCGAGTTAGGAGAACAGCACAATGAACGGCGATGTATCACGCGTCACTTTCAATCCTCTCAAACATTTCACGAGCATCGTGCTCCAGCAGGGGCGCGTGCAAATGGATGCTGACGGGAACGAACAGACGGCCATCCTTCTGCACTTCATGCGCAGCCTGGCGGCGGATCTGATCGGCCAGCACGGCGGTCCGGAAGACGTGTTCACGGACCAGGACCAGCGCACGGGCCTGCTTCAGCGATTCGGCGGGTTTGCCATCATCGGCGCTTCGGGAACCGTTGCCGCTCCCGTGTTTATGCCGGACAACAACCTGCTCGACAGTGAAAAGGACGTGCTGACGAAAGCGATCGAGAAGAACCAGGTTCCACTCGCGATCACGGCCGGTCATTACTACGTCGATGGTCTTCTCTGCGAGAACGAGACGCCATGGCGTTACGCGAAGCAGCCATACCTCGAACGCTTCAACGACGAAGAGCTGCGCAACAAGACGGGCGTGTTTCTGTTGTACCTGGATGTCTGGGAACGCTTCGTGACGTCACTCGACGATCCATCGCTAAAGGAAGTCGCGCTCGGCGGCGCCGATACGGCTGGACGCACGAAGCTGACGTGGCAAGTGCGGATCGCAACTGAACCGATTCAAGCGCCGCCCACCACGTGTACGGTGTTCAATCCGACGTGGCCGGAGATTCTCGAAACACTTCAACCCGCGAATCGAGGCTCGTTGAAGGCGCGCGCCAAAGCGAGCGAGGGCTCGGCCGAGGAAGACGTCTGCATCACGTCACCCGAAGCACGCTATCGTGGAATGGAGAACCAACTGTACCGCGTCGAAGTTCATCGCGGCGGTCCGGCGTCAAACCCCATCGACGACAATCTCGATGTTGCCGCCACGTTCAAGTGGTCGCGTAACAACGCGACGCTGGTCGCCGCGTTGAAAGAGAAGCACGGCGATCGTTTGATCGTCAGCGGCTTGCGTGATCTGTCACGCTGGTTCAAGACGGGCGACTGGGTCGAGATCACTCACGACGCGCTCGAACTCCACAACCTGCCCGGCACGCTGGTTCGGCTCGCAGGCGTGGACGGCGAAGTGCTGACTATCGATCCTTACACGACGTCGGGAACTGTCAATGAGCCGGACGACTCATTTGAGAACCTGCCCATCAAGAACCTGAAAGTTCGTGGTTGGGACCACACTCAACCGGAAGAAGACCTGCTCATCGACGGCGCGATACCGATCGTGGAAAACGATTGGATCGAGCTCGAAGACGGCGTCCAGATTTTCTTCGAAACCACGAACCCGGCCGCGCAGTATCGCACCGGCGATTACTGGTTGATTCCGGCGCGTGTGGCGACCGGCGACGTCGAGTGGCCGCAACAGCAGGTGGAGGATCCGAACGACGCGACAAAGACGATCCCAGAGCCGAAGCCGATTCCTCCTCACGGCGTGCAGCACCATTTCGCGCCACTGGCCGCGGTGAACCTGACCGCCGGCGTGATCAACCAGATCATCGACCTGCGTCACCAGTTCGCGCCGCTGGCCCGTTGCCTTGTGCCCAGGGCGCAGTAAACATGGGGTTCCTGCCGTAGTTGCGGGTCAGTAGGCTTAAAGGGAAACTCTTTCTGAGTAGAAGCTTTGGGCCACCTCGACGTTCGGCTGCGTTCTTAGTGTTGTGTGACTCGGAGTTCTTTCTGAACTCCAAGTGAGCGGTCTGATTGCGGTGGACCGTGTTGCGGCGGGCCGTTGCCGTCCTCTCAGCCAAATGATATAAGCCTCACTTAACTATGTCCTCGCTCCTCTTGTATTCTGTAAATTGTTACCTCAAGTTTCACATTCAGGAAAAGTATTGCGGAAACCAGCATTACGTCTGGGTTAGCGATAGATTTGATAGCGGATCGGCGCCGACATCAAATCCTAAGAACATATTCAATGCATTAAAATCTGCAGTCGACGAGGAAGATGAGCATGACTACAAGATCGCCGAACAAAAGAGCTTGATTATCGCGAGGGCGATCAAGTGGGAGGCTGCTGGTACGATTACGACTTCGATAAGGACGAGATCATCTTTTCCGCACAGAACGGAGCTTTCAAACAGTGGAGGCCATTGATTTATGTGATCCCAACCGAACGAGTGATATCGAAAATTGAGATTGTACCCAGAAAAAACCGTGCTGGACTTGCATCCGAGTATAGAATAGCAAACCTTGACCGAGCAGACTTTGATATTATCGAGCCTTAGATATGCTGCAAACCCTCAAAAATCGACCACCTCAGGACGTAGCGGCAATATTAGCCGGCTTAACTCTCTCGCTGTTTCCGCCAGAAGAAACCCAAGGCACTTGTGTCACGCCAGTGAACGAGCCCTTGCGAAACAAGGTGCTTTCGGAGGTGTATGAAAAGCTGAAGCTTAGCCCGTCAGACCAATCTGAAGCGGGGAAGGCCGAACTATTAGAATATCTCGCCAAAGAGATGAGCCGGGCAGCTCTGTCCAATGCAGACATCGAGGAAATCAAGGAGCGAGTCGGACAACGTGGGGACCTACGACCAGGTCTTTATAAGATCAAAATTCCAGATGATGCGCGCAAGCTGGCAGCAGAACGCTTTATTTCTATTGGAGAAATCAGGGATGCAGTTGAACGACCGGATGAGGTTGAGCACTTGCTGCCCGAACGCTTTGGCGTGAATGGTGAGGCTGTCTCACTATATTCTCAAAAGTGGGTAACTGAGAAGAGCGGCGAGCTTTCACAACTTTTGGTCTTAACTAGGCGCAAAGGTTACAAGCAAACCGTTCTCGACGTAATCCGCGTCTACGAGTCTGACGTTGATCTTTCGAATGCCACCACGCCACTGGAAATGCTACGTGCATTTATCGAAGTCTATGGCCAGGTTCAGCAAATCGGAGAGCGTGCCGAAAAGTTTTTTCTTTATGAAACTATTCCATTCGTCGGAAACCACGCAGACGTTATTAAGTTGCCCACCGAGCCTGAAGGTGAAACTACTATAAGTAAGTTTTTCTGCAAATTCTCCTTCACCAGTGTCGAGGTGGCCATAGCCTACACTATCCTCGAACGGAAATACCGATCAGACTTAAGAAAGCATAAATAATTAGGTCGCTACTAGCTCTCACGAACACCAATACAGTGATTCCAATCCAAGATCTTCAATCACCGCGGAGAGCACGAACGTGGCGAAATATGGTCCTACCCGGTTGCGTAAAAGAGGTAGGTTGAAAGCGCGTAGTAGTTATGCCCCGAATAGACCGATTTCACTTTCGACCGAGCCCGCATATCGGTAAGATTCGCCGTAAAATCCGTGGTCGGCAAACGGGTGACGTGTGATAAGCTGTCACCCGCTAGCTAACCATGCCTATCATCGCGCTTCCGGTTCCTACTAAATGTTCATAATCAGCGAAGGAGTCGAAGGCTTCCATGAGTG
>DASURS010000303.1:0-7569 GCA_036279935.1 Pyrinomonadaceae bacterium
ATCAAACGCTTCGGATCGGATGTCGTGCGAATCACGACGACCGGACCGAACGGCGGCACAGTGTTCGTGTGGTAGTAGATCTCCGGTCGCGGCTCGACGTCGAGTCCGAGATGCCGAACGTTCCCGACGACGCCCGCGATCGTTTGCCACTGTGTTTGCTGGCCCGTTGAAGTCGCCGTGCTGATTCTCTTCCCGATCGGATCTTCGCCGGGGAAAAAACGTTTCGCCATCGCTTCGTTGATCAATACGGCGCCGGTATTGTTCGTTACGTCCTGTTCGGTGACGAGCCGGCCGGACAGAAGCGGAATGCCCATCGCCTGAAAATATCCGGTGCTGGCGCGACGAAAGTCGATCTCGGGCCGTTCGCTCTGCGGAACCTCGCGTCCTTCGATCGTCAAGAACGTCGTGACGTTATTCAACGCGCTCATCAACGGCAGACGCGTGACAACGCCAACCGCCGACACTTCCGGCGCGGCCTTGAGACTCGCTTCGAGTTGTTGAATAAACTGGACGCGTTTCTGCGGTTGCTGATAAGCAGCGTTCGGCATTCCGACCTGCATCGTCAACAGGTTCTCAGTCGTGAAACCCGGCTTCACTTCCAGCAGCCGCCCAAAGCTGCGCAGCAACAATCCCGCGCCGATCAACAGGACCATCGCCATCGCCATCTCGGCGATCACGAGCGCACTGCTGAGTCGGCGTTGGCCGGTGTCGGCAACCGATCCTCGTCCGCCTTCCTTTAACGCCGAAATCAGATCGAAACGGAGTGCTCGCCATGCGGGCGCGAGACCGAAGACGATGCCGGTGACGACCGACGCGCCAAGCGTGAACGCGAGCACGGTCATGTCAATCCCGATCTTGTTGTAACTCGGCATCGGAATCGGGTTCAGCGCCAGCAATGCGTTGACGCCCCACGAGCCGAGCACGATTCCCGCCACGCCGCCGATCACGGAAAGTGTGATGCTCTCGGTGAGCAGTTGGCGCAACAAGCGGAGCCGTCCGGCGCCGAGTGCAGCCCGGACCGCAAGCTCGCGATGACGCGCGGCGCCGCGCACCAGCATGAGGTTGATGATGTTCGCGCAGGCAATCAACAGGACCAGACCAACAGCGCCGAACAGCAGCAACAACGCAGGCCGCACCTTGCCCGTGATCTGCGCGTGCAGCGGCACGAGCCGCAAACCAACGCCGCCATTCGCGTCCGGATACGCGCTCTCGAGCCGCCGCGCGATGTTCGTCAACTCCGCGCCTGCTTCACTCGCCTTTACGCCCTCGTTCAACCGGCCCACCACCGACAGCAAACGCACCTGCCGCGCGCTCGACGCAAACTGGTTCTGCGAGAGCGGCGCCCAAACCTCCGCCGCCGGATCGAGAAACTGAAATCCGGCCGGCATGATCCCGACGATCGTCGCGCTGATGCCGCCGAAGGATATCTGTTTACCGATCGCATTCGGGTCCGCGCCGAGACGGCGTTCCCACAAGCCGCGACTGATGATCGCCACCGGTGGACCACCAACCCGATCCTCGTCGCTCGTAAAAACGCGTCCCTTTTCCGGCGCGACCTGCAACACGTCAAACAAGTTCGCGGAAACGTACAGGCCCTGAATCGGTTCCGGTTCGCCGTTCCCTGTCAACGTAAAGTTCCACAACGGCGAGGCCGCGCCGATCGCGCTGAACGACGTCGCCTGCGACTTCAGATCGTTGTAGTCGCCGAAAGAGAACGGCTGCTCCTGGTTCACGTCTTTCGTGGTCCATAGCATTGCGAGCTGTTCGGAATCCGGGTACGGCAACGGCCGCAGGACGACGGCGTTCACGACCGTAAAGATCGCGGTGTTCGCGCCGATGCCCAGCGCGAGCGTCACGATCGAAATCGCCGTGAACGCCGGATGTTTCAACAAACTGCGTAAGCCGTAACGGATGTCTTTGAATAGTGATCCCATAGTCGTTTTAGCCACAAAGAGGCACAAAGAGCGGAACACAAAAGGCACAAACAAGAACAGCTGCCGATTCCGAGCACTTGCGTGCGAGTGAGAGCGACTGCTCTTGTGTCTTTTGTGCCTTTTTGTGGCTCCTTTACTCGTAACGTAAGGAGATCGTCGGCTCGACTTTCGTCGCCCGGCGACCCGGTATGTAACAGGCCAACAGCGCAACCGCGATCAACAGCGCGGAGATCGCGCCAAACGTCGTCGCGTCTGTTGGCGTGACGCCGAACAACATCGACGCCATCACTCGAGTCAGTCCAAACGCCGCCGCCAGTCCGATCACGACGCCGATGATCGCGAGCTTCATTCCCTGGCCCAGGATCATCGTGAACACGTCCCGCGGACGCGCGCCGATCGCCATCCGAATGCCGATCTCGTGCGTCCGTTGCGTGACCGAGTAAGACATCACACCGTAGATGCCGACAATCGCCAGCACCAGCGCAATGCCCGCAAACAGACTCAGCAACGTCAGGTTCAAACGCTCGCCCGCAACTGACTCACCGCGAATCTCGTTCATCGTGCGCGGACTGTAAATCGGTTGATCCGGATCGATCTCCCTGACCGCCGCGCGAGCGGAACCGATCAACTGGTTCGGATCCGAAGCGCCCTTGATGATCACAGTCATACCGTTCAGCGGCAGTTGCGCGAACGCAAAATAGCCCTGCACTCGATCGCTGTTCCGATTGAGGCTCTCCATCTTCACGCGGCCGACGACGCCGATGACTTCGAGCTTTTGCGCGTCGGGCTCACGTCCCATCCGGATGCGCTTGCCGACCGCGTCTCCGTTGGGCCAGTAACGCCTGGCGAACTCCTCGTCGATAACGACAACGTTCACGCCCGCGCCCGCACGCTGGTTTTCGTCAAGCTTACTGAGATCGCGCCCGGCGAGGTGCGCGCGGTTGTCGCGGTCGGTAAACGTGCGCCCGCGCAGCAACGGAATGTTCATCGCCTTGAAGTAGTCCGGCGTAACCAGGCATGCCTCCATCAAAGGAGTCTCTTCGCGCGGCGGAACGGGTCGATCATCGATCACGAAAGACGTCTGCCAGCCGTTGTTGCCGAGCGGCAACCCGGAAGCAGCAGCGACTGACTCGACGCCCGGAAGCGCGCGAATGTTCTGGAGCACGCGATCGTAAAAGGACGCCATCGAGTCCGGTGACTCATACTTGTTTTCCGGCAATGAAATGCTGAAGCTCGTCAGGTGCTCGTGCGAGAAACCGGGGTTCACTTTCAACAGCAGATAGAAACTTCGAATCATCAGACCTGCCGCAATCAATAGCACCAGCGTCGTCGCCACTTCAACGACGACCAGCGAACTGCGCAACCATTGCCGCCCGCTTGTGCCGCGCGCGCTTTCTTTCAGCGTCTCGTGTACGTCGAGGTCGCCGGCCTGAAGCGCGGGGATCAGTCCGAACACGATGCCGGTCAGAAACGACACGCCGATCGTGAACCCCAGCACGGTCCAATCAAGACCAATCTCACGCGATCGTGGAATCGCGTCGGGGCTCACATAAAGGATGAGACTGATGCCCCAGCGCGCGAGGAGCAAACCTATCGACCCGCCGATCAGCGACAGCAGAATGCTCTCAGTCAGCAGTTGTCGCGCGAGTCGCCAGCGGCTCGCGCCCACCGCCGTGCGGATTGCCATCTCCTTCCGGCGCCCCGTCGCGCGCGCCAGCAAAAGGTTCGCGATGTTCGCGCAGGCGATCAATAAAACAAACCCGACGGCTGCGAAGATCACCCACAAGGCGCGCCTGACGTCGCTGACGAAATATTCCATCAATGGCCGAAGTCTGACGCGGTTGCCCGGATTCGAGTCGGGATACTGCTTTTCGAGGTTGACGGCGATCGTGTTCATCTCGGCGTCGGCCTGTGCGAGTGTGACGCCCGGCTTGAGCCGCGCGATCCCGTACAAGCCCGGATGATTGCCGCGCTCCTTCCAGCTAGGCTGGTCCGAAAGTTGGCCCACCGGCACCCACATCTCGGCGCGACTCGGGAACGCGAACTTCTCCGGCATGACTCCGATCACGACGTAGTTCTTGCGGTTGAGATTGATGGACTGATGGATGATGCTCGTTTGACCGCCGAAGCGTCGCTGCCACAGACCGTAGCTCAGGACGACGACCGGCGCGCCGCCCGGCTTGTCTTCGTCGTTGGTAAACAAGCGGCCGTGCAAGGCGTTGACGCGCAGCACCGAGAAGAGATCGGCGGAGAACTGGCCGGTGAGTATTCGCTCCGCTTCACCCGCGCCGGTTAAGTTGTAGCTGTCGACATTGAAGACACCGATCTTCTCGAACGTCTGTGTCTGGTTGCGCCAGTCTGTGAAGTTTGGATACGAGATCGACATCTCGTCGAGCACCGCGTTCTTCTCGTTCACCAACACGAGCCGGTCGGACTCTTCATAAGGCATCGGCCGCAACAGCACGGCGTTGACGACGCTGAAGATCGCGGTGTTGGCGCCGATGCCGAGCGCCAGCGCGATGATGACGATCACGGTGATGCCCGGGTTCTTCAACAACATTCGAAAGCCGTATCGAATGTCTTGCCAGAAACTTGTCATTACGACCTCCGTTCGTTTATTGCCGATTGCCAATTGCCGATTGCCTATTTGAGAAACCCGCTACCGTTTCTTGGTAATTCGTAAAAGACCAATCGTCAATTGGCAATCGGCAATCGGCAATGTCTTAGCTGTTCCTCAGGGCCATCACCGGATCGACTTTCGTTGCACGCAACGCAGGCAGATAACACGCCGCCAGCGCTACGAAACCAAGCATCAGCGTTACACCTGCGAACGTGAGCGTGTCAGTGGCGCTCACGCCAAACAACAAACCCGTATCGAACATCGCACTGGTCAGCACGCGCGTGAGCGCGAAACCGAGCAACAGCCCCATGCCCAAACCGGCGGCGACCAAGATCATTCCCTGGCCCACAATGAGTTTCAGAATGTCGCCGCGCGCCGCGCCGAGCGCCATGCGAATGCCGACTTCACGCGTGCGTTGCGCGACCGAGTAAGACACGACGCCATAAATCCCGACAGTCGCCAGCAGCAGCGCCATCAAACCGCAACCCGCCATCACCGCCGCCAACATGCGAAACGGGTACAGATAAACACTGAACTGGTCCGCGATCGTCTGCACGTCGTTGACCGGCATATTCGGATCGAGCTGCTGAATCACTCGCCGCACCGGCGCGACCAGGCTTTTCGGATCGCCCGCGGTGTTCACGAGCAGCGTCATGCGCGGAAACTCCCACTGCATCACCGCCAGTGCGAAAAACGGCGGCGTCTCAGTTTGCAGCGATTGCCAGTTGTTATCGCGCATGACGCCGACGATCTCACACGACTGTTTTTCGTTGTTCCGTCCCGTGCCCCGCGAAAGGTGCTTGCCCAGCGACGCGCCCGTGTCGCTGAAGTATTTCGCGGCAAATACTTCGTTCACGATCGCGACGCACGGAGCGCCATCCTGATCGCGCTCGTCAAAATCGCGTCCGCGCACGAACGGATATTTCATGTTCGTGAAGTAATGTGGTCCAGCGAAGGCGGCATCGAGGTGCAGGCTCTCACCAGGTTGCGGCTTGTACCCCTCGATATCGACGGTGCGGCGAGATCCGCCGATGAAGCCGCCCGGGATTCCCTCGTACAGACTCACGTTCTGCACGCCCGGCAAAGCGGCGACGCGTTCAGTCACGTTGCGATAAAACTCATGGCCCTTGCGGCGGTCGTAGTCTCGCTCGTTCAGCGAGACTTGCCCTGCCACAACATTGTCCGAACTGAAACCGAGGCGCGTCGGTCTGAGCTTTTCCAGACTGCGCAATACCAGGCCCGCGCCGATCAACAGCAAAAGCGAAAAGGCAACCTGGGCCACGACGAGCGATTTGCGCAGCCGCGACTTCCGATAACGAATCGTCGACACCGTCGAATCGTCTTTCAAAACGGTCGCAACGTCCGCCTTCGAGCTCTGCAACGCGGGCGCCAGCCCGAAGACCAGTCCTGTGAAGGTGGAAACAGCGATCGTGTAGACCACGACGTGCCAGTCGAGACGCAAGTCGAGCGCGATGCGAATGCCTTCCGGCAACGCTGGTATGAACGCCATCAGCAGATTGAGCAACCAGACGGCAAGCAAAATGCCCGCCGCGCCCGCGATCGTCGACAGCAGCACGCTTTCGGTAAGCAACTGTCGCACGATGCGACGGCGGGATGCGCCCAGCGCCAGCCGCACGGCGATCTCGCTGCGTCTCGCAACTGCACGCGCCAGCAACATGCTCGCCAGGTTCATGCATGCGATCACCAGCACCAGGTTTACGATCACGAACAACAGCGCCGCGCCCGCATAAACCTCGGCGGTCATTTGCGGATGCACGCGCGTTTGACTTTCGGGTACGACAGTGACAAAGAGCTCGCGAATCGAATTTTCCCGTTGCTTGCGCCACTCTTCGGGATGCGCTTCCTGCATCTCCTTCGTGAACAGATCGAACCGCGCGCGCGCCTGCTCGATCGTCGTGTCGGGTTTGAGCCGGCCAACGAGCGTCAGCCACCTGCTGCCGCGACTCGTCACAAATGAGTCGCTTCCCGAAGGGTCGATCAGCGGCATCATCATCGCCGGCATCCAGATCTCGCTCGACAAGCCGCGAATCATTCCGGTGTACTGCGGCGGCGCAACTCCAACGACTGTGAAAGGTTGACGATCGATGGTGATGGTCTGGCCCACCAGCAACGGATCGGAATTGAACCGTCGTTGCCATAGGCCGTGACTGATGACGACAACAGGGTTGCGGTTCGGCACCGCGTTTTCCTCGGGCAGGAACGTGCGGCCTCTGGAAGCCGGAACGCCGAGCACGTCGAAGTAGTTTGCGGACACCGCTTCGCCCCAGATCTGTTCGACCTCGTTTGCGCCGCCGAGTTTGAACTGACGGATTCCGTACGCGGCGAGACCCGTGAACACCTCGTTGCGGTCACGAAAATCGAGATAACTCGGATAGGACGTCGTCTCGTAAGGATGGTCCTTGTGTCCGACGTAGAGCTCGACGACCTGCTCCGGATTCGCGATCGGACGCGGCCGCAGCAGGACCGAGTTGACGATGCTGAAGATGGCCGAGTTCGCGCCGATGCCCGCTGCGAGCGAGACGATCGCGACGATCGTCACGCCCTTGCTCTTCCAGAGCATCTTCAGGCCGTAACGCAGATCGCTGAGCAGTGTGTCCATGAGATCACTCGTATCGTAGGGCTTTCAGTGGGTCGACTTTTGTTGCGCGGCGCGCGGGCAGATAACACGCGAGCAGCGCGATCGTCGTCAACACGCCGGCGACGGCAATGAACGTCGTCGCATCCGTCGGCGTGATGCCAAACAACAAACCACGCATCAGGCGCGTAAGCGCGAAAGCACCGGCGAGACCGATCGCCTCGCCCACGAGCGCCAGCGCCATGCCTTGCTTGACGACCAGGCCGAGCACGTCGTTGACCTGCGCGCCCAGCGCCATCCGAATTCCCATTTCTTTCGTGCGCTGCGTCACCGAATACGACAGCAAGCCGTACAGGCCGACCGCGGCGAGGATGAGAGCGAGACCACCGAACAGTGCCATCACGGCCATGTTGAGCCGC
>DASURS010000304.1:0-42416 GCA_036279935.1 Pyrinomonadaceae bacterium
CCACTCCTTCAGTGAAGATCTTGATCGACTGTTTGTAGTGGCCGAGGTACGCGGCGCGTCTGCCGACCCAGATTAGATTGTCGGCGGTGGGCTCGGTTTCGAACGCTTTTCGTGCATCGGTCAGTTTAGCTTCAAATTCACGCCGGGTTTCGCGCGTCAGTGGCGGCGCGATCTCCTGCGCGCGGTCCAGGCATGGCTGTCCGAAGACGTTGTGGCAACAGAGTATTAAGAGTGTCAGACAAAAGGTTCGCATAACGGTTGCACTGTTTGTGGCGGCCATTGTTCTCTGTATATTGGAACTATGAGCGAGATTGTAGCCGAGCGGGACCTTTCAGGTAATGAATTAGACGATTCGATCTTTCAGACTTTTTGGATAGGCGGCTTTGAATGCTCGACGCATCGGCTGCCCCGGCGTAAGTCGATGGGACGCTTTGCCGGCGTCCGGCTCGACCTCATCTCGTCGACGCGTCACGACGAGTTTGCGCTTCAGGATTACCAACGCTTGCAGGACGCCGGCATTCGCACGGCGCGCGATGGCGTGCGCTGGCACCTGATCGAGAAGACGCCTTTTCGCTACGATTTTTCCAGTTTGGTTCCGATGCTGCGCGCCGCGCGGCAAACGCAAACGCAGATTATCTGGGACCTGTTTCACTATGGTTGGCCTGACGGGCTGAACATCTGGGGCGCGTCGTTTGTCGAGCGTTTCGCGCGATTCGCCGGCGCGACTGCCGGCGTCATTCTCGATGAAACAGGCGGTCCGCTTTACATCACGCCCGTCAATGAGATCTCGTTCGTCGCGTGGGGCGGTGGGGACGCTGGATTTCTGAACCCGTTTGGACGCAAGCGCGGTCCCGAGCTCAAGGCGCAACTCGTGCGCGCGTCGATCGCAGCGACCGAGGCGGTGCGCGAGGTCGACCCGGGCGCGCGCATCATTCACGCCGAGCCGATCATTCACATCGCCGTCGATCCTGACTATCCGGACGAGGCGCCGGCTGCCGAAGCGTATCGGCAGTCGCAGTTTCAAGCGTGGGACATGATCGGCGGCAGACTTTGTCCCGAGCTTGGCGGGCGTCCGGAGTATCTCGACATTCTCGGCGCCAACTACTACGCCAACAACCAGTGGATCCATCAGGACCCGCACCTTCCGAAGTCGCGCCGTCGTAAGGACGTCCTGCTGCCGCCTTCACATCCGTTGCACCGGCCTGTCCGCGAGATGTTGAAAGAAGTGTACGAGCGATATCGAAGGCCGGTCTTCATCGCCGAGACGGGTATCGAGGGCGACGCTCGTCCTTCGTGGTTACGCTACATCGGACAGGAGGCGCGCGCGACTGTCGCGGCCGGCGTTCCGCTCGAGGGCTTGTGCCTTTATCCGATCATCGACTATCCCGGCTGGGGCGACGACCGTCACTGTCACGCCGGTCTGTGGGACTACGCGGACGACGACGGTCATCGCGAGATGTACGAACCGCTCGCGGCTGAACTGGATCACCAGCAGAGTCTGTGGGAGACCCAGCGCCGCGATCACCGTGCGGTTGAAGAGGCTGTCAACATCGACCAGATCGATGAAGCCGCGCATGAAGTCGACGTCGCTGCATCGCGAAGTCGCACGAAGCGGCGCGAGTAACGCGCGTCAGCGTTTCTTTTAGCGAGGGCTTCAGATGGACCATCGATTGTTTCGATCGATTCGAAGTCTCTTCGTGCTAATATCACCGCCTCCCCGAACTGCGTTGCCGCTCAATCCCATTTTTTGGAGAAGAATCCATGACTACTCATTTTAGATGGGCCCGGTTGTTGTTTGTCATCGCGGCCTTGTTGGCGATCACTTCTGTGGCGTCTGTGGCAAGCGCGCAACCAGCGACGGGCACAGTCAAAAGACTCGGGCTGAAGTCGACGGTTCTGGGCGAAGAGCGGGTGCTGCTGGTACGCACTCCGATTGGTTACGAAACGAATAAACTGCGTTATCCGGTGCTCTACATGACCGACGGCGACGCTCATATGGCCCACACGGCGAGTACGATCGAGTTTCTGGTGCGAAACGGCCGTATTCCGGATCTGATCGTAGTCGGCGTCGCGAACACCGATCGCACGCGCGACCTGACGCCGGCGAAGTCGACGAACAAAAACGCAGCCGGAGAACTGCAATTTCCAACCGCAGGCGGCGCGGACAATTTTCTGAAGTTTTTCGAGACTGAGCTGATTCCCGTGATCGAGAAAGACTATCGCGTTCAGCCGTATCGCATTCTCGCCGGACATTCCTTTGGCGGGCTGTTCGCGATCCACGCGATGATCACGAAGCCCGGGCTCTTCAATTCGTACGTCGCCGTCAGCCCCTCGTTGCAATGGGAAAACGCGGAGGCGTTGAAGCGCGCGGAGGAGTTCCTGAAGAACCAGAAAGAACTAAACGTCTCGCTTTACACGTCGCTCGGGAACGAGCCCGGCGGGATCGGCGAGAGCTTCGATCAGTTCCGGGAAGCGCTGTCGAAGACGCAGATCAAGGGTTTCGAGTGGCAGGCACAGCGAATGGATGACGAAGACCACGGATCAGTGGTGCTGCGCAGTCATTATTTCGGGTTGCGGAAGGTTTACGACGGCTGGCAGGGACCGCGGGATCTGAAGAGCGGCGCCGTCATCGGCGGGTTGAAGGGCGCTGACGCGCACTACGCAAAACTCAGCGAGCGGTTCGGGTACACGATTCCGGTTCCTGAAGCCCTCATCAACCAGATCGGTTACCAGTTTCTGTTCGACGGCAAACCGGACGACGCGATTGCGGCGTTCAAGGCGAACGTCGAGCGTTATCCGGATTCGGCGAACGTTTACGACAGTCTGGCGGAAGCGTATGAGCGCGGCGGGCGCATTGATCTCGCGGAACCGCTGTACGACAAGGCGCGAACTCTTGGTCAACTGAACAACGATCCCAATGCGGCGACGTTTAAGGCCAACTACGAGCGTGCGCACGCGAAGCTGAAGGAAACGCAGGCCAGCAAGAAGCAGTGACCTATGTACCAGTTATTTCTTTAGTCTGTGATCGTTGTTTGGAAACCATTGCGACTTTGGCACGATCACTTTCTCTTCAGGTTGGGACTCGAAAGCCGGTGACATGATCTGCACGCCTGCTTCGTTGAACGCATCCTGAATGTTCATGTGCAGTTCTGATAGACCGGCAAGCCGCTGTTCCGGGCGTTCCAGACTGACGACCAGTTCGTACTCGACGTAAAAATTCTGCAGCGCTCGTTGGAGCACGATCGGCGCGGGATCCTTGCGCACGGTCGTTGTTCTCGCGGCCGCATCGAGCAGGAGTGCGTGTACCTGCCGCCACGGTGCGTCGTAACCGATCGTGATGGTTGTCGAAACTTTCGCATCGCCATCGCCGGAGTGACGCGAGAAATTGGTCGTCTTGGTCGCCACCAGCACGGCGTTCGGTATCGTGATCTCTTCCTTCTTTCGCGTGATCAGCTTCGTCGACAACATTCCGACGTGGGTAACAACCCCGAAATCATCGCCGATCTGCACCAATTCTCCCGGCTTCAATGCTCGTGAGTAAACAACCACGAGCCCGCTCATGACCTGGTTTATCAGCCCCGCCGACCCGAGCGAAATCATCACGCCCACCAGCACGCTCACGCCTTTGAAGGCGCTGGTGTCGGAACCCGGAATATATGGATAAGCAACGGTGATCGAAAAGATCCAGATGAGAATAACGACGAGATAGCGCGTGGCGCGAGCCGTATCGGGGTGAAGCCACGCCAGGTTGAGATCGCCCTTCTCGACCTGATCGAAAATGCCGCTCACGACTCTGGTGACCAGTCGAGTCAGGAGAAAGATGACGATTACCGTAAACATCCCGGGAATCGACTGGACGATTCCGGTGCCGAGTGTGCCGAGCAGTGCAAGCACGAACGCGCCGAGTTGTTGTCCCCACGGCGCCGTGTAAGGAAAGCGCAACAACACGTACGTCAACCAGAGGTAGACGAGCACGACGGCCAGCGCCCACGCCGTCAAGCTGGTGAGGGCGCGGCTCAGAAAATTCAACGATGGTTGCAGATTAAATCCGGCGGGAGCGATCTTCTGTGCGCGCGCGCTTGCCGTCTGCTCGAGCCGGCCTTTCATAATGCGAAGGCCGCGGATCACCAGCCACAGCCCAAACAGAAGAATGATTGTCGCCACCAGTGAGAGGCCCAGGCCTTTCAGCAGGACAGGCAAGCTGTGCTGCTGTGCCCGCGCTTCGAGGGCCACGCGCAGTTGGCTCGTCGCATGGTCCACCGCGGCTTGCATGGTCTCGTTGGAATCGACGTCGACGTCGGTTGTAAGAATGGCAAAGGCGAACTGGTCGTTCACCGAAATCATGACGCCGGAGTACTGGCCGACGACTGCGGGAGAGGAATTGATTCGCCATTCCGGAGCGACGTCGGGCAGGTTCGAGAGACGCTCCGCGGCCTTTTTGGCGCGCTCGGCCGGACCGAGCTGGTCCACGTAGGAGCGAAAGACCGTGATCCGGCGGTTCCAGAAAACGAGCGGAGCTGGTTCCCCGGCGCTGCTGGAGGACACTGCCTGCGGCGCAGTCTGTTCGGTCGACGCTGCCTGCTGGCCGCGCGCGAGTGGCGCGATCAGGAGAATGGTCGCGGCAAGGAGGATACACGTGGCTTTCATCACTCTGTCAGGCGCCTAAGATAGATCTAAAGCCCGCCCGATACATCCGTGTACCTCGGTATTTTGGAATACGCAAAAATACGTATTTCCTGTTCCTTTCGCCACAAAAAGGCACAAAAGACACAAGACCACGACAGTCAGTGAATATCAGAACAGACTTAAGTTGACGCCGATGTTTGGCACTGCCGGAAGGACAAGCCGTTCGTCTTCGACTTTCGCGTCGTTGACGTCGTAGCTCACGGGATGGCTCGTCATCGCGTCCGCCGGGTAAGGCGCGAGCAGCTCTTTCAAGTCCGCTGATCTCGAGTCCTCACTAAGCCACAGATCGTAGGCTTCAGGGTTCAGTATCACCGGCATGCGATGATGAATCTGGGCCAGCAGTGCATTCGCGGTGGTTGTGATGATGGCGCACGAGTTGATGGTCCGATCGTTCTGTCGCCAGCGGTCCCAGATGCCGGCAAAGGCGAACGGAGCGCCGTCGTTCATCTGAAAGTAGTAAGGCTGCGAGATCCTGCCGTGCCGTTCCCACTCGTAAAAACCGTCGGCGAAGATGAGGCATCGCCTGTTTTTGAACGACTCGCTGAAGCTGGGTTTATCGTCGATAGTCTCGACGCGCGCGTTGATGATGCCCTTCGCCTCTTGGCTCCAATAAGGAATCAGGCCCCATTGCAGCATCGTCGCTTCCCGGTTGCCTTCGCGCTCGACGACCGTGAAGACGTCCTGGCTGGGGGCGATGTTGTAGCGCGGCTTCAGCTCCGTCAGAACGGAGTGATAGTTGGGAAGCTTGATTCCTTTCGGTGTCTTGAGCGTGAATCGTCCACACATGTGCTCAGCGAAAAAGTACCGCGGACAAAAAATCGTTCAGACTGTGTGCTATTACCGGCGCCCACAGCGATTTGGCTCGAACGAGCAACAGCGCCATAAACGCGCCAAACACAAACACGAACAGCATAGTGTGCAACGTAAACAGGTGTAACGACAACCAGCCCGGCAGATGAATCGCGACGAAGAGCAACGACGAGATAACGGCGGCGGCCGTTCGCGAAAACGACTCGCTGAGTTTCTGGAAGATGAAGCCGCGATACGGGACTTCCTCGACGAATCCGATCAGTAACGACGTGCTCAGGATGCTGTTCCATGTGATCGCTCCCGGCCGAATGTGCGGCGGGCCCTGTTTGGCCCAACTCAGCACGAAAACCACCACCGTGAACGCCAGGCCCCAGAAGATGCCGGACAGCCAATGCTTTTTTAGTTTCAGGTAATCCGCCGGTGAGACGCCATCCACATAACGAAGGTAGAGAAAAACCGGCAATACCCAGATCACGGCGCGGACGGACAGATTCACTGACGCGTACAGAAGCGTTTCCTCGCCGACGGCCCTGAGTCTCGGATAACCGACCAACACCCAGATCGTCCAGACTGCGTGAAACACAATCAGGTATGCGACGAAATTGAAAGGGCTTTTGCAGGTAGGAGGAGTTGGCTCGTACAAGCGGGAGATTCTACCACGACCCGAAAAATCATTGGGCCGCTAGTTCAACCGCGAGAATGTTTTTCCTGTCGCGCACATAGAGCCGCGTTCCGGACAACGACGGCACGGTCCACGATTTGGTCCCAAGCAGTTCCGCTTTCGACGTCACGTTCAAACCTTCAGCCGTCGCGGTCGCGAGTAACAGATGGCCGTCTTCGTCGAGAATGATGAAACGTCCGTCGGCAAACAGGAACGACGCTCGAGGAAAACTGCGATGGCGCCACAAAACGTTTCCCGTCTTGACGTCCACGGCGGTGAACGGCGCTGGTCCGAAGTCGCCGCTCGATCCGTAGATCGCATCGCCGACGCGAATCGCGTTCGTGAAGTGAACGCGCATCAGGCGATTCGCCCACAACTCTTCAACCTTTGTCTTGTCGCCCGCGCGAGTGAGTTTCAGGACACGGCTGCCGCCGTCGTATCCGCTTGAAACGAACAGCAGGTTGTCGCCTCCCCAAACAGGCGTGCTGGTGTTCAAACCGAAATCGACCGGATGCGGGTAACTCCAAAGCAGGTTGCCGTCGTTGGGATCTACGGCGACCACTTCACCGTACATGAATGCGACAAGTTGGTCCTGTCCATCGACGCTGATGAGGATCGGAGAAGAGGTGGAGTTCTTGAAATCGTGCTTCTTCCACGCAACTGAACCGTCTTTTCGATTGAAGGCGACGATGGAGCTTGATGGCCCACCGACCAGCATCACGACCTTGTCTTTGTAAGCAATGGGACTACACGAATAGCCATTCACGCGTAACGTGCCGTGAAACTCGCTGAGCAGATCGTGGGACCACACGACTTTCCCCGTTTTCCTGTCGAGGCAGTGCAACTTGCCGGTCGCGCCGGAAGTGAACACGAGATCGTTGCTGACGAGGGGCGTTGCATGAGGGCCGGGCCCGTTTGACATGTCGTAATCCGGCGAAAAGGGCGCGGCGTAGCCGTATTCCCACAGTGTTTTGCCCGTGGCGGCGTCGAGAGCGACGACGACTTCGTTGTCGCCTTTGCGGTACATGGTGAAGAGCGTGCCGCGTTCGACCGCGATCGCCGAGTATCCTTCGCCGAGCTCTCGTTGCCAGAGCCGTCGAGGTCCGGTTGCCGGCCAGGTTGTCGCGAGGCCTTTCGTCTCCGATACGAAGTTGCGATGTGGTCCACCCCACTGCGCCCAGTCAGACGATTGCGCGTTGGCCGTCAAAACGAACGTTGCCAGCAGGACGATGGCTTTCAACGACAAATATTCTTTGCGCATCGTCTTCACCGTGGTTTCTTAAAGCTTGACGGATCGATCTGCCCGTTGATTGTCAGTGCTTCCGTTGTTGCGGAGAGAGCAGGGAAGGGCTGGCCGTCAAACGTTGCCGTCGCCTTGAACGGCAACGACAAACCTTCGACAGTTCGGAAGTCGGAATAGCTGATTGTGATCTGGCCCACGACGCCGCCCGGTCCACGCCCGCGATACGTCTGGCTAACGACGCGGCCCGTTTGGGGATCGATGCCGAGCGTGGTGGTGAACGTCGCCAGTTCGACGTCAACGTATTCCAGTGTCTTATCTTCGGCGCCGGCTGATCGCCAAGTCTTGAAATCGGGTTGCGTCCTGGCGCGCAGCAGAATGAGCGGATCGTGTTTCAGGTCCTTGAAGATGGTGGCGCGGTTGTCTTCGCGCATCGGCCGGGCGGCGGCGTTGTTAACGACGACGAATGATTCGGACGGCGTGATGACGGACGTAAGCGTGAAGTTGGGCCTGATTGTTTCCTGTCTGAGCGAATCAGGAAACGCCACGACCAGGCTGTTCTTGACCTGGTTTCCGCGGACATCTGTTCTTTGAAGACTGCGAAGCTGATCGAGTTTTGGTCCGCCGACAGTTGCAGCCGCTTTGGCGATCAGTTCCTGTCCGCGTTTCAACGCCTCCGCGCTGGGCGGCGCTTTGGGCGATGATGGAACTTCGATGTACTTCTCGGGAGCGGCTTTAAATGCCGTCTGGCACTCTTCCGATCCGAAAATATAGATGCGGCCGTCGTGGACAGTGTAAAGGTCCGGATTTCCCGTCGTCGGAGAGCCCATGCGGGCGCAATGTCCGTCCAACTGAATCTCGTAACGCGCCGGATCCTTTTCAAACGCCGCTTTGTTCTCGGCGTTCGCGAAGATGTACTGAAACTGGCCGCGCGTGACCTTGTACTGCATGTTCCCCTGGACCTCTTTGCCCTGCGAGAGCATCACCGGGTCGAGACCTTCGAGCGGGATAACGGTTTCGGCGACCTGCGCGCTGACGCTGATGGAGGAACAAGCGAGCACGATGATGAGTAGCAGTCTAGTGAACATGGCTTTCTCCTCGAACGGATTATTTCTGAAAAAACTCTAGCAGAAACTTCTGCGGCGCTCTGCGACGACGGTACGTACGGCGGCAGCGATGTGACGAATCGCGGAAAAGGCAGTGCCAACCGTTTTGCGTGTGAGCGTGATATTGAAATCGATGCGGCGCTTGTTGTACCTTCCACCGCCGTGAAAGCACCTTTGCTTGAGCGTCTCAGCGCGGCCCTCTTCAAGCCCGTCGACATCTCATTCCTGGTTTTCTTCCGCGTCCTCTTCGGCGCGATCATGCTGTGGGAAACGTATCGCTACTTCACCTACGGATGGATCGCGCGTTACTACGTGGAGCCTGCGCTTACGTTTACTTACTACGGATTCAGTTGGGTGAAGCCATGGCCGGGGCGCGGGATGTACATCCACTTTTTCGTCCTCGGTCTGGCGGCGGCTTGCGTCATGCTGGGCTTTCTCTACCGCATCGCCGCGCCCGTCTTTTTTCTCGCGTTCACATATGCGTTTCTGCTGGACCAGACGCGCTATCTCAACCACCTCTACCTCGTTTGCCTGATCGGTTTTCTGATGTGTTTCCTTCCGGCAGAACGCGGGTTTTCCGTGGATGCGTTGCTGCGGCGGAAGATCCGTTCAGACGTCGTTCCGGCGTGGGCGTTGTGGGCGCTGCGAGCGCAGCTCGGGATTCCGTATTTCTACGGCGGCATCGCCAAGCTCAACCGAGACTGGATGCTTGGCGGCGAGCCGATGCGCACGTGGTTACATCCTTTGACCGCGATGCCGGGATTGGGTTCCGCCTTTGCGAGCAACTGGATCGTCTACGGGTTCGTGGTCGGCGGGTTGCTGCTCGACCTGTTTGTAGTGCCGTTGCTGCTGTGGCGCCGGACGCGTCCGTTCGCGTTCGCGGCGGCGATCGCGTTCAATCTCATCAACTCGGTGATATTCGATATCGGCATCTTTCCGTGGTTGATGTTGGGCGCGCTTTTGATTTTCTTTCCGCCTGACCTGCCGCGACGTTTCGCGCGAGCGTTTATGTCGCCGGGCGAGGCGTTCCCGGATGCGACACAAGTTCCGACGACGCCTGTGTCGATCACATCGACGTCACAAAAAATGGTTGCCGGACTCGTGGCCGCCTACTTCGCTGTTCAGCTCGTTCTGCCGCTCCGTCATTACCTGTATCCGGGGAACGTCAGTTGGACCGAGGAAGGACACAATTTTGCCTGGCACATGAAGTTGCGAACGAAGGACGGCGAGGCAGTGTTCACTGTCACACATCCGGCCAGTGGCCAGACGTGGACCATCGATCCCGAAGACTATCTGAAGTCTCACCAGTTGATGAAGATGATCACGAAGCCGGACCTCATCCTGCTCTTCTCGCACCACCTTGCGGAAGAGAAGCGGCGTGAAGGTTACGACAACGTGGAAGTGCGGGCCCGCGTGATGGTCTCTCTGAACGGCCGGCAACCGCAGTTGCTGATCGATCCCAACGTAGACCTGGCTAAAGAGGAAGTCAGTTTGTTACCCACCCGCTGGATCATGCCGCTCACGACGCCGCTCTCGTCGCGAAAGCGTTCAACTGTCTCTGGAGAAGTCGTAGAAGACTCGGAATAGATTGCCGTCCAAGTCGGATACTGTGAACTCATGTAGCTTCCACGGTTTCGACTCAGGAGACGAAACCATTCTCGCTCCGGCGGCGTTCCATGTCTCGTACAACTTGTCTACATCTTCCTTGCTATTGAGATTGAGCCAGATCAGCACTGGCGGCTCGTTGCCGTGATGCGCGCGGAAGTCGCGGTCCGTAAGGAACATCCTGCACTGCCCCTTTGAGATTCCTGCGATCCCGCCGCCGTCGCGGCCCCAGTCGATGTTGAAGCCGAGCTTGCCCTGATAATAATCCAGTGCTGCGTTCATATCTGTGACCGGTATCTCAGGCACTGCGCCGGGAAACTCGTTCATTGAACCGCCTCCTCGTCCATTCACAAGGTCGAAGATAGTAACACTTTACTCAACTAAAAAATTCATCGCGAGGTAATACGGCGACCGGTTCAGCAACTTCTCCGTACAGCGGTTAATTTTGCACTCATCCAAAGGAGAGGAAATGAACACTCAAGGTTTGTTTATCAAAAAGACGATGGCGCTGGCGCTGGCGGTTTTGTTTGTGATCGCTTCGAACGTGACGGGCGTTCAGGCGGCCCCGACGCAGGACCTCACGCCGCAGCAGATCGAGGCCGTGATCGAGGACGCGTTCGCTGGTCTCGTTGCATTCGACGTCCCGCGCGTCATGAACAATTTCGCCGATAACGCCGTGCTGGAAGACCCGGTCGGAACTCCGCCGATGCAGGGCAGCCAGGCCATCGCCGCTTACCTCGCAACGTTCCCAACGTTCTTCAATCAGATGAAACTCTACTCACTCGACATCAAGGTGCGCGGTCAGGAAGCCGCCGTCACCTGGCGGATTCGGTTCACGACCAAGACCGGAAACGTCTTCTTCCTCGAAGGGATCGGTTTCTTCAAGTTCAACCAGGACGGGAAGATCGAGTTGGAAAGAGAGTTCTTCGATCTGGAGTACTTTCTGAAACAACTACAGGGGTGAAACCTTTCAGTCAGCGGGAGAACTGGTCGCCGTTTGCCCGGCGATCAGTTCTCGTCGCTGTCAGGAGTTCATTGAGTCAGCGCCTGTAGCCATCCGGCCTCGCGATGATGCTCTTCTTCGTGGCGACGCAGTCTTGCAGTCATGATGCTTGAACGTCCCAGGTAGCCCAGGATCAGCCGTGGATTATCACGCCGGACAACCGGCAACCGGCCGATATCGTGATGGACCATTCTGGTGACGGCGTCGTGAAGGATTTCGTCGGGATAGGTGACGATCAGATGCCGGCTGCCTGCTTCAATGACCGTACTACCCGTCGGCGACTTTTCGAGCGCGCGAACGATGTCGCCGCGAGTGATTATGCCCGCGAGGTTACCCTCCTCATCGACGATGAGTGTTCCCTGGCGATGTGATAGCTCCGAATTTCCGTTCGCTATCACTTCAGTAAGCTTGCTTAGCTTCATCTGTGCCGGAACGGTCGGCGGATTGCGATCCATGACTTCGCCAACTCGCAGGACCGCCAGCGGATCGACACTGTATTCACGAGTAACGTGGAAACCACGCCGCGCCACCTTCTCAGTCAGGATGGAGCGACGGAGCAACAACACAGTCAACGCGTGGGCGGCGATGCATGAAACCAGCAGCGCGGGCAGGAGATTCAGGTCATGCGTCAGCTCGAGAGTGAAGATCATTGCGGTCAGTGGTGAGCGCATCGTGCCGCCCATCAATGCAGCCATGCTGATCATTGCCCACAGTCCGGGATCGCCCAACGATATGAATCTGCCCTCGATAGAGCCCAGCGCGCCGCCGATAATCAGCAGCGGGGCCAGCACGCCGCCCGATGTTCCCGATCCCAACGATATGGACCAAACTACTGCTTTCCCAATCAACAACCCGATCACGACCGCGCCAACCAGCTCTCCTTTCAAGAGCGCGTGAATCGTGTCGTAGCCGACACCGAGTACACGCGGATCGAGCCAGCCGCCGACGCCGACGAACAGACCGCCGATAGCGGGCCACCACATCCAATGAATCGGCAGTTTGCCGAAGAGGTCTTCACAGGCATATACGAGAGCTGTAAGTGCGCCCGATGCCAGCCCGGCCGTAATGCCGACGAGAAGCGCGATGACCATACCTTCCGCGCCGAGCGGCGCGTGCGCCGTTACCGGGAAGATTGGGCCTGCTCCGAGTAACGGCACGCGGATCATCGCAGCGACGGCGGCCGCGATGGCGACGGGAATGAACGATCGCGGACGCCATTCGAAAAGAAGCAGTTCCACCGCCAACAGCACCGCCGCGATCGGAGCGTTGAAGATTGCCGACATGCCTCCGGCTGCGCCGGCGACCAGCAACGTTTTTCGCTCGGCCGCAGAAAGGTGAAACAGTTGGGCAAAGATCGATCCCAGCGCGCCGCCGGTCATGATAATGGGACCCTCGGCTCCGAATGGGCCGCCTGAACCGATGGAGATAGCGGACGAGAGTGGCTTCAAGACTGCGACCTTGACGTCCATGCGGCTGCGGCCGAAGAGAATCGCTTCGAGCGCTTCAGGGATTCCATGGCCGCGGATTTTCTCCGAACCGTAGCGAGCCATCAGTCCAATGATTAAGCCTCCGATTACCGGGGCAAAAATTACGAGTACGCCGAGATGGTGATTTGACGGTGAAATGAAGTCGGAAGAGAAGCGTTGGTAGAAAGTCAGATTCGTGAAAACGGCGATCAGCCAAACGAGGGCTTTGGCAACGACGCCGCTAATGGCGCCCACTACAACAGCTATCAAAGACAAGAGCAGTATCCGCTTGTCGCGGGTGAAGTCGGCCAGCCGATCCTCTCGATCCGCGGTCATAATTCCTCCTTGAAGAAATGTTCATTAATGAAAGATGGAAATAAGAAATGAATAGCAGATTCAGTCTAGCAAATTGCGTGTGACGGCGCAGGGTGGGAGATGAGGTTCGAAAAACAACACTTCTACTTACGCACCCGATGTCACTCGGCGCTGTGGATACGTCGCGATCGGGCGACAGCCACGCCACCGAGGCCCATGCCGATCAGTGCAAGCACCAGACCGACAATCGCGCCGGCTCGTCCGCTCTCTGACCCGAAAGCGCCGGTAAACGTGCTCAGATGCACCACGTCCAGAACGACGCCGATCAATCCCAACACCAGCGCCACCACTCCCGCGCCTCGCCCGTTCCCGGTACGGCCGGCAGAGCGCAGAGCCACCCAACCGACGATCAAACTGATCAATCCCACGACGGTACCCACCAGCGAGCGCGCTCGACCCGTAGTCAGATCAGCGGCGAAGCCGAAATGTGTGCTGTAAACGTCGACATAAGCCGCCATCAATCCCAAAACAATCCCATTGCTCTTTTCATGGTTCAAGTCTCCATACCAATACTATGATCTGGCCGCAGCAGCGTATTGGATAAAATTGACCTGATTCAAAAAGACGTTTTGTATCGATTCAGATAATCGGTCGGGCTGAGGCCGGAGAACTCGAGAAACTCACGTATCAGATGTGACTGGTCGAAATATCCAAGGTTCAGGGCGAGTGTCGCCCATTCGAGTGAGGTGTGCTGTTGGATAAGACTGCGGGTTCGCTGAAATCGCCGGATGCGGCTGAACAGCTTCGGCGTCAGCCCGACTTCCGCTTTGAAAACCTGAATAAACCGGCGCTGACTCAACCCGAGATACTTTGCCACTTCCCTGACGATCGGACCCGCCTGATTCTTTCGGAACATTTCGAGCGCCGCCGAAACCGCGTAATGCTGTTCCGCGTCGTCGCACAAGCGCGTCAACAGAGCGGCGTGGAGCAGCTCAAATCGTTCTGCAGTCGTTCTCGCGTCACAAAGAAGCTCTCGCAGCCGGCCCGCCGACGCTCCCCAAATCGTTTCCAGATCGACATGCGTGTCGGCGAGATCGCTCGCCGGGAGTCCGAGAAGTGAACGCCAATGAGAAAAGCTTCTGCCGCAGGCTCGCCCGCGAAACCGTGTCCATGAGCACCTGAAACGATCGCGCCGGAAAAACGCGAGCAGTTTTGCGGACGTTCAGCGTCGTAGAACAGCAACTGGTTTTGCCGCAGATTGATAACAAGCTCGAGCGTGCCGGTGGGAAGAATCGTTTCCGTCTTCTCCTCCGCCTTGTAACCTTCGTAACCCTCGTACAGCCAAAGCGTCTCGACAAACTTCGAAAGCGGCGGCTTCGGTTTGTAGAATTTGAAGACCGTGTCGATATTCGGAATCGTAAACTGCTGCGATTTCATTTCGGAATTTGTTTCAGCAAATCTGCGGCCAGGCGGGGGTTAAGATTCTGAAGAATGTAGTACTGCTGCATTGCGCCGGTGTTGTCTCCGAGCAGCGCATAAACTTGCCCGAGCGTGAAATTTCCGTGCTGATTGTTTGGTTCTTCCGCCAACAACTTGCGCAACGGATCGATTGCGTTGCTCAGCTCCCGTTTCCGAATATACACGCCGGCCAACTGATATAGGGCCGCCGTAAAGGCGGGTTTCTTCTCCAGCGACTGTTTGTATGCGGTGATGGCATCGTCCGGTTTTCCGAGGCGCTCGTACAGTAAGCCGAGCGACAAGTAATAAACGTGATTCGAATCTTTCTTGATCGCTTCCTGATAACACGCAACTGCTTTTTCGTTGTTCTTCCACTCGCTGTAGTTTACGCAGAGTTTCCCGTGAAGACGCGAGTTCTTCGGCTCCAGTTCGATTGCCTTCAAATATTCCGGTTCAGCTTCGGCGTACATTGCCAGCGCGTAATAGGCATCGGCAAGGTTGATGCGCGCCGACGCCTTCTCCGGGTTCTGAGCTGCCTCGTTCTTGTAGTGATCGAGCTTCGGCAACAGGTTTGTTCGCGTATTCGCCACGCGTAGTCGATCTCGCGCATCCTCGTGGGCCGGTTGAAGGACCAGGACGCGACTCAACGTCTTGATCGCGTCGTCGTACTGTTGGGCCATGAGGTACGTGTTGCCAAGCAGGTACAGATCGTTCACGTCGTCGGGATGCGCAGTCGACACTCGCTTCAGTGGTTCGATGGCTTCGAAGTACTTCAGATTGTTTCGCAGTGCGACGCCGTACTTGCCGACGACGACGAGGTTATTGGGATCGAGTCTCAGCGCATCCTTGATCGTGTCCAGGAACTTTTCCTGCTCTCCCAGATCTTCGTACTCGAGTGCCAGATTAAAGATCGCCTCGCGGAAGTCCTTCTTGATTTCTATCGCTCTCTTGAACGCGGCCGCGGCTTCGGTGTGTTCACCAATCTCGCGCAGTCCGACGCCGAGGTTGTAGTTAGTCAGCTCGCTTTTACTATCGAGTTTGAATGCCTCTGTATAGGCTTGTAGCGCGGATTCATTGTCGTTCAGTTTTGCGTAGGCGTGGCCGAGGTCGGTGTAGGTTTCGACCATTGGTTTGATTGCTACTGACCGGTTCAGATACTCAACCGCATTTCTCCAGTATCCGGCATTCAGGTTCTCGCGGCCGAGCTGGAGAAGAATCGTTGGATCGTTTTCCTGCAGTCTCAAAGCCGCGAGCAGTTCGCGGATGGCGTCGTCGTACTTGCTCTGATCACTGTAAATCTCCGCGAGCACTATGTGCGCCGGCAACAGCCGCGGCTCTAACCGCAGGGACTCCTGAAGTACGGCAACAGCTTCTTTCGTTTGTTTGGTCCCGTTGTAGGCAACACCGAGTACGTAATGGAGAAGAGGATCAGTTGGTCTCAGGGTGAGCGCTACCTGAAGATGGCCTAACGCGAGTTGTGGTTTTTCGAGTCGTAAATAGCAGTTGCCGGAATTAGCCTGCGCGATATAGCTCTTTGGATTGATTTTGATCGCTTCGGCGTAATATTTGAGCGCCTCATCACAGTTTCCGCTTTGCTGTGCCGCCGCGCCTCGCGTCTCAAACTCCTCAGCCGTTTTCGGCTGCTGTTGCGAGAAGAGGGTGACGGGGTTGAAGATTAGGAGCGTGAAGATGATTAAGGCTCTGATTGTCATTATTCGGCAGACCCTCTCCGTCAGCAGACCGCACGATCCTGCCATAAAAAACAACGGTGACCAACCGGATCGGATTAGAGCGGACCCGTTTTTTGCGCGACGTATGGCTCGCCTTCGCGCTCATACCGGTGAGTCTCGTGTTCATCTTTGGCGGCGTCTATGCGGCTGGTTGGGTCGTGTACGGGACGGGCTCGCAGCCGTACTTCTTCAACCCGCTGCCACTCCCGGCTGCCATTTATGCCGTGCTGGTGTTTCCATTCGTTTGGGGACTGACCGAGCAGATGACCTACAATGGCTATCTCGTACCGCGTTTCCAGGTTCTCAGCGGGAGTCGCTTGCGCTTGCCCACGCATTGATGGACGGCGCCACAGTGCTGATTCCATTATTGACGACATGAATCTCAACCACCGTATCAACACGTTGGTCTTTGACTGGGACGGCACGCTCGTCGATTCAGCGCACCTCGGGCTGGTCGCGTTCGAGAAGACGTTCGATGAGCTCGGCGTTCCCTTTGCTCATGCGATTTACGAACGGACCTATTCGCCGAACTGGTATTCGACATACGAGGCGCTCGGACTGCAAAAGGAACTTTGGGACGTCGCTGATCAAGCGTGGAATAGGCACTACGGTGAACAGTCTGCGCCGTTGATCGAAGGCGTTGGCGAGACGCTGCTTTCGTTGCGTAATAAGGGTTATCAGCTTGGGGTCGTTACGAGCGGCACGCGAAGTCGAGTCTGCCGTGAGGTTGAGCAGTCGGTTTTGAGAGACGCATTCGCAGTCATGATCTGCAATGAAGATATCGTGAATAAGAAGCCGCATCCTGAAGGATTGGACCGGGCCATTCGCGCGATGCAGGTTGTTCCGTCACAGTGCGCTTACGTCGGCGATGCGCCTGAAGACATCGAGATGGGACGTGGATCGAACGTGATGACGATCGGCGTGCGGAGTGCGTATCCAAGCAGCGCCCGCTTACTGGCTGCGAAACCGGATGTGTATTTGGAAAGAATCGTCGAGCTTCTGAATCATTTCTAAATTATGGACGCGATAAGGCGGCCGCCTATATATATTTCATGAGCAAGGGCCGTCATGGACGAGCTTTCTTTTGCTGCTCACGTTGATTGATCAATTTGAGAAAGTGGGCGGCCTCAGTTGCGAGCGTTCGATCAGAGCTCTTCGACAGTCGCTCGAAGATCGTGCGCGACTTTTCATAATCACGCCTGGCGAAGTGCACCTCGGCAAGCGCGAAAGACGCGTCGTCTCCGTAGGAAGACTCACCGTAGTCAGTCACAAACTTTTCCAGCACTTTCAGTTGCTCAGCGTTTTTAACTGCACGTACTCCGGTGAAGAAATAAGCCGGTTCCGCCTGTTCTCTGATGAATTGCAGCGCCTGAGCATCGACTCCGTCCGGTTGAACAATCTCCACTTCGATAGAATTGGACACGACGCTGTCTTTTCCGTCATGCGAGACAAACAGCGCATGCACTTGGTAAGTACGGGGGTCGGGAAACGCTCGATTGAGCATGTAAGTGAGACGGTCCGTTCTCTCTATCTGCTCGTCGGGCCGAAATTCGCGAGGTGAAACCACCAGGTGCTTCTTAAGCATCGACACGGGGATTTCAAACCGGCCACTGTAAACAGTGGAATAAAGGTGCAGGGAAGCCCGTTCCGAATTCCAGTCCGTTGTGACCGACGATGGGCCCATTTGTTTCGTTCTTGAGTGTTAAGACGATGGGAATCGGCTGAAGCTCCAGGTATTTCGCTTTAGGCGTTGTCAGGGTCAGCGTGAAGTCCTCGAATTTGCCTGAGACTTGCGCAAACGTCTCAGGAGGATGCAGCGCCAGTGTGAAGAGTGCCGCCGGCAGCAGAAAATATCTCAAGCTCCTCATAGCGTGTTGATGATACACCTTTGACCCTCCGGCGATCACGATTCACATACCGTTTTGACTCTCCTTGAAATACAATCCTGAGCCATGCAAACGATCTACGAAGCCGCGGGTGGCAGTGATGGGATGTTGAGGTTGGCCGGTGCGTGGCACAAGCGTGTGCTGGAGGATGAAGTGGTGAGCCACGCGTTCAGCCACGGATTTCACCCGCAGCACACAGAACGCCTGGCCGCGTACTGGGCGGAAGCACTCGGTGGGCCAACCACGTACTCCGAACAATACGGTGACGAGACGTCTGTCGTGCGGACTCACAGTGGCAACGGGCCGCACGAAGAGATGGACCAGCGCGCCATCGCTTGTTTCGATCAGGCGCTGGAAGACGCCGGTCTCGCGAGCGACGAAAATGTCCGGCGCGCGCTGCACGACTACTTCGCCTGGGCTACTACAACCACGATGTCTCAGTACCACGAATCCGCGGACGATGTCCCCCACGGACTGCGTATCCCGAAGTGGTCCTGGGACGGACTCGTCAGTGCGGGCGCAGACTGACGCAGATTGTTTGACTTGCCCCCGCGTTTCGTCATAGAACATCCGCATTAAATCCAACAGAACGAGAACCAAATCAAGATGAAGAAGCGAATCCACGCAATGCTTTCGTTCGCGGCGGTGCTTACCTTCGCGCTTTCGTGTACAACGACTCCAACTAACCTGAACACGAACTCCAGTGCCAGTAACGGCTCGGTTCCAGCCGAGTTGAAGCCGGCCCTCGACTCGATCACGGGCAACGACATCATGCAACACACGAAAGTGTTGTCGGAGGATGAGTACGAAGGCCGTGGCCCGGGGACGAAAGGCGAAGAACTCAGCGTCAAATACCTGACCGAACAGTTTCAGCGCCTCGGTCTGAAACCGGGTAACCCGGATGGCACCTATGTTCAGAAGGTGCCGCTGGTTGGATTTACAGGTGCTCCGACGGCTTCATTCACCGCCGGAAACAAGCAAATCAACCTGACGTTTCCAAAAGACTACGTGGCGGTTTCACGCCGCTTCGTTCCGGAATCAAAGGTTGAAAATTCCGACATGGTCTTCGTCGGCTATGGCGTGGTCGCGCCGGAGTATGGCTGGGACGACTACAAAGGTTTGGACGTGCGCGGCAAGACGATCGTGATGCTGATCAACGATCCGCAGGTTCCGGACGCGGGCGATCCATCGAAACTTGACGACAAGATGTTCAAGGGCAAGGCGATGACGTACTACGGCCGTTGGACCTACAAGTATGAGATCGCCGCGCAGAAGGGCGCCGCGGCCGCCGTGATCATTCACGAAACTGCCACGGCTGGGTATCCCTATGAAGTTGTTTCCGGAAGCTGGTCTCGCGAGAACTTCGATATCCAGACGCCCGACAAAAACATGGGACGCGCGGCTGTTGAATCATGGATCACGACCGACCGCGCCAAAGAGTTGTTTACGGCCAGTGGCCAGGACTTCGATGCGCTGAAAAAAGCTGCCATTTCGAAAGACTTCAAGCCCGTCGCGCTCAACGCGAAAGCGAACATGACGGTCAAAAACACGATCCGTGAGATCAATTCGAACAACGTCATCGGAAAGCTCGAAGGATCGGATCCGGCGCTGAAGAACGAATACGTCATCTACACGGCGCACTGGGACCATCTCGGCCGCGATCCGAAGCTGACCGGCGATCAGATCTACAATGGCGCACTCGATAATGCCTCCGGCACCGCCACAATGCTCGAAATCGCCGAAGCATTCACGAAACTCGCCACGCCGCCGAAACGATCGATCCTGTTTCTTGCCGTCACCGCCGAAGAAAAGGGACTGCTCGGCGCCAAGTACTACGCTGAGAATCCGCTGTACCCGCTGAACAAAACACTCGCGAACATCAACAAGGATGGCGTCAATCAGTGGGGCAGGACCACCGACATCACGATGGTCGGCGACGATAACAGCACCTTGATCGACTTGCTGCGTGAAGCTGCCACTGCACAGCATCGAGTAGTCAATCCCGATCCGGAATCGGAAAAAGGTTTCTACTACCGCTCCGATCATTTTGAGTTTGCGAAACAGGGAGTTCCGGCGCTCTACACTGACGCGGGAATTCACTACGAAGGAAAAGATGAGGCCTACAGCAAAAAGAAGCGCGACGAGTACACAGACAATGATTACCACAAAGTCTCCGATCAGATTAAGCCTGACTGGGATCTGACGGGCGCCGTTGACGACGCGCAGTTGCTGATGATAATCGGCTACCGAGTGGCGCAAGCCGACGGGTATCCGGAATGGAAAGCCGGATCGGAATTCAAAGCCAAGCGTGACGAAATGATGAAGGGTGTTGCGGCGACGAAGTGATAACGCCTCGTCGCGATCAGCCCAATCACGGAGGACAAATCCATGGCGCACTCAGCGACGATTAGGTTGATCACGATTTTGTTACTGGTGGCTTTCGGCTCCGCTGCCGCGTTCGCTCAAACTAAGGCGTATGTCACGAATGAGGCTGACGGCACCGTATCCGTCATAGACGCGGCGACGCATACCGTAACCGCAACGGTTCCGGTGGGAATTGCTCCGTTGGGAGTAGCGGTCACGCCGGACGGAGCGCTGGCCTACGTGGCAAATCGCGGGAGCAACGATCTCTCGGTGATCAGCGGTGCGACTGACACGGTTGTTGCTACCGTACCAGTTGCACCTGAACCGTTTTTCGTCGCCATAACTCCGGATGGAGCTTTTGCCTACGTCACCGGCGGTACTGTGGTCATCGTTATAAGTACCGCGACTAACACCGTAACTGCGACGATACCGACCGCGGGCTTTCCCGGGGACATCGCAATCACTCCGAACGGTGCGTTTGCCTATGTACCCGATCTGTTCTTCCCAAGAGTTTTTGTAATCGACATAGCCACGAACACCGTAGTCGCCACGATCAGTACCGGACAAACCAGCCAGGCCGAAGTAGCAATCACTCCCGACGGCGCTTTTGCCTATGTGACGACTTTTTTCAACGTTGATATGACCGTGATCAGCACTGCCACGAATACCGTCGTCGCGCACGTAACGCCCGGCAACAACAATTCAGGCGGAATCGACTTCACGCCGAACGGTGCGTTTGCCTATGTTACAAATCCCAGTTTTCGCACGGTCAGTGCTATCGACGTAGCAACCGGTACGGCGGCGGCGATCGTGCCGGTCGGATCTGAACCGATCGGACTGGCTCTCAATCCGGCTGGGACTTTTGCGTACGCGGTGAATCGCGATAACCGGAATGTCTCGGTGATAAGCACCGCCACGAATACGGTGGTGACGACTATTCCCGTCGGCAATGTGCCGCAGTTTGTAGCGTTCCCAACGAGGACGCCGATTCGTTCGCTGATGGCGCAGGTCCAGGCCTTAGCCGACGGAGGCACGATTACGCAAACGCAGGCTGACGGTTTGATCGACAAGCTTAATCAAGTGTTGGCGAAGCTTGATGCGGGACAGACGGCCGCAGCCTGCAATCAACTCAGTTCGTTTATCAGTCAGGTCAACGCGTTCGTGAACAGCGGTGCTCTAACCCAGGCAGAAGCGCAACCACTGATCAACGCAGCGAACGCGATCGAAGCGAGCAACGGTTGTTAGTAACTTTCCAGTCACGATAAAAATCAAACTATGTCTCTACTCCGCATAACTCTTTGTGTGCTTACACTCGTGCTGTGTTTGATCAGCAACGGTTCTTTGGCTCAGGAAACGAAGATCGATCCCGGCGCGGCGTATCTCAATCCGAAGCTTCCGCTGGAACAGCGCGTCGACGATCTGGTCTCGCGCATGACGCTCGAGGAGAAAGTGTCGCAGATGATGAACGCTGCGCCCGCGATTCCACGGCTCGGCATTCCTCAGTACGACTGGTGGAACGAAGCGTTGCACGGCGTCGCGTTTTCAGGGGTGGCGACAGTTTTCCCGCAGGCGATCGGGCTCGGAGCAACATTCGATCCGCCACTCATCAATCGCGTCGGCACGGTGATCTCCGACGAAGCGCGCGCCAAGTATCACGAAGCACAACGACAGCGTAACTACAACCGCTTTTACGGTCTGACGTTCTGGTCGCCCAACATCAACATCTTTCGCGACCCGCGCTGGGGACGTGGACAAGAGACTTACGGCGAAGATCCGTACTTGACGAGCCGCCTCGGTGTCGCATTCGTTAAAGGACTACAAGGCGACGATCCGAAGTACCTGAAAGTTGTTTCCACTCCGAAGCACTACGCGGTTCATTCCGGTCCGGAACCGGAGCGCCATCGCTTTGACGCGGCTGCCGATGAACGCGACCAGCGTGAAACTTACTTACCAGCTTTCCGTGCGACCGTGATGGAGGCTCGCGCCGCATCCGTGATGTGCGCGTACAACCGTACGAACGGTGAACCTTGCTGCGCGAACACACATCTGCTCGGTGACACATTACGCGGCGAGTGGGGATTCAATGGATACGTCGTCTCCGACTGCGGCGCCATCGACGACATCTACAAACGGCACAACTTTGTGAAGACGGCCGAAGAGGCTTCCGCACTGGCGGTGAAGCGAGGAACCGATCTCGAATGTGGCGACAGTTATAAAGCGCTCGTGAACGCAGTGAAGCAGGGCTTGATTTCCGAGTCCGAGATCGATCGCGCGCTGAAACGATTGTTCGAGGCCCGGTTTCGGCTCGGCATGTTCGATCCGCCGGAGATGGTCCCTTATTCGAAAATCCCGTTCTCGGCAAACGATTCACCCGAACACCGCCGGCTCGCACTCGACGCCGCACGCGAATCGATAGTTCTTCTGAAGAACGAAAAGAACACGCTGCCGCTGCGCAAAGACTTGAAGTCGATCGCCGTAATTGGACCAAACGCCGACGAAGTTCAGGTGTTGCTTGGTAACTACAACGGTCAACCCTCGCGCGCAACCACGCCGCTGGCAGGCATTCGTCAACGCGTGTCGCCGCAGACGAAAGTGTTGTATGCACAAGGCACGACGCTGACGGAAGTCTCCGCGGTACCCGTGCCCGCTTCTGCTCTGCGTGGACCCGCAGGCGAAAGCGGTCTCAAAGCTGAGTACTTTTCAAACAAGGAACTGAAGGGTGCGCCAGTCTTGACGCGTGTAGATCGGGAAGTGAATTTCGACTGGGGAATGACGGGCCCGGCGGCTGGTGTTCCGGGCGATGATTTTTCGGCTCGTTGGACCGGCAAGCTCGTTCCGTCGAAGAGTGGAAATTATCGCTTCGGCGCGATCGCCGACGACGGAGTGCGCGTGTATGTCGACGGCAAGTTGATCGCCGAAGACTGGACCGAACACGCACCGGCCACCGTTACCGGCGAAATTACACTCGAGGCCGGCAAAACCTACGATATCCGGATGGATTACTTTGAGAGCAAGATAGGCGCCGTTGCAAGACTCGTGTGGCAACCTCCGGTGGTCAAAGTCGAGAATCCGTATGCCGAAGCGATTAACGTCGCGAAACAAGCGGACGCGGTCGTGATGGTGCTGGGCTTGTCTCCACGTCTTGAAGGCGAAGAGATGAATGTGCGCGAACCGGGCTTCCTCGGTGGAGATCGAACAGACATCAAGCTCCCTGCGCGTCAGCAGGGATTGCTTGAAGCAGTTGCGGCAACGGGCAAGCCGGTAGTTGTGGTGTTGCTGTCCGGAAGCGCGGTCGCGGTGAACTGGGCCAACGATCATGTACCGGCGATCGTGCACGCGTGGTATCCGGGTGAAGAAGGCGGAACTGCGATTGCCGAGGCGCTCTTCGGTGATTACAACCCTGCCGGACGGCTGCCAGTCACGTTTTACAAGTCAGTCGAACAGTTGCCTTCGTTTGACAACTATAAGATGGACGGAAGGACGTACCGGTTCTTTAAGGGCGAGCCTTTGTATCCGTTCGGTCATGGGCTGAGTTACACGCGATTTAAATACTCCGGCCTGACCGTCTCGTCGCCGCGCGTCACGGCGGCAGAGAACGTCGTTGTGAGTGCGGAGGTTGAGAACGCGGGCAGCAGAGAAGGCGACGAGGTGGTCCAGCTTTACGTGACTGACATGGATGCATCTGTTCGAGTTCCGATTCGATCGCTTGCCGGAGTCGAGCGCGTGCATCTGAAGCCGGGCGAGCGCCGCGTCATCAGGTTCACAATCGAGCCACGCCAGCTCGCAGTGATCACAGACGATGGGCGCACGCTCGTCGAGCCGGGTGATTTCAAATTGACTATCGGCGGAAAGCAACCGGGCTTCACGGGTACTGCCGACGCCGGCACGACGAGTTTCGTAGAAGGCCGTTTTACTGTGACAGTGCCCTGATTTCCACTCTGCGTATCTCTGCGGTCCTCTGCGACTCTGCGGTTGTTGCTTTTTAATCCATATTTACCGCAAAGACGCAGAGGACGCAGAGATACGCAGAGAAGATTTCCAAAGTAGGCCACTACCCACCGCGGCAAAAGTTGCCACAATACTCTGTCGTAAGGTGTTCTTGTTATGTCCACCGACGACTGGAGAAAGAGCATGACCAGCCTTTACCAGGATGTGTCTTACAGCCTGCGCCAACTCCTGAAGCACAAAGGATTTACAGTAGTGGCGGTGCTGACGCTCGCGCTCGGCATTGGCGCCAACACGGCCATGTTCAGTGTGTTGAATACGTTTCTCTTTCGCGCGCTGCCATATCCGAACTCCGACCAACTGGTGAGAATCTTCCGCACCTCGCCGCACTCGCAAAGCTGGCCGCACTCGTCCGGCAACTTTTTCGATCAGCACGACCAGAACACGGTCTTTGAAAAGATGGCGGCTTACAACTTCGTCAGCCGCAACCTGACGGAAGAAGGACAACGAGCGGAACGTCTGCGCAGCCTCGCCGCAACCGCTGATTTCTTTCCTTTGTTGGGAGTGGCGCCTGCGAGCGGACGCGTCTTCAACCCGGAAGAGTTCGAGCCTGGCGCCGACAACGTCGTCGTACTCAGCGATCGTTTCTGGACGCGTCGTTTCGGCAGCGATCCGAGCATCGTCGGACGCACGATTCAGCTCGATGGAAAGTCCGTGCAGGTGGTGGGCGTGATGCCTCCCGGGTTCGAGCATCCGATCTTGTGGGGCCCCGTGGACATCTGGCAGCCGCTCTCGTTTGCGCCGGACCGAAAGATGAACCGCGGCACCAACTATCTTTCCTCGTTCGGCCGTCTCAAGCCGGGCGTCTCGATTCAGCAGGCAGAGCAAAGCATGGTCACGCTGGCTGCCAATATCGCAAAAGAGAATTCTTCCAACGACGGCGAGAGTGTGCGGCTCGAGCCACTCCAGCGATCGATGTCTGACAGCATCGGTAGAACTGTCATGTGGTTCACGTTTGGGCTCGCGGGTTTTGTGCTGCTGATCGCATGCGCAAACCTCGCTAACCTGCAACTCGTTCGCACTGCCTCGCGCTCACGCGAGCTGGCGGTCCGCGCCGCGCTCGGCGCGGGACGTTGGCGACTGCTGCGACACTCGCTGACGGAGAGCCTCGTCGTTGCCTTGATTGGCGGAACGATCAGTCTCGGACTCGCGCTGTGGGCCGTGCGGTTCATCAGTGCTCGCCTGTTCGCCGATCTGCCGGGTGCGGCTCTGCAACTCGATTACCGCGTATTCGGCTTCGCCCTGCTGGTTTCCGTGGTGACAGGAGTGCTGTTCGGGACCGTCCCTGCGTGGTTCGCATCGCGAGCAGATGTGAACCTCGCGCTGCGTGAGAACTCGCGTGGATCCACGGCGGGACGATCTCAGCATCGTTTGAGACACACGCTCATCGTCGGCGAGGTGGCCTTCGCGATGGTGTTGCTGGCTGCGGCGGGACTGTTCCTGCGTGGCTTGCAGCGTTTCATAAACGCAGATCCCGGTTGGCGTGTTGACGGACTACTGACCGCGCAGATGAGTCTTCGTGGAGATAAATACAACGATGACAAGCAACGCGTGTCGTTCCTGACGGAGTTAGAAAACCGTCTCCGCGCGTTGCCGGGTGTGGAACACGCCGGCATCGGAGTTTCGCAGCCGGTCTATGGCTTTAACAGCAGTGGTTCGTTTCTGGTTGAAGGACGGCCCGAACCTCCGCCCGATAAGTATCCGGAGATGTTTTTTGAGCCGGTAAGCAGTGACTACTTCGCGACGCTGGGCGCCCGGTTGCAACAGGGGCGTACGTTCAATGCATCCGATACGGCCGATCACCCGAAGGTAGTAATCATCAACGAGACAACCGCGCGTACTTACTGGCCCAACGAGAGTCCGATCGGAAAGCGCATCAGCGACACCAGTCCCAAGAGAGTGTATTTCGAGGTCGTCGGCGTAGTTAATGACCTCGCCTTTCCGGGGGAGTTGGGAGAGCCGTATACGCGCTTCGAAGCGTTTGTTCCTGTCGCACAAGACGCTCCCGCGTATTTTACGATCGTCCTGCGCACGTCGTCAGATCCCGAAAGCTTCGGCAACAGCATGCGCAACACGATCGCCGGAATCGATCCCGCGCTGCCCGTTAACCGGATTCGCACGGCGCGAGCCGCGGTCGATCAAGGTCTGGGCAGCATTTCGTTGCTGGGAAGCCTGCTTGGGGCGTTTGCTTTAGTTGGCGTGATTCTGGCAGCGGTCGGAATCTATGGCGTGGTCTCGTACACTGTGGTCCAACGCACTGGAGAACTCGGGATTCGTCGAGCGCTCGGAGCGCAGACTCGCGATCTCATGTGGCTCGTCTTGGGTAAGGGCGCGGTGCTGATTCTAAGCGGCGCATTGCTGGGCGCCGCGGGTGCTTACGGTGTTTCGAAACTATTGATTGCCGTTATTCCATCACTGCCGACACGCGATCCGCTGATCGTTGCGACAACCGGTGTTGGTCTGATGGTAGTGGGGCTGATGGCGTGTTACATCCCGGCGCTGCGAGCAACGCGAGTCGATCCGTTGGTGGCGTTGAGATCCGAATAAGCGCACGCGATCGCGGGCTGGTGTGCGCGAAGCACTGCCTGTACTCGTTCCAGCCGGTATAGACCAGCGCCTAGAGCTGCGCTTACAGCCGCTTCGAAGATGTGATCGTCCGAATAGTGAGATCGGTGCAGCTCACGTATGTCCTCATCGTCCACCATGAAAGCATGCTCCGCGACTTTTCGAGCGAAAGCTCCGAGAGGCGTGGAACTGTAGACGCCTTCGCTGATCGCCTGCCGAATGTGAGGCGCGAGCGATCCGGGACCAAAGACTACGGCATATCGAAGACGCTCCATCTTGTTCGCGTAAGGATCGTCGACGCGAGTGTCTAATACCTCCGTGTTACTCGACCCCGAAATCCAGAAACCACTCAGCCTCTTGTACCCAAACACCCGAAGCAGCCTTGCCGCTCGGAAGAACAGTTGTTCAGGGGGGACCCTGAAACCAAGCGCTTCGGCGATCCGCGTGACGATATTGAAGCCGACGCAGACGTAGGTCGCATCGAGGAGCGCCGACGGACTGACACCGGCCCTGTAAGCGGCGTCGACGTCTTCCGGCCCGATTTCAGACGGCGATAACGTAACTTTCTCGAGGAAGGCTAACGTGGCGCGAAGGCGTCCGTCGATCCGAGCTTTCCGCCAATCCCCGAATATCTCGCGAGTGAGTTGCTTTCCGAGGAAGGTCCACGCGACCGCGCGGTGCGCTTTCGTTCAAAAGAGGCACTGGTTGAGGCTGGCCGTGAACGCGCCAAAGAGCTCGCGTTCGCCCATGGTCCATTCGGATGGACCGCGGAGGAGATCATGTCCGAGATCGCAGAACGGTTTGCCGAAGTACTCCGGCCGATAGGTAAACGTCTTTACGACGTCAAAAGGCTCGGAGAGTGTGAGGACGCTCGTCAGCCACAGCGCGAACTTCTGCCGAACTCCGTGGCCGGTCCGTAGTTTTGATAATCGCATCGGCGTTACGCGCGGCTGTTCAGGTCTTAAAACTCCGAATCAGAGTTGGCAGAAAGTACCATCCGCTTGTTTGGGTCGTCATCAGCCCAGGCTTTGAGGCGCGTCTCCAACTTTAGTATGAGTCTGGGTAGTGGGTCAGTTTGAATTAGACCTCCCGCAAAGGCGCAAAGTCGCCAAGAGAAGACGACGAAATCGCTGCTTTCTTTGCGGCTTTGCGCCTTTGCGGGAAACATCTTTTTTAAACTGACCCAACACTATGAGTTTGCAACTGCTTCAGATGAAGTAGCAGACCGCGGCAGATCGAGACGATGAACAACGCATAGAAGAAAGCGAATCCGACGTGCGCGAGAACCAGAAACCCGTAAACGAGTGCGGTTGTTGCCCCGAAAATCACCTGCTCCCGCCGATCGCTCGGTGTCGCACCGGGATCCGTAATCATGTAAAAAGTGAACAGCAGGAAACTCACGCCGGTTATCGGCACGAGACCGACAATCAACGGCAGCCCGTTTATCACGCAGCGGAGCACGCCTTGAATCGCAAAAGCCGCTATCCAGCCAAGCACCAGCGGCATGCGTTTGGCGTAATGCCAGTTCATGTACGTTCCGAGCACGACGACGATGACGGCGAACGCGCTACCCCAGTTGCTCGACAGGCTTTCCGTAAACTGCCAGGGCATGATCGGCGCGATGGTCGGGAACAGCAGAATGGTTAGCGCGATTCCCGTATTGGACGGGTTCAGAAAGTGGCGGTCCGAGTTGTTCACTTTGACGGTCAGCAGCGCCTTTGACGCAATCGCGACTACTGAAGCAAAAGCGAATGGCAACAGACGGCTGCCGCAATACAGCAGCATCGAGACCGCCATGCCGGAGATGTGCGCCGGCAGGAGAAAATCGATGAAGTGCGTTACGTTGCCGATAAAACGCGGCGTCTTCTTATTCGCCAGAGCGTCGACCAGCTCCAGCGTGATCTCCGTGAAGTAGGCCATCAAAAGCGCTACGAACATTTGCGCCCACGAATTTTCGAAACCGAGTATGCTGCGGCCGAGCAGGTTGAGGACGGTGATCGTAATGGCGAATCGTCTCAGCGCGGCTAACCGCATGTTGGGCGCACTCATGACAAGTCTCCTGACCTGGGCCACGCCAGGAGAATTGTGTGTCTGCCAGGTTTTAAGTTCAGGAACTGTTGATGAATCTGCCCGTCCGGATCGCGCCAGCGGATCTGAACTTTGACCGGCGCTTGAGAGCCGCCAAGGCCGAAATGAAGATCGGGGCTTCGTTTTCCGCTGTGTCCGTTACCGCCGTCGACCTGACGCCGCAGCACCTTGCCGTCGGCGAGAGTGACTGTCACCGCAGCGCCCACCGCGGCGCGGCCAGGTATTTCGGGCCGCTGTTTACCTTCGTAGACAACTGTCCCGCCCATCTTCAACGGCAGCAGTAAATTGAGACCAAGAGATGAGTCAGCAACGGGGTGCTCGTTGTGGTAGTAACTCGCAGGGCCCCACATGTTCGAAACGATCACGTCGAGAAAGCCGTCGAGATCGACGTCGGCGATCGCGATTCCACGGCTGACATAGTCTTCGCCGAATCCGATCTCTTTCGCGACGTCGACGTAGTGATCCCCGATTCGAACGAAGAACGGATTCTGATTGTGCCCCGCGACGTCCGCGCCTTGTTCTATCCTGGGCCAGGACGCAAACACATTCGAGATCAGCGCATCGTTGGCGGTGCCGAGCTCCTGCAACTCCGGCCAGCGGTTCGACGAGCCTTTTATAAATCCGGTCGCCTGAAGCGCTTCGGGTATGCCGTCGTTGTCGAAGTCGTCGAGCTTGGCGTCCCAGGCCCAACCGCTATCAGCTAAACCGAGTGCTTCACTTCGGTTTACGTACGGAGCGACGCCGTCTCGCATCTGGCTCACGTCGCCGGAACTCATGAAGAGCATCTGCCGCTCCTGAAGTCCTTTGGGCTCGGTGATGTTGCTGACGTATATGTCGGGAATGCCGTCGTCGTTCAAGTCGGCGAAATCGACGCCCATGCTCTTGAATGAGTCGCGTCCGAGCACAAAGGACTTCGGCGCGGCAAACTGCCGCCGGCCTTCGAGCAAAGCGAAGCGAATTTGTCCGGGTGTGGATCGGTTCCAGAACAGACGATCTGGTCCAAAGTCGTGCGCAATGTACAGTTCCGGCAGCAAGTCGCCATCGAGATCGCAAGCGCCGACTGCGAGGCCCCATCCTCCGCCAACACCATCCGGAAGAGCGTCTCGTACTTCTTCATAAGTCACGTTCGGCGAGTTGCCGGTTGTAGAAGACGTCCAGCGGTAGATTCGCTCGCCCCCGCCGTTCGCTGCATGTGAAAACGACTCAGGCATCGAGACGCTGCCGTTACCGGCCGGGTTATATAGATCCGATCCATCTTTGAAGTAGTTGGCGAAGATGAGATCGAGATGTCCGTCGCCGTCGAGATCGGCCGTAGTTGCAGATCCCGTCATCCAGATTTCTTTCGGAAAGATGTCTCGAACGACGTAGTTGGACGCGCCCATCGAAGGACTATCGGCGTGAGTTGAAGGCTGCCACAGGAAAAGCAACGGCGATCGGCCGGCGTAGTAAACGACGACGTCTACGTGGCCGTCTTCGGTGACGTCCGAGAGCAGCACGCCGAGCGGCGCCATGCGGTTGCGATCGAAAAACGGCTCCTGAACGAGGGCGAACGGTGCGTAGCGGTCGCCGGTTTTCGGAACAGGCGTAATGATTATCTGGTCCGTTAGCGTGTCTATGTAGCAGGCGTCATTCGAGACGCCGTCGGCGTCGAGGTCATTCAGCGCGACCGCGGCGCCGACAGTCGAAACAAAAGCGGAAACTCGTTTCAAACTGGGATGGACCAGCCGTTGATCTCGAACCGGTGGACCAGGAACCTCCGGCAGGGTCGAACGTGAGAAACCAAAGCGTGTTGCCGCAGCCCTAACTTCCTTCTGGCTTACGTACAGGGAATATCGCAGAGCGACGAACGAGCTAAGGACCAGCAGTAGGGCTGCAAACGTTCTGGCTCTGTGTTGACTCATTCTCAATCGGCTGGTGCGTTAACGGCTGAGGCGCTGGCGTAGATTCGGTCGGGTGGCGTGTGCAGGTCCCAAACGATGCCGACGTACGAGAGGCCCTTGAGTACGTAGTGAGTAACGTCGATCTCCCACCAGTAAAAACCGTGACGCGCCGACCGTTGATAGTAGTGATGATTGTTATGCCAGCCATCGCCGAAAGTAAGTAACGCAACGACGAAGTTATTGCGACTCGTATCGGGGCTATTGAAACGCCGGCTTCCGACTGAGTGGGCGATCGAGTTTGCGCTGTAAATCGCGTGGTGGACCAGCACTGTGCTTACAAAGAAGCCCCAGGCCATCATCTGCAATCCCGACGTGCCTAGCTCAGGCCGGCTTCGCTGCAAAACCACGCCGAGAATGAAGAACAAGACCGCCGCAATGAACGGTGGAAAACCGTAGAACCGATCCAGCAGGCGTAACTCGACGTAGTCAGTGAAATGCGATACCAGTCTCTCGTCTGCTTTTCGATATCGCATCGAGAAGATCCACAAGCAGTGCGCCCACCAAAAGCCGTGTTGGGCCGGGGAGTGGATGTCGTCTTCGCGGTCGGCATGGGCGTGGTGGTAGCGATGATGAGCCGCCCACCATAGCGGACCTTTTTGGTTAGACATGCAGCCGGCGAAAGCCAGTATGAATTGAAAGACACGGTTTGTTTTGTAAGAGCGATGCGAGAAGTAACGGTGATAACCAGCCGATACCGCAAAGATGCGAACACAATAGAACGCGACGCACGCTGCAATCGCGACCCAGCTGACGCCGACCCAAAAGAGAAGCAAACAGCCCGCGTGCAAAATGACAAACTGGGCTAGCGCCAGGTAATCGAGTGCTCCCGCAAGCCGGACATTGTTACCAAACGAGTGTGACATTGGGGCTCATCTTACCATTGCTTCTAATGCGCGCCACGGAGGTTGCGCCTCGATGCGGCGAACCGCGAGTGTGAGACGTTAGACCAGTCATAACGTGTGTCGGAGTTTTCCGCACAACTGTGGAGCTTAACCCAACACCTAGCGCGCTACCTTGTGAAATGTTTAGGAAAGAGGCGGCATGTTCTTTGCAGCGATCTTACAGGGCTGCTTTACATCCCGAAATATCTAAATTGGAGGTTGCTTTTATGACTGTAGAGAAAGTTCTCGAGAACCAGAAAGTGTTGCTCGCAAACCAGGAGAGGATCCTGGGCAATCAAGTCCTCATCCTCGAAAACCAAACAAAACTCGACGCGATCCTTCAGAATCAAACGCGCATCGAGAAGCGGCAAGAGCAAATCCTGACGAACCAGGAAAGAATCCTGACAGTGGCCGCCGGCAACGTCGCGAAGCACGCGACTGTGTGATTGCCAAATACGATCGACGGGTGCGGTGCGGCATCGAGTCGCGTCGTACCCGTTGGCTAACCCGCCTTCATTCCAACGTCACGTCGTTGAGTACAATCATCGCCGGCCTCGATTAGTTGCGGTAGTATATGCGCAACCGTCATGTTTTTTCGTGTAATCCTCTGTCTCTTCCTATTCGCAGCAGCAATTGAATATTCGCGGCCGGTGTACCCCGCGACGACGAGGAGTGCCGCGCCGGACGTCACGATCGCTGTCTCACCAGACGGACAGACACTCGCCATCGCGCGCAGCAGTGGCGGGGGCGAAAAACGTTATGCTCGCGTCGAGCTTTGGAACACGAAGACCGGTGAGTTGCAACGCACCATCACCGGCTTCGACGGACCAATCTGGTCGATGAGTTTTTCGAAAGACGGAATGTCACTGATCACTCTCAGCTCTGTCTACCGCGACTCGAAGATCCAGTCATCGGTCTACAAGCGACCCGATATGATCGGTGCGGAACTCAAGTGGTGGGACACGCAGTCCGGCGAGTTCGTGAAGAGGTGGCCCGTCGGCAAGGAAGACATCTGGAGGCTCGAAGCGAAGTGGTCACCCACCGGCGATCTGATGGCCCTGGTTGAGCATTATGGACGAGGTCATGACGTGATCGTCGACCAGCCTGGAGATCCTGATCGGCGGCCCGACAGGCGACATCGGGTCAATGTGGAAGACGTTTATGTACGGTTGCTCGATGCGCAGTCGGGCGAGCGAAGAGTGAAGGTGGAAGGTGCTGATAAGAGTTACTACGATCAAGTCACGTTTCTCGGTCGAATGGCCCATCCCGCGTTCTCCAACGACGGCAAGCTGCTCGCCGCTGTGTCGGGTGACGACGTAAACGTGTGGAACACGGCGACAGGCAAGAAGCTTCAAACCATAAAAAAGCTCAACGGAATCCCGAAGGAAATTGCATTCTCTCCCGACGGCCGGCTGATTGCGGTTGCTTCGGTGAAACCAGGATGGCCCGTCGAGAGTGACATTACTCTCCGCGACGTCTCGAGCGGCCAGGAAGTGAATAGACTCAAGGGCAAGAACGATTATGTGACGAGCTTGCGGTTCATCTCTGACGGCGGCGGATTACTGATTGGCAGTCTCCGATATGACGCCGCGCTTGCAATGGGCACCGTCAAGGTCTGGGACCTGCGCCAGAACCGCGTCGGTAAGTACGACGTTCACGAGGGCAAGGCCGTTTCGTCGATAGTGCATCTGCCGGACCAGTACGCCGTGATCGTCCAGTCCGGCGACGAGGTTGAATTCAGAGACGTAAGAACGTGGAGAGTCTTGCACGCGTTTGAGCCCACCGCGGACGACGAAGCTGAAAGAATGCGGCGCAGTCGTTTCCTGGTGTCGGCCAGTCGCGCGGAGGCAGTGGGATTTTCAAGCGACGGCACGACGGTGTCGGCACAGTTGCCGGGTGAGGGAATCAGGTCGTGGGACCGGCGTACCGGCGGCGTGCGGAATCGGATTCCACGACAACCGTCGGACCAGGTAACCGCGATATCTGCGAATGGCGACTTTATCGCTGAGGCAGCCGCGAAAGAAGTGCGACTCATAAATATGGTAAGCGGTGCTCAAACTGTCGTTCCGCTGCGCATGCCTGATCACGTTTCCGCAATTGCGCTCTCACGTGATGGCCGGAGCTTGGCGACTGCGGACGATCGGGGCGACGTCCAAATCTGGGACCTAAGCTCAGGAAAGCTCAAACTGGCCTTTGAAACCGGCCAGGAGATCACGGCGCTCGCCATCGATCCCGCGGGGCAAGTGGTGGCGATCGCACGCAGCGACTATTCGATCGGATTTTGGAACGTTACGACAGGCCCATCGCAGATCGAACTGCGAAAACATCAGGATGTTGTAAACGCACTGGCCTTTTCACCCGACGGTAAGACACTCGCCAGCGGCGGCGACGATCGAACTGCGATCCTTTCCGACGTCGCCACCGGCAGAGTAAAGCGCACGCTCAAGAATCACGATTTGACCGTCACCTCGCTTGCCTTTTCACCCGATGGACTGTTGCTCGCAAGCGCAAGCGGGAACGCCTCCGTGGTTCTATGGAACGTCGCGACCGGCAAAGTCGATCGGATACTGCGGTAGGGCTTTTCTATCCCGCGATCAGCGGCGAGGTGACTCAAAGAAGTCGTCGAGTGTGGTCCGTACTTCACCAGGGCATTCGAGAAACGCGAAGTGGCCGCAGTCCTTCATCGTCACCATTTTCGCATTCGGAATAGCATCCGCGATGTGCGAAGCGACCTCGAGCGGAAAGAAATCTTTATCCCCTGCGATCACCAGCGTTGGAATGCGCACGTTGTGCAGCTTCGGCGCGAGGTCGTAGCCAGGTAGCTGCCACGTATCAAGCATTAGCCGATCTTCGACGGCTCGCGCCTTAACGATACCTTCACCTCCCTGACTCCTGAACGCCGCCTCCATCGTCTTCATCAGTCTCTCGTAATCTTCCACACGAGCAAGCGCCGGTTTGAAATGGATGCGATACCGCGCGGCAACCGCATCTGGATCTCCCGCTTGATAAGCCGGGCTTGCGACGATGGCTCGCTGTCGATCCATGTCGGCGCCGATCTTCTCCAGATATACCTTGCGAAAGGCGGTGAGGTCCGCCGCCGAAATTGGCGCCGGATTCATGAGGATCAAGTGAGACACGCGCGTCGGGTGACGCAATGCGTATTCAAGCGCCAGCACCGCGCCCCATGAGTGGCCAAGCAAGACTGCGGAGTCGAGCCGAAAGTGCTGCCTCACTCGATCCAGGTCGTCGAGATCAGACAAGAGAGTGACGTCTCGGGGCTTAACCTTGTCCGCCGATCTGCCACGCCCGCGCTGATCGTAGTAAATGAGTCTGAACTTATCCCTCAGTTTGTCGAGATCGGGAAGGAAGTAGCTATGGTCGAAATCGGGCCCGCCGTGGAGGACGATAACGGGCTGTCCCTTGCCGATCACACGGACGTAAAGCGCCGTGTTGCCGACCTTTAACTGGCTCTCACTCGCGTTCATGTTCTGGTTCGTTTGCGACATGTGCAGGTTTACCGCCGGCTGTTGTGCAACAGCAGAGACAGTTAACAGAACGAGAAGTACCGCAGGAATGTTTTTCATAGGCGTAGTTCGCAGTGAAAACATTATCCGCGGTTCGGTAAAAACTGTCAGCCTCAGGAGTATCCTGATTGACAGCCGCTGCCCGCGGTGATAATAGGGGCGGAAATTGAAAGGATAGCCAGAATGGAAGAGGGTCAGGGAGGAAATGACGCATTACTTGCGACGCGATTCGATGCGACGATCCACCCCGGTAGCAACAGCGACAAGAAGGATTGGGCTGATGCTCTCGACGTCGATCGCGTGCCCGCCCGCGATGGTGAAGTACGCGCCCTCCTGACCCTCCAGGACCTCGTGAGACTACTCGAACAGGGTTTTGAAGTTCGTCTCTTTCGTGCATACGGCGCCGAACCGCTCAACCCGGCATTGATTATGCCCGACGAGGTGTTTAAGAACTGGCTCGATGACCAGGTCAACACTCTAAAGGCGAAACCTGATCCAAAACCTTTAATCGACCGTGACCTCTAGATGTATCGCACGATCGCACAGCTCGACGCTGCCATAGATTCCCTCGCAACAACAAAGCCAGACCTCTGCACGAAGTTCGCCTTGCAGAATTCGTTCGAGGGCCGGCCGATTTTTGCTCTGCGTCTGCGCGCCGGCGGCGGTACGGATCGCCGCGGAGTGTTGATGGTTGGCGGTATGCACGCGAGGGAGTTGATGAACCCGGACGCCATCATCGAGCTCGCGTTTGATCTCGTTCAGGCGTATACGAGCCACGCGGGTTTGGCATACGGCGGCGCCACGTGGACGCCCGACGATGTCAGGATACTGATGGAGACGCAGGACATCTGGCTGTTGCCTTGCGCCAATCCCGACGGCCGCAATCACGTAATGAAACCCGGCGGCGTTTGGTTTTGGAGGATGAATCGACGCGACAATCCCAATACACCGTGCGACGGCGTTGACGTTAATCGCAATTGCGACTTCATGTGGCGCGTCATCGGTCCAACCACCTCGTGCGATCCCTGTTCCAGTTTGCAAACCTTTGTAGGCAGCCTGCCGTTTTCAGAGTCCGAGGCAAACAATATCCACTTGCTTTGCGATACGCAGCGAATAGATCTGTTTGTTGACGTCCATTCTTTCAGTGGGTTCGTGCTCTACCCGTGGGGACATGCGCCGACGCAAACAACGCAGCCGCTTCCGAATTTTACGGATCTGCTGATGGGATTCTGCCGGCCGTTGGACCCGCCGTCGCATCAGGAGTTCATGCCACCGGCCGATCTCAGCGAGTACCAGACCGTTTCAAACCGAATCAAGAACGCGATCGCCGCCGTGCAAGGCAGTAATTATGTGGTGAAGACCATTTACCAGGTCTACAACGGCACTACGACCGGCACGTCAACGGACTATGTATACAGCCGGCACATCGCGAATCCCGCGCTCCGGAAAACGTTCGCCTATTCATTTGAGACTGGTCCGGAGATTCCGGGCGATATTCAACATTCGTTCCAGCCGGTTGACCCGGAACCAATTAAGAACGACACCAAGGCGGGACTCATCGCCTTGATGCACCAATCGATTTGTGTGTTCTCGTTTTTAGGCGAGACGCTTCAATCGGGAAGCGTTGACTCGATTCGCGCTGCTCGCGATGAAGTGTTGCTTACATCCGAAAACGGTCGTGCGTGGGTCGACCTCGTCAACGACATCCAGATTGAGCTGGCTGTAATCGTTCTCTCCGACAAGGCACTCACTGAACGCGCCCTCACGCTTATGAGTCGGGTTCAGGAGCTGGCTGCGAACAAGGACAGGGCCACCGTCACGGCCGATGACGTCAGGGACGGCGTTGACTTCCTTGAGTCACTCAGATCACGCGTGAAGCGAGTTGAACTCGGCGACGCGATCTCAGTCGTCATTGAGCATCTCCAAAAGGGCGACGGACAAACAGTCGAGGCAATTCTCAAAAATCTCACGCAATCCACACCGCCGAGATACAAATAGGTCCATTCCGATTTAGAATTGGGCGATGGCCCATACGCTGAACCAGCGTCGCGAAGTTCTAACAGGACTTATTGCTACAGCCGCGACCGCGGCACTAACCGCCGGAAAGCGTGATGCTTTCTCCGTGCCCGCACAACGTGATTTTCCCACTGTGCGTCCAGCGCCGTCTCAGCGAAAGTTTAGTAGCCGTGCCGTCGAAGCGAAGATCGCCGAAGTAAAGCGCGCGATCGCGGATCCCGAATTAGGGTGGCTGTTTGAGAGCTGCTTTCCGAATACACTCGACACCACAGTCACGCCGGGAACACGCGACGGCAGGCCGGACACACTCGTCATCACCGGCGACATCAATGCCATGTGGCTGCGCGACTCCACCGCCCAGGTCACTCCATACGTTCCGCTCGCGCGAGACGATAACGAACTCAAAGATCTGATAGCAGGCGTTATCAATCGACAGACGATGTGCATCCTCATCGATCGATACGCGAACGCTTTCAGTTTCGGCGCCAAAGCGTGCCCGTGGGGAGTTGACGACAAACCGCCGCTGACGCCAGAGCTCTGCGAACGCAAATGGGAAATCGATTCACTCTGCTATCCCGTCCGTCTCGCACATTCTTACTGGGCGGCAACCGGCGATCCGTCATGTTTTCATGCTGATTGGCTGCGGGCGAGTAAATTGATCGTCCAGACGTTTCGCGAACAGCAGCGACTGAATGGACCAGGCCCGTACCGCTTTCAGCGCAAAACAGACAATCCCATCGATACTCCTCCATTCAATGGTCTTGGTAATCCTGCTCGTCCGGTTGGTTTGATTCACTCCGCGTTTCGTCCATCTGATGATGCGTGCGTCTACCCGTTTCTGATACCGGCAAACCTGTTTGCGGTTGTGGCGCTGAAACAACTCGCCGAGATCTTGTCGACGGTCCTTTCCGAGCGGAAACTCGCAGACGAATGTCGTGCATTGGCCCACGAGATAACCGCGGCGGTGAATACGTACGGCAAAGCAGTCGTCAAACGATATGGACTGGTGTACGCGTACGAGGTGGATGGCTTCGGGAACAGACTTTTTATGGACGATGCGAACGTGCCGAGTCTCTTGGCACTGCCATATCTCGGTTGCTGTGCAGCAAACGATCCCGTTTATCGCCGAACCCGAGGATTTGTTCTGAGCAGCGATAATCCTTACTTCTTCCGCGGACGAGCGGCCGAGGGCATTGGTGGACCACACGTCGGTCTCAATATGATCTGGCCGCTGGGAATAATCGTGCGGGCATTAACAAGTACGGACGACAAGGAGATTCTCAACTGTTTGCGAATGCTGAAGACCACACATGCCGGCACGGGTTTCATGCACGAGGCCTTCGATAAAGACGATCCAAAGAAATTCACGCGTTCATGGTTTGCGTGGGCGAATACGATGTTTGGAGAGTTGATCGTGAAGTTACGCGAGCAGCGCCCGCACTTGTTGAAGATGCAACTGTAAGCTGCTGATAGGCGCGCCGGGATTATGCGTTCGTCTTTCTCGCAGGAACGGCAAACAGTCCAGCCTTTTTTCTGAAGAAGTGAATAATGCCTCTCTTTTCCAAACTTCTTGTTCGTATCCAGGTATCAAGCGCGGAGTAAACAAACGCCAGGACTGCAAGGCTGGTAAAAAGAATAGCCAGTATCGGCGAAACCCATAAAGCACCCGTAATCAATATCAGTAGAAAACTGATCAAGCCCAGATTGCGGAACACCCACATGTAGTTGACGATGGGCCTCAAATCCCTGAAGGATTCTTCAGCGTGATATAAAGCTTCCTTTATTTTGTCCTTCAGAATTCCCAGCCGGTGACGGACTTTAGCTTCATCGTGTCCCTGTAAGACGAAGTTATAGACCTCTTCCTCTTTATTGTTGTACGAACTCGCTATTCTGACTGCGTAATCAACTCTCTTCAGAGCGTCGTTGAAGCGTAAGCGAGAGACGATGACCGACAGGAAAAACATCGAGCAAATTAGTGTCTCGACGGCGATGCCGGCGATCAGAGCAATCTCGGTTCTCATGCCCGCGATCGGTTGCTCGAAATGAGTGAAATCAAACTGCAAGATCATCTGGGCAATCTGCGTGGAATCAGCAATAAGCTCTCGCACACCTGACAGGACGGCTTTGTCTGCGGCGATGATGGTCACAAAGCCGGAGAAAGACAGCGCACCAAACAGCGTGCTTTCGAGCGTGTAAGTATCGACACGCTGAGTCAACGAGATTTTGTCTGTTTCCAGTCTGACGATCTCTAAGTCGTTCTCATCTATCCACTCGTCTACGGATAACTCGATAGGCGCTGGTGTTTCATCTTCCTTGGCCGTCGACTGAACACTGGACATGCATACGGCCAATATGTAAAAGCCGTAAACGACAAATGTAAGTACTGTAAACGGTATTCGTATCCACAAACTTGATCCGCTGAATATTGTGAAACCGATGTAAGTGCCTAAAAAGACTCCGGCAAGCCCCAGGATTGTAACCAGTAATGTAGCTTCAGGGCTGGCGTCATCTTTTGGACCAAGCTTGTATTTCTCTTTTGTGTTCTCATTCCTGATCACGACCATCGCGACAATGACTACTGTAATGACGACAACCTGGCCTATCCAGAACAACCAACCGCCAATCATGTGAAATCGCCAGAGACCGTACACAATCCAGCGCAGGAAATAGTCGAGAAGGATGAAAGAGTAGGCGAACTTAAAGGTTGGAGGTTTCGCGATCCGCGTCGTTGGTGTTAGTTGATCTTGTAGGGTCATGAGAGTTTACCTCGCTGAGAAGTCTTGCTTGTATTAGCGGATACAACAAAGAAGGCTGCATTAGCGAGTTTGAGAGGACGCAGAAGCTCAGAGGGCAGCCTTAGATAGTGCGGCGGGAGGTTATTCCGTGAGGGGGCAAAAAGTCAACGGCGCGAACGGACGTTGCGAATCGATAGTTAATATCTATCTCGACGCTTCTTAAAATCTGATGCCCACGCCAAGGCTGAATTGAAAATTATGCGTGGTGCCCAGGCTTCGAACGAACAAGCCCTGACCAACTACATCATTTCCGAAAGGGATGATTACGTCGCCCGCGTCGAACCGCACTACTACGTGACGCGTGGGATAGTATTCGGCAACGCCGCCTACGTCTAAGGCGAACCTCGCCGACGCAGGATCGTTGACCACAAGGTCCGTCTGAAAGCCCGGCCGGACCTTGGCAAAGACGCCGAAATGTTTGGTCCGTGTTCCGGCTTTGATTCCGAACAGGCCCTGGGTTGCGTAAGCCGGTCCTTCGTCCGGCAGAAAGAAATTGACTTCGCTATCCAGTGCGATGTGCTTGTTGAAATTGTAGGTGAACCTCCCGCCGGCGCCCCAACCAAATCCCAGGTCATCGCCATTGAACGAAAAGATCTGTCCACCAATCTCGTACGTTGGGACTTTGTCGTCATCGGAAACGGTCTTGCTCTGCGCCTGTGAAACCAGACAACTGAAACATACGATCAGCGTGCTCAAGAGGACCATGAGTAATGTTTTCCGCATGTGATTCTCCGATTCGTTTCTGAGAAAGCAGCCCGGTATTCGCAATCGGAATACCTGAGGCAGATCGCTTGTTTTGCTGGGGTTTTCAGCGGTTAAGTATGTTGACGTAGCAGCCCAACGACAACACCTGGTGAAGGAATCCGGCGCAATAATCGTTTGGCCGTGGTCCTGGAATGCGTGCTCCGTTAGGCGTTTTTACCCTATATGTCTCCGGACCAGGCGTTATCGAGGTTTTATTCCGGTTGCTATTTGCGAGGGATTGCGGCACATTGTGAGGCCGTAAGGTACAGGCGGTATCTCAGGTTCGGTTCCAGCGCGCCGAATCAACAAAGTTCGACTCCTCATTAGATTTATGACATCACATACTTACTCCTCCGCTCCGCTTCCTCTACGACTTAGTCTTGTAGTGATCGCCACGTTGCTGCTGTTAGCGACAAGTGTCGATGTTGCGGCACAGCAGCCGTCGATCTCGGTGCGCGATGCCCTCGTTGTTGAAGGAAATTCCGGTACGACGCAGGCGACGTTTGTCGTCGCGCTCTCGGCTGCGTCGTCGCAGACAGTGTCGTGTTCCTTTGCAACGGCAAACGGCACCGCGACTGCTGGTTCCGACTACACGGCCGTTTCCGGCGCACTGAGTTTCGCGCCCGGCGAAGTCGAGAAGTCGGTCGTGGTCCTTGTTACCGGCGATACAATCGACGAGCAGCAGGAGACGTACTTCCTCGATATCTCGAATGTTCAGAACGCGACCGTGGGCACGAGCCGGGGAAATGGATTCATCGTCGACGATGACGGGCCGACGATCAGTATCAATGACATCAGCGTGACGGAAGGCAATTCGGGTATCAAAGCGGCGACCTTTACGTTGACTCTGTCTGGCCCGAGTGTCGAGGCAATCGCAGTCAGGGTGGTTACGGCACCGGGAACGGCAACAGCCGCGGTTGATTACAACTCCCTCAACCTGGTCGTCATCTTTTCGCCCGGGACAGTAACTCGCACCTTCGATGTGGACATACTGGGCGACACAAACCTTGAGCAGAATGAAACGTTTACGGTAAACATCACCGAGGCGTTTGCTACGACTATCTCGGATGGCGCAGGCCAGTGCACGATTCTCGACGACGATACTTTGCTGGTGCTGGAGGAATTCGGTCCGGTTGCTCAGCAGGCGGCAGCTATCGACGCGTTCTTATTCACGAGAGATGCATTCAAAGTAAAGCGTATTGCAGGCTGGTTTAATTTCCCGGCAGGGCAGGACACCGTCGTGATGATCTTCGCTCAGAACCTGCGATTGAATCCGGGTGAGACTGCGGCTAATGTCGTTGTGAATCTCGTCGATGCTAATAACCAGAATTTCAATGTACCTGCCACGAACGTGAGCGCAGTACCGAACGTTGATTTGACGCACGTCCAATTCAGACTGCCCGACACTCTAGCGGCGGGCACCTGCAAGGTAACAATCACCGCCCACGGGCAAACGAGCAACATGGGAACGATTCGAATTGCACCCTAGCAGCCTGCTGAAAAACCGCCTGGTAACATGTCCCTGCGC